>JBBRDK010000102.1:0-13075 GCA_038203955.1 Thermoanaerobaculia bacterium | reverse complement strand
ACCATCGTTTTCGAGATTTCCGAGATTGGGACCCGTTTCGCGTCGTCGCCGAAAAGGATGACGTCGATCGAGTCCTTGGGATACTTCGACTGGATCAGCTCAACGAGGGCCAGCGCGACCTTCTTCGCCGGGGTGAACCGGTCCTCTCCGTAGAGGATCATGGAGTGGGAGATGTCGATCGCCAGCACCGTCGCGCACGATGTCAGGTGCTCTTCCTCGTGGACTTCGAAATCCTCGGGCTTCAACGCGATCTCCTCCGCGTCGCGGCGCACGGCGTTGCCGATCGTGCGGACGCCGTCGATCGCCGTCGGGTTGTCGCCGAATTCGTACCCGCGGGTCTCGGGAAGGAGCTCGCCGCCGCCGCCCGCGCGCGGGATGGCGTGATACCCGGGACCGGACTTCGAAAGCGACGTGAAGATCTCTTCGAGCGCCGACCGCCGGATCCGCCTCTCGCCGGCCGCGGACAGAGAGAGCTTTCCGCCCCGGTCCTCGACGATCTCGCTCTTCTCGAGCTCCTTGCGGAACGCCTCGAGGTCTATCCCCTCGTCGATCATGCCGCGCTCCTGGAGGTACTTCATCCACTGAAGCGCCTCTTCGACGTCGCCGCCGGTCTGGAGCACGAGCTGGAGGAAGAGCTTGACCAGCTCCTGGTATGTCAGCAGGCCGCGGAGGAGATCGACGGGGTATTCGGAATAGCGGTAGCGCATGGATCAGCTATTTTCAGTTTGTCAGTCAGACCGCGCGCACGGGTTCCGCGCTGAGAGCGGCCCGCCACGCCCTGGCGGATTCCACGATTAGGGTCCGGTCACTCATCGTGAAGAAGGTGTATCCCATTTCTCGAAGCGCAGGGATCTGGTCGGCCCTGGCCAGCATGATTCCAGCCGCGCGTCCTGCCGCGTGCGCGGATCCGGCGATCCTGGCGAGCTCGCCGCGGTAGCGTGCGTCCGCGTACTGGCCCGGAATGCCCAGAGCCTGAGTCAGGTCGTTCGGTCCGACATACAGGACATCGACGCCGGGGACGCCGGAGATGGCCTCGAGGTCGGTCAGGGCGCCGGCGGTCTCGATCTGAACGACCATGAGCGTGGTCTTGTTCGCGGTGCGCACGTAGGAGTCCAACGCCACCGTGCCGTACCGGTTTGCGCGGACGCCTGCGAGGCCTCGTTTGCCCTCCGGCGGATATTTTGCGGCCTCGATGCCGTCGCGAACACCGGCCGCGTTCTCGGCGCGCGGATAGACGATGCCCTCGGCCCCCGCGTCTAAGGAACGGGCGGTCTCCGCCGCGGGGCAGGAGGGGACGCGAACGATCGCGGGCAGCCCCGCCCCGTCGCAGGCGCGGACCATAGATTCGATCGACTCGATCGAGAAGAACCCGTGCTCGGCGTCGATCACGATGAAGTCGAAGCCGGCGAGCCCCAGGACCTCCGGCAATCCTTGAACCGGCCAGGTCAGGAAGCAGCCGAGCAGAGGCTCCCCGGAGAGAACGCGGGAACGAAAGGAGGGCGACGAGTTATCTGACAACTAATTGCTCCTCGCCCGCACCAGATTGAACTTCAACATCTCGGCGTACGAGACACGCGAGTCGAGATCTTCCCGCGCTATCTTCAGGTGCGACGTCAGTCCTTCGAGTACGAGCTCCATCCCGACCGCGAGCTCTTCCGGAGACGCGGGCGCGAAGCGCTCTTCGACCGCCTTGCGCAGTCCTGGCACGGCGTCTAGTGAGGCGAGGTGCTCTGAAAAGGGCGTGTCGTCGGAGACGGTCACCTTGCCGCCGTTCGCGAACCATTCCGCGATGGGCTCGTAGAGCGGGTGGATCTTCTCCGGAGCGGGCGCGCTCCGGCCGCGGCGCGTAGTCGCTTCCTCGAGGAGGTCGTCCGGCTCCTCGCGCTTGCGCTGAGACGGCCGGCCCGCGTCCGGCGCCGGGAATTTAGCGTCGAACAGCTTCTTGACCGCGGTCGCGATCAGCTTCTTGGCCACGACCTCCGCGCCCTGCTGCTCGCCTTCGTAGACCATCTCGACCTTGCCCGTGATGGCGGGGAGGCAGGCGGGAAGGTCGCACAGGCGCGGCGATACTCTCTTTTCGGCGTGCCGGAGACCGCGGCGTTCGAGGTTGGACGCCAGGATCTCGATCGCCGAGATCGGCATGCGCGCGGACACCCCCGACGACTGGTCCACGAACTCGCTCTGCCGCGCCACGAACGCTATCTCTTCGATCAACTGGCGGAAAAAATCGGGCACCTCGATCCGCGGCTCTCCCTCGCGCTCCGTCCAGGCCTCCTGCGCGGTGATCTTCGCCGCCGTTTTCACGTCGTCGGGGTAGTGCGTCAGGATCTGCGACGAGATGCGGTCCTTCAGCGGCGTGATGATGTTGCCCCGGTTGGTGTAGTCCTCCGGGTTCGCCGAGAAGACGAGAAGGATGTCGAGTGGTATGCGGATCGGAAAGCCGCGGATCTGAAGGTCGCGCTCCTCCAGGATGTTCAGGAGCCCGACCTGAATGCGCGGCTGGAGGTCGGGAAGCTCGTTGATCGCGAAGATCCCGCGATTGGTCCGCGGCACGATTCCGTAGTGGATGACCTCTTCATCCGAGTACGATCGGCGCTCGGTGGCCGCTTTGATCGGATCGACGTCGCCGATCAGGTCCGCGATCGTGACGTCGGGCGTCGCGAGTTTTTCCCGATAACGCTCCGCTCGCGGCAGCCATTCGACGGCAGCCGCCTCGCCTTTTTCCGCCAGGAGGCGGCGGCCGTACTTGGTGATCGGCAGGAAGGGATCCTCGTTCAGTTCGCTGCCCGCGAGAACGGGAATCTCCGGGTCGAGCAGCCGCACCAGCATCCGGAGGAGGCGGGTCTTGGCCTGGCCGCGCAGGCCGAGGAGGAGCAGATCGTGCCGGGACAGGACCGCGTTGTAGAGGGACGGCAGAACCGTTCGTTCGTAGCCGTAGATCCCTTCGAAGGGGTTTTCCCCGCGAGCGAGGGCCGACCGCAGATTCTCGCGGAGCTCGTCCTTGACCCCGCGAGAGCGATAGCCGCTCGCCCGAAGGTCTCCGACGGTTGCTGGCTTCTTTTTTTCCACCTGGTACCTGAAACCTTTCCCGCTCGGCTAACTGCCGGCGTTCCTGGACGATCAGCCCGGCCGGAGCGCCGGAACGGACTCCCCCGGGCGGAAGAGGCTCTCCGCCGGTCCGCCTGAGGCCCTGCGGTCCGTGAAGTGCCCGGCGAGCTCTTCCATTTTCGCCTTCTGAAACCCCTCGATCGTCTCGCGAATTCTCCCCTCGCCGTCGACGAGGAGAAGGGTCGGCACGTTGCTCAGGCCCAGGGCCTCCGAGGCCTTCCACGGCGGCCCGTCGTAGAGAGTGGGAATCCGAACTCCGAGCCGTTCGTTGAACGACTGCGTCTCCGCGACTTCGTCCTGGGAGACTGCGATCACGCTTGCGCCGCCGTTGAAACGTTCCGCGAGCCGATCGAGATAGGGCCACATCAGCTCGCAGGTCGGGCAGGTCGTCTTGAAAAACGCCCAGAGCGTTTCTCCCCCGGGGATGACCGCCGGCCGGCCGTCCGCGCCGCGCAGAGAGACGGAAGGAAACGAGCTCCCGGGGTCCAGGACGGCCACCTCTGGATTATAGACTCGGGATTCGAGGGCGCTTTTCTTGTCCGTGTTCCTTTTCGAGATCCGTCGCGGCTCATCGTCTGAGGTTCGAGCGGATGGTTGACGGAGAGCCATCGATCTCGTTTCGCGATCACTTCTCGACGCACGCCGCCGACTACGCGCGCTTCCGCCCGGACTATCCGGTAGCTCTCTTCGACTACCTCGCCGGAATTTCTCCCGCGCGCCGCCTGGCGTGGGACTGCGCGACCGGGAACGGCCAGGCGGCCCGGGCTCTCGCGGATCGGTTTGGCCGGGTGGTCGCGACGGATGCCAGCGCCGGACAGATCGCGCAGGCGGTGGCTCATCCGCGCGTCGACTATCGCGTGGCGAGCGCGGAGGCGTCCGCCCTTCCCGACGGCGCCGCCGACCTCCTCACGGTGGCGCAGGCCCTCCACTGGTTCGACAGGCCGCGCTTCTGGGAGGAGGCCCGCAGGGTGCTCGCGCCGGAAGGCGTCATCGCGGTCTGGGCGTACGACCTTCTTCGCATCGACCCCGGAGTGGATGCCGCCGTCCGGCGCCTCGCCGGCGAGATCGTCGGACCGTTCTGGCCTCCGGAGCGCCGCCTCGTCGACGCCGGCTACGCCGCGATCGAGTTCCCTTTCCGGGAGATCTCAGCACCCGTCTTCGTGATGGAGAAGCTCTGGGATCTGTCCGACCTGCGGGGGTATCTCCGCACATGGTCGGCCACCCGCCGCTACGCCGCGTCCGTCGGGGAAGACCCTCTTTCCCGGATCGAGCCCGAGCTCGTGGCGGCGTGGGGTGACCCCGCGCGACGTCGACGCGCGACTTGGCCGATCCATCTGCGGGTCGGACTCTCGGGAAGCCGGACGTGAGAAAAGCCCCCGATCCTTCGGGAGCGATCGTTTCCCGTCCTCTCCTCCCCGGCTTGCGCCCCCTCCCGACTGCCGCCTACCGCCTTCCGTCTCAAAAGAATAGAATCCCGACCGTGCCAGCCGTTTCTCCCCGGGACCTCCTCGGCCGCCCGCTGCGCAACCTTCGGGTTTCCGTGACGGATCGCTGCAACCTCCGGTGTCAGTACTGCATGCCGGAGCGGGACTACGTCTGGCTGCCTCGCCAGGACGTGCTCGACTTCGAGGAAATCGGCCGCCTCGTGGAGGCGTTCACGTCGATCGGCGTCGATCGCGTGCGGCTGACGGGCGGAGAGCCTCTCGTCCGGCGCAATCTACCCCGGCTCATCGAGCTGCTCGCCGGGAACCCCGCGATTCGCGACCTGGCCATGACGACCAACGGTGTTCTGCTGGAGGAGGAGGCCGCCGGACTCCGGGCCGCCGGGCTTCACCGGCTGACGGTGAGCCTCGACACGATGCAGCCGGAACGTTTTCTCGCGCTGACCCGTTCCGACGCCCATGCGCGCGTTCTGGCCGGCATCGCGGCCGCTTCGGCTGCAGGCTTTCCATCCTTGAAGATCGACGCCGTCGTCATGCGGGGCGTCAACGACGACGAGCTCGTGCCGCTGCTCGAGTACGGCAGGGCCATCGGCGCGGAGGTTCGCTTCATCGAGTACATGGACGTCGGGGGCGCGACGCTCTGGTCTCGCGAGAAAGTCTTCTCCCGCGCCCGGATTCTCCTCCGCCTGGAAGCCCGATACGGGGCCATCGAGCCTCTGCGGGAAGAGAGCTCGGCGCCGGCCGAGCGCTTTCGCCTGCCGGACGGCACCGTCTTCGGCGTCATCGCGTCGACGACCGCGCCTTTCTGCCGCGCCTGCGATCGCAGCCGCCTGACGGCGGATGGCCTCTGGTATCTCTGCCTGTACGCTACGCGCGGAATGGACCTGCGCGGCCCGCTGCGGGAAGGAGCCTCGATGGAGGAAATGACATCGCTTCTTCGATCGGCCTGGCTCGAACGGGCGGACCGCGGCGCGGAGCAACGGCTCGCGATCCCCGCGCGCACGCCGCTCATCGCGCCCGGAGAGCTTCGACGGGACCCCCATCTGGAGATGCACACCCGTGGTGGATGAATCCAGGCAGAAGCCCGGCGAGCGTCATCCCACGCCGCCCGATCCGCTGGGCGGCCTGACGGATCCCCGCTTCGTCTCCCTGGAGCGCGTGCACATCCGCACGCGCGAGAACCTGACGACCCGGTCGGCCTGGCAGCTGATTGCCGCGACCGCGCAGGGGGAAGGCACGATTTCGTTGATCGAGATCTCGCCGACGGTTTCCCTCTTCCGGGGGGAAGGCGTCTTCCTGGGATGGTCTTCGGACAGGCTCCAGAGCGCCTATCGCACGCTGCTCCCTCGCGACACCGGCTCGGACATGGAGTTCAATCAGCTGGGATAGTCGTCAGCTCTCAGCTCTCAGCTCTCAGCTCTCAGTTCTCAGTTTTCAGTTCGCGTCAGGGCTCGGGACAGGCCCTTCGCAGGGTCTCCCAGGCTTCCGGACCGAGAACGGCCGCGGCGGCGGCCCCGTAGACGGAATCCATCTGCTGCGCGTGCGCGGAGAGCCGCCGGTCGAGGTTCTGGATCAGCCCGAGGATGTCCGAAAGCGGCGCGCGATCCGAGATCTGTTCGATCAGGTAGCGCGTGAGCTCGCGCTGCTGCACGAAGTCGAGCGAGAGCTCCCGCTGGAGATCGCGGCGCGGGGTGGAAGCGGCGGCCAGCGCGGGCAGGAGGCCCGCCTCGAGGGCGGCGGTCCATTCCCGCAGCCGCGCGTGGAAATCGGCGAGCGCCACGCGGGCGGCGATCTCGTCGCGTCGGCCGAAGGCCCCCTGGAAATCGTCGAATCGGCTGCGGAGCGCCCGCTGGGCGTCGGCGAGGAGCGTGGCCGCGGGCTCCGGCACTAGGACCCCGTCCGAGTAATCTCCTGCTGCGCAGCGGCGATGCTCTTGCTGCGACCGGAATGCTCGGTCTGATTCTCGGCAGGGGACTTCGCCCGGGGCCGCAAGGTCCCACGCGAAAAATCTGTCCTGCGCTCCCGCTCTCGCTGCGGCCTCGTCGTGCTCGCGACGGACATTACTCGGACAGTCTCCTAGAGGCCGGCGAGGCCGGGCTCGATTCGCGCGTAGCCCTGCTCTGCGGCCCAGAGGTCGAGCGAGATGGAGACGAGGTCATCGACTTCGGGGATCGGGCGCGCGTCGAGCGAGAGGTCGATCGATTTGACGTATCTCCGACACGTGTCGCACGCCTCGATTCGGACGGCGGGATGTCGGTCGGCCTGGAACGAGGGGAGCTTCGCCGGATCCTCCTCGAAGCAGGCCGGACACTGGATGCGGTTGACCGTCCACTCCTCTCCGCAGAGCGCGCAGTGGAGTCGCCTCTTCGCTCCTTCGAGCTCCGATCCGTCGCGTCGGGACGCGATGGCCGGCGGGCCCCCGCATGCCGGACAGTGGCCCTGCCGGTGGATCCGGTCGGGAGGCGTGCGGCGGGAACGGAGAACCTCCGCGTAGGGACGCAGCGCCGCGCGGGAGAGGTAATCCTCCGCCGCCTTGCGATCGCCGTTCCAGAAAACGAGAAGCCGCGCCGAGACGACGCCGGAGTCCTCTTCCGAGCGCGTGCGGGCTTCTTCGACCAGGGCCCCCGGCCCGTGCGCCGCCGCGGCGCGAAACACGTCCCGGACCCGGGGCTCGATCGCAGGAAAGTCGCTTTCGAGCGAGCCCGTCAGGACAAGGCTCGCACAGGCAGACGCCGCTTCCCCCTGCGCCCGGCAGAGGGCGGCGGCGAAGAGAAGCGGCTCGCGTGCCGCGGCGGATTCCGACGCCAGCAGCAGAGCGCGCTGCGCGCGCCGCTCGAACGCTTCGCCGACGCTTTTCTCAGCCGCGGCGGGAGCCGTCGTCACCGGTGACGTCGCGGAACCAGCGCGGATGGTGGAGCCGCGCCCACCCGCGCGTCACCGTGCCGCGGGTCATTGCCCCGAACGTGCCCGGCTCAGCGGCCGTGCCGAGGTAGATGTGGAACACGATCGCGATCGCGAAGAAGATGAACGTGATGTCGTGAATCAGGTAAGAAAGCTGGAGCACCACCCGGGGGAATGCGCTCGGCCACCACATGAGGAGGCCCGAGACGAGCAGGCCCAGCGCGCCTAAGGCCGTTGCGAAGAAGAACAGCTTCTGGCCGCCGTTGTACTTCCCGACCTCGGAATCATCCCCTTCGTACCGCATGTACTCGAGCGCTTTCGGTCCGAGCCAGCCTCTTTCGGAGGGAAGAAAGCGCATTTCGCCGAGCCAGTGGAAGAACATCACCGCGGAAAAGAGGAAAAAGGCAATGCCCGCCCAGGGGTGCACCACCCGCGCGGCCGACAGGCCTCCGAAGAAGGCCGCCATCCAGCCGAAGATCGGGGACCAGATCGGCATTCCGGAGAACAGGCAGACGAAAAAGGTCAACGAGACCGACCAGTGAATCAGGCGCGAGGCGCGCCGGTGCCGGACGATTTCGTTGCCGACGATGAGGTTCTCTTGGTCGCGTCCGGCGACGACGGCGAGGTCCACTGGCCGATGCCGGGCGGTGGGAGTCGCGCTCATGATTCCCCCTATGTTCCTGTCAGGCGGGCGGAGGCTGGACGCCGGAATCGGCGGAGCCCGGCACTTCCTTGCGCCCGAATTTCGTGAAGTGGCCGAAGGCGCCGATGACGGCCCCTGCGATCGCGACCATCCCGAGCGGCCGGACGACATGCTTCCAGAGGCGCGTCAGGATCGGGACGTGCGGGTCGCTCGGCAGGCTGTACCAGTCGAGATGATCCCCGTGCGCCAGGACGGTGACGACGCCCGTCCCGCCGACACCGGCGGGGTTGTAGAGCACGGCGTTCTTGAGTCCGCCCGCCTTCAGCTGGGAGACGCGCTGGTTGCCGAGCGCGACCATGTCGTCCTTGGTTCCAAACTGCAGGCATCCGGTCGGGCAGGCCTTCACGCAGGCCGGCTCCAGGCCGACCGTCGTGCGGTCCACGCACAGCGTGCATTTGGCCATCTTGCCGGTCGTCGCGTGGAACTTCGGCACGTCGAAGGGACAGCCGCTTTCGCAGTACCCGCACCCGATGCAGAGATCCTGATTGACGTCGACGATTCCGTTGGCGTACTGGACGATCGCGCCGGGAGCCGGGCACGCCGCGAGACATCCCGGGTCGTCGCAGTGCATGCACTGGTCCTTGCGCATGATCCATGCGATTCCGCCGTCGAAGTTCTGTTCGTTGAAGCGGATCAGGTTCCAGAACTCCGGGTGAAGCGTCGGCATCGTCTGATACGTGCCGACCTGCGCCGTCTGGACCGGGCGCAGGTCGTTCCATTCCTGGCAGGCCACCTCGCAGGCCTTGCACCCGATGCACGTGCTGGTGTCGATGTACTTGGAGACGGTGGGAAGGGTCCGGATTCCGGACGGGATTCCCCAGACCGAAGCGGACGAGCGGCGGATTTCGAGGCTTTGCATCACCATGGCGCGCCCCCTACGCTTTCTCGATCTGGACGAGGAAGGCCTTGTACTCGGGGGTCCACGTGTTCGGGTCCATCGCGGACGGCGTCAGCATGTTCGCGAGAGGACCCCGGTGTCCCTCGGCGGCGCCGAACCCCCAGTGGATGGGAAAGCCGATCTGCCAGGTCTGCTTGCCGTCGATCTTCAGGGGCGTGAGCCGGTTCGTCACCATCGCGACGCCCTGGATCGCGCCCCGCGCGGAGGAGACCTTGACCTGCGAGCCGTTGGCGATGCCCCTCTCCTTCGCGAGGCCCTCCGGAATCTCGACGAAGAAGCCGGGCTGGATCTCGTTCAGCCGGCCGTTCAAATGGTGCTGCGTCCAGTAGTGGAAGTGCTCCGTCAGGCGGTACGTGGTGCAGACGATCGGGAACTTGTCCACGGTGCCGTACTTGTCGTGGTCCGTCGAGAACCGCTTGGACACCGGGCTCGACGTGACGTTGGGGTGCAAGGCGTTCTTGACCGGAGCCTCGATCGCCTCGTAATGCTCCGGAAACGGTCCGTCGTTCAAGACGGGGGAGTAGAGCCGGCCGACGCCTTCCGGAAGCATGATGAACGCGCCGAACGTTCCCGGAGGAGCGTCGGGCTTCATGTCGGGCACGTCGCCGACCCATTTCTCGCCGTTCCACTGGATGCCGATCCGCTTCGGATCCCACGGCTTCCCGTCCGCGTCGGCCGAGGCCCGGTTGTACATGATCCGCCGGTTCGCCGGCCACGAGAATCCCCAGTTGTGGTACATGCCGAGTCCCGTCGGATCCGCCGTGACGCGCCTCTGCGCGTTGTTCCCCGCTTCGGTGAAGCAGCCGGAGTGCAGCCAGTTGCCGCACATCGTCGAGCCGTCGTCCTGCAGCTGGCCGAACCCGTCGACCTGCTGCCCGGCTGTCCGGAGCATCTTGGTCGCGTCCTTCGGGTCCGGGATGTCGGTCAGGGCGCGGCCGTTGATCTCCTTGAGAACGTCGCCGAGGTCCGGGTTGGCGGGGTTCGTGTAGGCCCAGGACGCCTTCAGGATCGGGTCTGGAAGCGCGCCGCCCTCCTTCTTGTAGAGGTCGCGCACGGCGAGGAAGATCCGCGCGAGGATCTCCTGGTCCGCCTTCGCGTCTCCCGGGGCGTCGAGAGCCTTCCATTTCCATTGCAGCCAGCGGGCGGAGTTGGTAAACGTCCCGTCCTTTTCCGCGAACGACGAGGCGGGCAGAAGGAAGACTTCCGTCTGGATCTTCGCGGGGTCGCCGCCCTCGTACTCCTTCGGTGCCTTCCAGAACTGCGCGGTCTCCGTCTCCAGGTTCTCGACGACGACCATCCACTTCAGCTTCGAGAGGGCGCCGATCATCTTCTTCGAATTCGGTCCGAGCCCCACCGGGTTCATTCCGAACGTGATGAACCCCTCCGGGCCAGGCTCCTTGCCGCCGGCGCGCATCGAAGACCCGCGGTACATGTCGTCGAACATGTACATCCAGGAGTAGTTGCCGTCGACTTTCGGCATCCACGCGTAACCGAAGTCGTTTTCCTTCGTCGCTTCCTTCCCGTACATGGCCTTCAAGAGCGACACCATGAACTTGGGGTAGTTGACGAAGTAATTCATCGACGCCCAGCCCTGCTTGTTCAGGGTCGTCGGGGTGGACGTGTCCAGATAGCCCTTGAGGTCCGTCATCGCGGACGTCGGAGTCTTGAGATACCCGGGCAGAATCTCGAAGTTTCCCGCCATGTCGGTTGCGCCCTGGATGTTCGAGTGGCCGCGGAACGCGTTGACGCCCCCTCCGGGCCGGCCGACGTTGCCGAGCAGCAGCTGGAGGATCGCCGCCGCGCGAATCATCTGGACGCCCGTCGAATGCTGCGTCCATCCGAGCGCGTAGGTGATCGTTCCGACGCGGGCCGCATTGCCGGTGGACGTCACGATCTGCGCCACCTTCAGGAAGGTCTCCTTCGGCGTGCCGCAGATGCGCTCGACCATCTCGGGGGTGTATCGATCGACGTGCTGCTTCAAGAGCTGGAACACGGAGCGGGGGTTCTCCATCGTCGGGTCGACCCCGTACGCTTTCGTCTTCGCGTCGGGGTTGTAGCCCCACGCCTCCTTCTGGTACTCGCCCTTTGCGGCGTCGAACCCGGAGAAGAGCCCGTCCTCGAACTTGTAGGCGTCCCCGATCAGGTAAGGCCCGTTCGTGTGCAGCCGGACGTAGTCCTCATGGTAGCGGCTCTTGTCCGCGAGCGCGTACCGGATCATGCCGTTCAAGAAAGCGATGTCGGTCCCGGGCCGGATCGGCGCGTAGAGATCCGCCTGCGAAGCCGTGCGGGTGAACCGCGGGTCGACCGCGACGATCTTGGCGCCGCGGGTCTTCTTTGCCTCGAGGAACCACCTGAACCCGACGGGATGATTTTCGGCGGGATTTCCGCCCATCGCCAGGATGACGTCGGCGTTCTTGATGTCGACCCAGCCATTCGTCATCGCTCCGCGTCCGAACGTGGCGGCCAGACTGGCCACCGTGGGGCCGTGTCAAACCCGGGCTTGCGTGTCCCGGTACGGCACCCCCAGGGCCGTGATGACTTTCCACTGGAGGTAGTTGAACTCGTTCGTGTCGGTGCAACCGCCGATCATCGCGATGCCCGGGTTGCGGTTGACCGTCTGGCCCTTGGCGTTGGTCGCGACGAAGCACTTGTCGCGCGTCGTCTTGATGTTCCGCGCGATCTTCGCGATCGCGTCGTCCCAGGAGATGTCTTCCCATTTGTCCGATCCCGGCCGGCGGATCTTCGGCTTCGTCAGGCGATTTCCGTGAATGATGTCGTCCTTCAGGGTCGCGCCCTTCGGGCACAGGCTCCCGCGGCTGATCGGATGGTCGGGGTCTCCCTCGACGTGGACCACAGAGGCCTTCACGTTCTTCGCCCGATCGCCGAGGGTGTGGATGATGACCCCGCAGGAGACCGCGCAGTACGGACAGATGCTGCGGGTTTCCGTGGTTCGCGAAATCTTGAATTCGCGCATCTCCGCTTTTGCGGCCGAAACATCGAATCCGAGAGCGACCGTGCCACCGACGACCGACGCCTGCAAGAAACCGCGGCGGGTGAGCTCCATCTCAGGCCTCCTCGCGGGAAAACGGGTTTTCCTCTTTTCGCCGCCTATTCCCTACCTGAGCGGGCAGATTGTCAAGCAGTTTGAGAAGCCACTGAGAAAGTCCCGCGGCGGCCGGCTCATCGGCCGGCGGCGACCCGATTCGCGTGCGCGTACACGTTGAACCGGTCCCCCCTCAGGAAGCCCACCAGGGTCAGCCCGGCCGCGTCCGCGAGCTCGACCGCCAGACTGGAGGGTGCCGAAACGGACGCGAGGACGGGGATTCCGGCGGCGGCCGCCTTCTGCGCGATCTCGAACCCGGCGCGGCCCGAGACGACGAGGACGCGGTCCGACAGGGGCAGCCGGGACCGGAGCCACGCCGCGCCGACGACCTTGTCCACGGCGTTGTGCCGTCCGATGTCCTCACGCAGGATCTCGAGGGCGCCCGAGGCGTCGAAGAGGCCGGCTCCGTGAAGGCCGCCGGTCTGCGAGAACACCGATTGATCCGCCCGGAGGAGGTCGGGCAGCCGGATGAGGACTGCCGGATCGAGTCGAAAAGAGGACGAAATCGGCGCCCGATCCTCCGAGAGAACATTGTCGATCGACGTCTTGCCGCACACGCCGCAGGCGGAGCCCATCACCGTCCGGCGCCGGAGGGACTCGCTGCGGCCGAGCGCCTCGGGCGAGACGGTGGCGACGAGAACGTTGGCCCGGAGCTCGGGGTCGATACGAGGGTCGGAGGGCCGGGAAAGGTCCGTCAGGTCCGGCCGCGCGAGAAGGACCCCTTCCGCGAAGAGGAGGCCCGCCGCGAGCTCCTCGTCGTGTCCGGGAGTCCGCATCGTGGTGACGAAGGGCTCCGCCTGGGAGGCGCCGGCGAGACGGAGACGGATCTCGAGCGGCTCCTCGACCGCGACGGAGTCCTCGCGCTCGAGCTCGGAGGCGCCGTCGCGGGCGATGACGCGGACACGGTCGATGGAGGGCAT
>JBBRDK010000101.1:0-13177 GCA_038203955.1 Thermoanaerobaculia bacterium | reverse complement strand
CGTGTGGCTGCCGAAATAGGGGGAAAGAGAACCGCCGAAGGCCGTCCGTTTGAAATTCTTCGCCTGGATCAGCCCGAAGCCGCCCGTCTGAAAGAAGTCGTTGCCCGCGTCCTGGAACTGGATGGCATCGCCGGCGGCAGTCGCGGGACCCACCGTGTTGCGCTCCTGGTGACGGGACGCCTGCGCCGCCGCCGTCAGGAGCGCACCGAAGACGCCGTCGTAGCGCGCGGCGTAGTCGCGGCCGCCGAGATCCTGCCGCCCCTCGTAGGTAAGGGGATCGCCGTTCAAAGAGTGACTGGCGTCGTTGATGGCGCCCGAGTCGGTTGAAGGGTCCTGGAAAGCGGTCAGGACCACCGCGTGACTGTCGGAGAGCCGGAACGTCAGCTTGCCGGAGCCGAGATTCCGCGTGCTCGTGGAGCGGCTCGCAAGATCTCCGAAGACGTTGTCCGTCGTGTTGTGCACCCGGTCGTAGGCGCCGAAGAACCAGATGCGGTCCTTCCAGAGGAACCCGCCGAGGTCCGCGCCATAGTCCTCCTTGCGAAACCCGGTGACGGTGCCGCCCGTCGAGACGACCGGCCTCGCGGAAGCGCGCAGCCCGTTGACGTCGAGATAGCCGAACCCGTCTCCGTGAAGCTCATTGCTCCCGGACTTCGTAATGACGTTGATGATGGCGCCGGTCGAGCGGCCGAACTCGGCCTCGTAGCCGCCCGTCTTGACGTTGATCTCCTGGATGAACTCGTAGTTGAGCTCCTTGCCCTGGAACCCGTACTCGACTCCCGTCGTGTTGATCCCGTCGATGTAGAACGCGTTCTCGGCGCCCGAGGACCCGTACACGGTGATCGTCGACTGCTGCTGGTTCTTCGGATCGGCGTCCGACGACGTTCCCGGCACCACCTGCACCACCGACGAATAATTCCGGCCGGTCGGCAGCGTCTCGACGGCCCGGGAGGTCAGGTTGGTTCCGAGGCTCGTCGAGCTCGTGTCCACCACCGGCGCCTCGCCGGTGACGAGCACCTCCGCGGTCGCAGAAGGCCGCAGCAGCGCGTCCAAAGAAGTCTCGTTCCCGAGGCTGATCGTCACGCCGGACTTCGTCTCGGGCGCGAAGCCCGGGAGGTTGAAAACGACCAGGTACAGACCCGGCGGAAGGACGGTCAATCGGTAACGCCCGGACCTGTCCGTCACGGCGGTGCGGGTCCCCTGGAGCGCCGGGCTCTTCGCTTCGACGGTGACGCCCGGGAGCACTCCTCCGGACTCGTCCAGTGCGCGGCCGGCGAGGGAGCCCGTGGTTTGAGCGAGAAGAACTCCGGAACCGCACAGGATCAGCCACGCCAGAGCGGACGCGCGACGAATATTCATGGGTCCCTCGCTGTCTCGCCGGATCGTAGCACCGGAGCCCAGGGAGCATGCGAGGCGCGAGGGTCCCCGTTTCCTGGTGGGTCTCGGGAAGTTTACGGAAAGGGAAGGGCTCGTGCAGCGCGCGCGAGCAGACGCCTCGGCGATCTCGATCTACTGCGGACTCCCGCTGAACCCCGCTTGCGTTTCCCGTTCCAGCACGTCGACCGCGCGGGCGTGGATTTCATCCGCTTCCGCGTGGGAGTTGCCGATGGCCGTCAGGCCGACCTCTCGTGTGGATCCCGAGAACCCTCGTGTTCGTGGCCCTCGCCGCGTGGGGGCTGACGTTCGTCGGTCTCGTGCGGAGCCTCCTGCGGCCGAGCGCCCTTCGCCCGGCCTGAAGGCCCTGATCCGCCAGGCCGCGCCGCCCCGCGAGCCGCTCAGCGTTTCCGTGCCGGACGCTCTGGAAGACCGCAGCGGAAGTATTCCGCGGTGGCCGGAACTCCGGTCGCGCGGCGGACGAGCACCAGGTTTGCGCTGACGGCGACGGCGCCGGCTCGGAACGCGTCCTCCCACCCGGACGCGTCCTCGGAGGAGCTCTCTCCGCGCTTTTCGCAACCGGCGATCAGGGACCGGTCTTCGACGACGCGGACCGCGGCTTTGAGGATGTCGAGCTCGGCGCGCGCCCGCCGCTGCCGCTCGCTTTCCGGCGGCGCGGGATCGGCCGGACGCTCTTGCGGGAGAGCGCGGTGCTCCGCGGTGGGCGAGGGCGGCGCTCGCCTCGGCGGGACGGCCGCCTTTCGCGGATCCGGAACGGCGACGGGCGCGGGGGATGGGGATGGGGGAGCGGTCGGCCGCGGTTCACCTGCAGGCGCAGCCGGAGAGAACGCGGGCGTGCCGCAGCGATAGGAGTCCCCTTCGATCGCGCTGTCTGAAAGCGCGCGCAGGAGAACCACGTCCGCTCCCTGTTCCGCGGCTTCGCGCAGGAGCGCGTCCAGGCTGCGGTCCGTCCGGCGCCGGCCTGCTCCGACGAGCGTGCAGCGAGCCACCGCTTCGCGGTCCGTTGTGACCCGCACGCGACCGGGGTCTCCGCCGACGCGATCCATCGGCCGCGGCTCCGCCGTCGCCGCCCCGGCCGAAGGCGCGGCGATGGCTGCAATAACGGCCGCGAGGACCGCCCATCGAGCGCTCTTTTGTATCCAGGTCCGCCGCGATCCCATGGAGGTCACAACCCATCCCGCCGCGGTGTTCTTTCCAACCCGGAAGGGGACCGGCGATGCGCGGGCCATCGCCAGCGACACCCCGATTGCCTGGGCATCTCCTTCTACCTCTGCCCGCGACCGTCAGGTGAAACCGGCTCGCCTTGAGCGGGCCTATGGGGGAAGGCGCTCGTAACCGCGCCGCCACACACGGAGACGGGGCCCCGCAGGTGGTCCGACGTCTCCTCGTGTTGCTCCGAGCTGAAATCTGAAAGCTGAGCGCTGAGAGCTGACAGCTGACAGCTGACGGCTTTCAATTCCACTTCTTCACCTGCGGCCACAGCGTCGGAAAATCTATCTTCAGACCGCGGCAGATATAGATCGGCCGGTTCTCTTCTGCCATGCCCCACGGATGGAAATGTTCGCCTCGTTTTTCCACCGCTGCACAAAGCTTCTCCAGCCGCTCCCGCCGGTCCTGCAGGACGATCACGATGTCGTGCGGCGCGTGTCCCGGCCCCCACAGAAAGTACGTCTGATGGCCGCTGATGGCGCGCGGCAGGCCATACTTCGGCCCGAACAGGTTGATGGCGCCCGCTTCGCCGTAGTTGTTCGCGAAGATCGTCGTTCGTTTTCGCTCCTCGGGCGTCAGCGAGCCGTGGATCGCGGCGACGTCCGCGACGAGCTCGGGCCAGCCGAACTGGTCTCCGAAGATCTGCGGCAACGCACCGCGGTGGCCGACCTCCGTCTTGGGAGGCGTCACGCCGAGAGCCTTCTGGTACGCGACGTACCGTTCCGGGGAGAGCATCGGCAGGACGAGGGGCGCGGTGACGAGTCCGCCGGCCGCGATGAGCGCGACGGTCGCCACCTTTGGCCAGAGCCTTCCCGCCGTCGTCCGCCACGCGGCGAGCCGGGCCTCCCAGGCGACCGCGCCCGCGGCCAGAAGCGCCGGATAGATCGGCACGAGGTAATAGTTCTTGGCCTTCATCGCGAAGAAAAGCCCGAAGAGCGCGACGTAGGTGAAGCCCAGGACCCGGTAGCGCCTCAAGCGTCCGGCGCAGAGAGAGACGAGCCCTCCCACCCAGAGCGGGAAGAGGAGAGGATGCATCAGGACGATCTGCTGGGTCACGAACTCGACGGGCCCGAGCACCACGTTTTTCCCGCTGCGCGCGACGTTTCGCAGGTCCTCCAGAATGGGAAAGTCGTGCCGCCACTGCCAGAGGGCGTTGGGCAGGAACACGAGCAGCGCCACCGCGCCTCCGGCCCAGATCCACGGACGCGCCAGCTCGCGCCGCTGCGGGCTCGCGAGGATCGCGACGGCGACCGCGATTCCGAAAAATGCGGTCGAGTGTTTGTTTTCGAGGCCGAGCCCGGCGAATACGCCAAACAGGAGCCAGAGCCTGGAGTCGCCCGTCTGCACGATCCGGATGAGAACGTAAAGGCACCCCATCCAGCAGAGCGGCTCGAAGGCGTTCATCGAAAGAATGCTGTCGGTCCCGAGGTAGACGGGCGCCACCAGAGTCGCGAGCGCCGTCAGGCCCTGCGCGAAAGGTCCGCCCCCGAGGCGGAACGCGATGGCACCCGCCAGGAAGACGAACGCGGCGCCCGCGATCGCGGGAAAGATCCGAAGCGCGGGCAGGGACCCGCCGAGCGCGAGAGCCCCGCGCGCGAACAGGCCGATCATCGGCGCGTGGTCGACGTATCCCCAGTCGAGGTGCCGCCCGCAATCCAGGAAGTAGAGCTCGTCGCGAAAGTAGCCGTACCGCCCGCTGAGGGCGGCGTGCAGCAATCCCTTCACGAGCGCGAGCGCGGCGAGCAGGCCGACGGCCGGCCGCGCGCCCGTGCGATTCATGCGGAGATTCTAGGTCGTCTCCTCGGGAAGGGAGGAGGAATCGTTTGCGTCCTCACGGTCGCGAGAGGAGCGGCGCTGGCGGCGCTCGGGGGACACCGCGTGCGGTCCGGCCCTTCGGGCGCGAGGCGAGGAAGGAAGTTCGCGCGACGCCGGCGCGGTCTGCGTATTGCCGGCTCCTTCGGCGGTGCGCGTGAAGGCGCTGTTCAAAGCTCGAGGGGCCGCGGCGCGCGAGACGGCGACGGCGAGAATCGCGGCGATGACCGTGCTTCCCGCCGTCGAGAGCGCCGTCGAGAGATGGAGGAGGAGGGAGCCCGCGCCCCAGCTCAAGACGAAGACCGCGGGATTCGGGCGAGGCATTTCGGGGACGACCTCCTGTTCAACGGACGACACGACGGACCGTCCGATTACAGAAGGCGCGAAACTATTCGCGCGCGGAGACGAAGTCGCGAAGCCGGCTGGCACCTCTATTGCGTTTTGCCGGGACGCCCAAAGGGAGGCGTGTTTCGATCAGAATCAGGAGTCCCGCCTACCGCCTACCGCTTCCCGCCCGATCAGCACTCGTACTCGGCGAGCATGCCCAGCAGCCGCTCGACTTCGATCGGCTTGCGCAGGTAACCCGCGGCACCGAGGCTCTCGGCCTTCAGCTCGGCGCGCCCGTCCGCCGTCAGGATGACGACGGGGATTTCGGAGATCTTGTGGTTGCGGGACTGGGCTTCCCGGAACTGCCAGCCGTTCATCACCGGCATCATCAGGTCGAGCAGGACGAGGCAGGGCGGGGGAGAATCCTCGAGATACGTCAACGCGACGAGGCCATTTTCCGCGACCGCCACGTCGAAGCCGGAATCCCGCAGGAGCTCCGAGAGGCTCTGGCGGAGCTCCGCGTCGTCTTCGACGAGGAGCAGCCGCCCCCGAGGAATCCTAGCCGCAGAATTGTCCATGGAGCCCGCGTCGAAGCAATTGTCGTGCCCTGCGGCCCGCGGAAACGCTCAGCAGGCCTGCGCTCTGGGCTCCGGAGGCAGCTCGAGGCGGTCCGGGTCGCCGCAGAGCGAAGCGACGGCCTCCAGGAGCTGCAGGATGTCGACCGGCTTGGAAAGGGAGCCCGAAATTCCCAGGGCCAGAGCCTCCTCGCGGTCGCGGGCGTCCGCCGAGAAAGCGACCACCGGAATGGAGGAAATCTTCGAGTCCCGCATCTGCGCCCGCAGGAACTCCATCCCGCCCATCACGGGCATCCGCATGTCCAGGAGGATCACGCAGAAGCCTCGCCGCCGCCGGAGCATGGCCAGGGCCTCCTCCCCGTGACGCGCGTGCGCCAGCTCATAGCCCTCTTCGTGCAGAACGTCCGCGACGGCGTTTCTGAGGTCGTCGTCATCCTCGACGAGCAGAACGACCGGCTTCGGATTTGAGGTCATAACGCAGGGCAATTGCGAAGACTGTGCCGGGGCAATTGCGAAGACTGTGCCGGGAGTAGGGAGAAGGCTGTGGGCGGGCGCCGCGAACGGCGTTGGGCGACGGTGAGGGTGCCGAGGCAGGCCGGGACTGTGAATCCGAACGCTCAACGCTGAACGCTCAACGCCAAACGAATAAAACGGGCATGGAACCTGCTCTCTCAGACCATGAAAGGGGGGTTCCTCATGTTGCTTACACTCGGTGTGATCCTGCTGGTGGCGTGGCTTCTGGGCCTCGTGGCGTTTCACGTGACGAGCTGGGCGATTCATCTCGTCCTCGTCCTCGCCGTAATCGCGTTCCTCGTTCACCTCGTTTCGGGCCGCCGCCGCGTCGTCTGAGCGGGGACTCTTCCCCGCGCCGTCAGCCCGGGCGGCGACCGGATGGCCGGCCCGCCCGTTTATTCTTCAGTTCTCAGTTTTCAGTTCCAGTTCAGAGCGCAACGCTCGGCGCACGCTCAACGCTCAACTCTCGCCTTATTGATAGCCTCGCCGGGCGTGCTCTCGCGTGTCCTGTGGTGGGTGACCCTGCTCGTGGCGGCTTCCGCGGCCGCGCTGGCGGAGCGGCCTTCGGGCGCGTGGCGCACGATCGAGACGCCGCATTTCCGGGTTCATTTCCCGGCCCCGTTCGAGCGCTGGGCGTCCCGCGCGGCGTCCTCGCTCGAGGGTGTTTATCCCCGCGTTTCCGAGTACGTGGGTTACTCGCCGCCGCGCCGCATCGACGTCGTCGTCTCCGATCCGGCCGCCGATTCCAACGGGATCGCCTACCCGTATCTGGATCGTCCTCGGATCGAGTTGTGGGCCACGCCGCCGGACCCCGACTCGGGCCTCGGGGAGTTCCGCGACTGGACCGAGCTGCTCGTCACGCACGAGTTCGCTCACATCGTGCACCTGACGCGGCCGAGGAACCGCCCGGGCCTGGTCGGGCGGCTCCTGCCTGTCCCCATCGGCCCGGTGTTCTGGAACTCCCCGCGCTGGCTCGCGGAAGGCTACGCCACGCTCGTGGAAGGCGCGCTGACCGGATCGGGACGTCCGAGGTCGGGATACCGCGCCATGGTCCTCCGCCAGTTCGCGATCGAGGGAAAGCTCCCTTCGTACCAGGGGATGAACGGATCGTCGGGATGGCTCGGGGGATCGATGGCTTATCTCGTGGGCTCGAGCTTCCTCGAATGGCTCGAGGCGAGCGAGGGCGAGGGTAGCCTGCGGAGGCTGTGGAAGCGCATGGCCTCGCGCCGGGGGGGCGGGTTCGGCGCGGCGTTTCGCGCGGTGTTCGGCCGGCCGCCGTCCGACCTTTACGACCGGTTCCGGGCGGAGACCACGGCGAGCGCCGTCGAGCAGGAAAGAGAGCTGCGCTCGGCCGGCCTCGTCGAGGGGGAGAAATGGCAGGAGATCGAAGGCGCGACGGGATCCCCGCAGGTGAGCCCGGACGGCACGCGCCTTGTCGCGTGGAGGTCGCCGCGGAGAGGGGAGAGCCACCTCGCTGTCTGGACGATCGAGCCGACCGCGAAGGAGATCGAGGCACGGGAGAGCCGCGCGGCGCGGGAGCGAGCCCTTCTGCGCGATCCCGGCGAAGTCGCCGATAAGAAAGTATCGCCGGAACCGCGGGCTCCCCGCTGGAAGCTTCCGCGGTCAAACGGCCGATCTCCCGAAGATCCGCGCTGGATGCCCCAGAGCCGGCGCGTTCTGTTTGGCAGACGCGAGCCCTCGACCGACGGCGCGTTGCACCGGGACCTCTTTCTCTGGGAGCCCGAGACGGGCGGGGTGACGCGCGTCACGCGCCTCGCCGACGTGTCCGATGCCGACCCGGTTCCCGACGGCGCCGCCGCCGTGGCGGTGCGAAATCGATTCGGGATATCCGAGCTGGTGCGGGTGGAAATCGCCTCCGGCCGCGTCGAGCCCCTCGCGCTGACTCCCGCGGCGGACCCGTGGCAGGTCTGGAGTCATCCCCGCGTCTCGCCGGACGGCGCGTCGATCGCCGCGCTGGTGCACCGCGAGGGGCGCTGGCGGCTGGCGATCCTGCCCGCCGCGCCGGGCGGGGCGATCCGCGAGATCCCGTCGCCGGGAGACGTTTTCGGGGCGCCGGCATGGTCGCGCGACGGCCGCACGCTCTACATCGCCAGCGGCGCCTCGGGAATCTGGGAGATCGTCTCCGCCGACGTGGAGAGCGGGGAATTCGTCACGCTGACGCGCGTCACCGGCGGGGCATTTTCCGCGGCCCCCGAACCGGACGGCAGGGGGCTCTTCTTTCTGGAGCTGACCGCGAAGGGCATCGATCTGCGCCGGCTCGAACTTCCCGTGAGGACTCCGCCGGTCGCGGTGCCGTCGATCCTCCCGAGGCCGGCGGCGGAATCTCGCCCGATCTCTCTCTCCCCGGTCGGCCCTCCCTCGCCGTACCGCGCAGGGAGCACGTCGATCGTACGGCTGTTTTCCTCCTTCACCGGTGGGCCGGACGGCGCCTCCTACCTGTTCGGAGCGCAGGGGGGTGACGTGATCGGGAGGCTCGACTGGATCGTGGCCGGCGCTTTCGGAAACGCGGCGGGGCCGCGGGGAGCGACCGCCGCGCTCCGCTGGTCCGGCCTGCCGGTCGATCTTTCCCTCCAATTCTTTTCCGCGCTCGAAAGGCCGGGCTCCCAGAGACTCGTCTCCCGCCCGGACCTCGACGCGGAGCGCCGAGGCGGCGCGCTCTCGGCCTCCTGGCAGGCCGTTCTTCCTACCGCGCGCCTCCGGGCGGAGGCCTCGGTCGGGGCGTCGCGCCTCGAGGCACTCGACGAACGCGAGACCTTCGGGCGTGTCACCGGGGCCGTCCGCGCGCAGGGAGAATGGCGGCGGTTTCGCGGCAAGAGCGGCATCTCGATCGGGGCGGCGGGCGGCGGCACCGTCGGCCGCACCGGCGGGTCCTCGTGGATGGCGGGTTGGGGAGGGCTCCGGGTGTCCGGCTCGGCCGCCGGTGCGACGCTCTCCGTCGACGCGCGCGCGGGCGGGGCCGGCGGCAGCCCCACGCGGTTCGACCTCTTCGCCGTCGGCGGAGCGCCCTCCTCCCTTCTGCCCCCGGGGCCGGACGCGAACCGGATCGACAGCCCCGCTCTGCCGTTCGCGGCCCAGATCGGCAGCCGGTTCGAGGGCGGCCGCCTACAGTTGTCCGCGTCGGCTTCGCCTCTTCTCTTCTACGCGGAGCGCTGGCGGGCATGGTCCTCGGGCGCCGGCCGCCCCGCGCCCGTTCGCCTCGAGGGGCTCGAGCTGCGTCTCGAATCCCTCATCCCTCTGGATCTTCCGGATTCGCTGTCGCTCTACGCGGGCGCCGCCCGCGTGCGGAGCCGCGAGCCGCGGTTCGATTCGATCCGCGGCTACGCCGGCCTTATCTACAGGCCCTGATTCTTACCTTCCTCGAGTACTCTCAACTCTCAACTCTCGACCCTCAACTTCCCTAATCGTCGTAATACCCGCGCACGAAGACGGTCCCCTTCTTCCCCGCGAGGCGCACGTTGATGGTGTGCACGCCGCGGGGGCCTTCGGGCTTCCGGAAGACGAGCACGTAGCGGCCGGCGATGGCGCGCCGCACGCGGTCGAGCGCGAGGCCGGGGAAGATGTGCGTCTTGGCGTACGTGCCGCCGGTCAGATCGGCGATGTTCGACAGCGTCCCTTCGAGCGAGTGATAGTCCGCGTTCGTCACGTCCAGCGAAAAGATGGTGATCCGGGCCCGAGCGAGGGCCGGAAGCGCGTCCTGAAAGTCGATTCGGTCGCGCGGGTTCGGACCGGACATGCCGCCGATCGTCTGGAGGCCCCAGCCGAAGAAGAGCATCGACTTGCCTCCGGGGATGGGGGCGGCCGCGCGCGCGATGAGAGCCAGCGCGCGTTCGGGGGTCACGGCGTCGGAGGCGCCCGAAAAGTCGAAGTGCCGCGCGAGTGACGGGCCTGGCTCGGGCGGTGGGGCCTCCGGAGGTCCGGTGCGGAGAGACGCGTGGATGGCCGCGAGGATGCGCGCGCGATCGTCGGTGAAGTCCTGGCGCAGCTTGAGGTGCGAGTCAAACGAGAGCACGGCGACCCGGTCGGAGGGGAGAAGCGTGTCGAGGAATCGCCTGGCCTGCAGGCCCATGCGAACGAGCCCTATCAGCCGCGAGGTGGTGTAGTCGGTCTGAAAAAAGAAGATTAGCAGCCGTCCGGGAGGCGCCTCCGACGGACTCGAATCGGGGAGCGCGGTTTCCGTCGAGGAGGGGAGCGGCACTTCCGGCTCGCCGGCGGAAATCCAGTCGGCCGATTCCATGGGTACGCGCACGCCGTCGACCTTGAGCTCGAAATCGTTCGCGGAGAGCCCGGGAATGACCTCGCCGTGGTTGTCCGTCACATGCGCGTCCAGAATGACGCGCTCCACCCGCGCGTCGTCCCGAAACGTGCCCGGCCGGGAGGGATCGGGGCGCGCCTGACCGCCAGCGGGCGGCGCGAGCAGCCAGCCCGCCACCGCGAAGAGCAGCGCCGCTTCGAACGAGCGCACGGGGCGGACGGCGCGCGAGGCCATTCCCGATACGATCTCACGAACGAATGGGGCCGCATCGCGTCCGGTACACTCCCGGCCGGAGGACCGCGGAGGAGGCGGGAACCAATGTCACACTCTTCCGGCTCGGAGGGGCGGCCCTTCTCGGAGGCCTACGCGACGCTCGAGTCGCTGCACGCGCTCTCCACCGTGTGGAACGCGTCGCCTCCGATGGAACGGCTGGGGGCGCGTCTCGTGTTCGAGCGCGTCGACCGGGTTCGCGCGGTCGTCGATCCGGTCCAGGGCTACCACCGCGGCGGAATCGGGACGGACGCCGTGAATGGCGCGGTTCTCGCGGGACTCTTCGACCTGGTGATCGGGACGGTCGGCTGGCTCTCGCGTCCGGACACGCGCTCGGCCACCGTCTCTCTTTCGATGCTCTTCCTCCGGCCGACGCGGGGCGATCTCGTGGTCGCCGAGGCGCGCCTGCTCCGCGCCGGGATGAACCTCATGTTTGCCGCGGCCGAGATCTCCGCCGAGGACGGAACCGTGACGGCGCGCTGCGACGGCACCGTCGCGCTCGCTCGGGGAAAAGCGGCGGGGGACGACTTTTCGGAGCGGATGAGGGGGAAAGAAAGTTAACGGTTGAGAGTTCAGAGTTCAGAGCAGGGACCCCTCCTGCCCCTCCGGACTCTCAACTCTCAACTTTCAACTAAGGCGCAAGCCGCCTCGCTGCCTCGCGGATCCGGCCGGCGGAGACGTCGATCGTCGCCGCGGTCCTCACGATCTCCCGGTTGACGTCGGCCCACTGTTTCTCTTCGATCGCTTCCCGGACCGCCGGAAGGGTCTTGACGTCGTAGCCGGTGTAGAACCCGGGCGCGTAGAGAAAGTGCTTGAACCACGGCCGGCGCGGCAGGCCTTCGGGCCGGAGCATTCCACGCTCGACCGATCGGATGAGCGCGTTGACCGCGGCGAGCCGTCCGGGCTCGTACGCCGTTCCCGACTCCGAGGCGCGCTCGAACTCGCGGGCCGCCCGTGTGAGGTTCGCGGACGCATTCTCGAGCGGCGAGAAATCGAAGTAAGGAACGGCCGGTTCCCGCGTTTCTGCCGCCATCGGCTCGCGAGGATCTTCCAGGGCGGAGAAGACGCCTTCTTCGATCCTTCGCGTCTTCTCCTCGTTGGCCTCCCGCCGGTCGGCCGCCAGGGTGCGAAGCTCCTTGACGTAGGTCCCCACGGTCTCGGCCAGGCTCGTGAAGTCGAAAGGGAGCAGATCGGCGTTGGCGAGCCGGAGCGTCAGCAGTCCGGTCGTCTGCGCCAGCGCCCGTCCGTAGACGAACTCTCCGTCGGAGAAGCGGCTGTACCAGGAGAAGTCGTCGTAGATCGAGTGATACACGCCTCCGCCGCCTTCGCCGCCGTATCCGAGGTTCAGAGACGCGATGCCGAGGTGCTGCAGGAACGGCGTGAAATCCGACCCCGAGCCGAGCGCGCTGATCCGGAGGTTCTTGCGCTCGCGCGCCTCGCGGCGCTCTTCCGCCGTCTTCGAGTCTTCGATCTTCCGCATCCGCGCGCGCTTGCCGACCGGGATCTTTTTCTCGGGGTCCTCGACGTCGCCCGCGACCTCGTTGACCAGGCTCTCGAGCCCGTGCGAGCCGCCGACGCCTAGATAGCCGCGCCCGTTCGAGTCCGTGTTGATGTAGGCGACCGCCTTCGAGGTGAGCTCGTCCGCGTGCGTTTCGACCCACTCCGTCGACCCGAGAAGCCCGGGCTCCTCGCCGTCCCACGCGCAGAGGACGATGGTCCTCTTCGGACGCCAGCCCGTCTTGACGAGCGTGCCGAGCGACCGGGCCTCCTCGAGCAACGCGGCGAGTCCGCTGACCGGGTCGCTCGCCCCGTTCACCCACGCGTCGTGATGGTTGCCCTGGATGATCCATTCGTCCGGCCACACGGAGCCCTCGATACGCGCGATGACGTCGTGCGCCTGCACCATCTTCCAGTCGAACGCGAGCTTCAGATGGACGGTCGCCGGCCCCGGTCCGACGTGGTACGCGAGGGGAAGGCCGCCGCGCCATTCCGTGGGGGCGGTGCGTCCTCCGAGGGCGGCGAGGAGCGGACGCGCGTCCCCGTAGGAGATGGGAAGAACCGGGATCTTTGTCAGCGTGCGAGCTTCCTTGCGGTCGAGGCGGCGCGCGTCTTTCGTCGCTCCAACCCCGGGCGTCAGCGGGTCGCCCGGGTACAGAGGCATGTCCGCGACGCTGCCCCTTTGAACTCCCTGCTCCGGGCGGTACGCGCCCAGCGGATAGACGTCGCCTTCGAAGTATCCGTCGTCGCGCGGGTCCGAGTAGATGAGGCACCCGACCGCGCCGTGCTCCGCCGCCACTTTCGGTTTGATGCCGCGCCAGCTCGCGCCGTAGCGCACGAGGACGATCTTGCCCCGCACGTCGATCTTCATCCGCGCGAGACGCTCGTAATCGGCCGGGACACCGTAGTTCACGTAGACGAGAGGCGCGGTGACGTCCCCGTCGATCGAGTAGGCGTTGTACGTGGGGAGCTGGCCCGCGGTCTGGGCGGACGTGGCGTCTCCTTCGACCGGCGTCTCGGCCAGGGAAGCGCGAAACCGCGTCGGCGCGACGAGCTCAAGGGACCGCTCCCTCGGGGTCGGGAAGAGCACGTCGAACGTCTCGATCCGCGCGTCGAGTCCCCACTCGCGCAGCCTGGCGACCATCCATCGGGCGTTCTGCTCGCCACGGGCCGACCCGATGTGATGCGGTTCGGCGGAGAGGAAGCGGTCGAACTCGCGAATGCTCGCGGGATCGAGCGCGGCCGCGTAGCGCCGTTCGATCTCCTTCTGGGCTGCCGCGTCTCCCGGAAATCCGCGCAGCCCGAGAAG
>JBBRDK010000100.1:0-13201 GCA_038203955.1 Thermoanaerobaculia bacterium | reverse complement strand
CGCGGAGATCGTCGCGCCGGACAAGGCCGGCTTCGACAGGGCCCTCTCGGCGCTCGACGCGGCCTTCCCGGGCCAGCGGGTCGCGGGAAAGATAGTGAGTGAGTAATCAGTTGTCAGTTTTCAGTTTTCAGTTTTCAGTTTCCTCTTCCAACCTGAAAGACGACATCTCAAACTTACGACTCATACTCATAACTGATAACTGATAACTCGAATGCACCCCCTCATCGCCCATCTCGCCGCCGAAGTCGCGAAGTTGAAGCAGGCCGGCACCTTCAAGGAGGAGCTCGTCCTGGAATCCCCGCAGGATGCGCGCGTGCGCGTCGGCGGCCGCGACGTCGTGATGCTCACCTCCAACAACTATCTCGGGTTCGCCAACCATCCCCGGGTGCGCGAGGCGCAGAAGAAGGCCATCGACCGGTGGGGCGCGGGCATGGCTTCCGTTCGTTTCATCTGCGGAACCGAGGCGCTGCACAAGGAGCTCGAAGCGGAGATCGCCTCCTTCTTCGGGCAGCAGGACGCGATCCTCTATATGTCCTGCTGGAACGCCAACGAGGGCCTTTTCGCGGCGGTCCTGGAGGACGGGGACGGGCTCTACTCCGACGATCTCAACCACGCGTCGATCATCGATGGCGTCCGGCTCTGCAAGGCGAAGCGGTTCCGTGTGCCGCACAACGACATGAAGGCGTTCGACCGGCTCCTGGCGGAGGACGGCGCATCCCGCTACCGGATGATGATGACGGACGGCGTCTTCTCCATGGAGGGCGAGGAGGCGGACCTTCGGTCGCTGGTCGAGATCTGCGAAAGAACGGGCACGCTGCTCGTCGTGGACGACTCGCACGCCACCGGGGTCCTCGGTCCGACCGGCCGCGGCACTGCCGAGGAACAGGGCGTGTTCGATCGCATTCCCGTCACGACCGGCACGCTCGGCAAGGCGATGGGATCCGCCGCCGGCGGCTTCGTCACCGGCCCTTTCGCCTTGGTCGAGCTTCTCCGCCAGCGAAGCCGGCCCTACCTCTTTTCGAACTCTCTTCCCCCGTCGGTGGCGGCGGGCTCCCTCGAGGCGTTCCGGATGCTCCGCGAGGATCCCGGGCCGGTCGGCAGGCTCCGGGAGAACGCGGCGTACTTCCGGAAGGCCATCTCCGAGGCGGGTTTTCAGATCCCGCACGGCACGCATCCGATCGTCCCGGTGATCGTGGGCGACACGGCCAAGGCTCTCGCGATGGGACGCGACCTCTTCGACGAAGGAGTCTACGTGTCCGGATTCGGCTTCCCGGTCGTCCCGCAGGGGCAGGCCCGCCTGCGCTGCCAGGTCTCGGCCGCCCACTCGCACGCTGACCTCGACCTCGCCGTCGACGCCTTCGTCAAGGTCGGGCGGAAGTTTGAGGTGATTGAGAAAGTTAAGAGTTGAGAGTCGAGAGTTCAGAGTTGGGAGTTACGGATCCTCGACTGATTACTGAAAACTGAGGACTGACGACTGACAGCCACCTAGGCATCCAGCTTCTTTCTCGCCTTCTGGAGCAGCAGGATACAGAGCACGCCGAAGGCGACGGCGCAGAGGATTCCGCCGCTCACGAGGCCGTTCTTCAGGCCCGGATAGAGCTTCGACCCGAGGTCGAGCTTCTCGAGGAGGTTCGGTTTCTCCATGTGGAGAACCGTGTCGCCGAAGAACGCGATGAACGCGATCAGTACGCCGCCGAGAGAGCCCCCCGCGACGAGCCCCGTGGCGTAGAGCATTCCCGAGGAGAGCTCCGATTCCTCTCCCGCGACGCCTTCCTTCTTGCGACGCCACGAGTCGACGAACGCCTTCAGCATTCCGCCGATCCAGATCGGAGCCGTGGTCGAAACCGGCAGGTAGGCGCCGACCGCCCAGGACAGGGCGTGGGCGCCGGCGAGCTGCGCCATGAAGGCGAGAAACACGCCGACCAGCACGGGCGCCCATGGGAGGTTCTGCGCCAGCAGACCCTTGATGATCGTCGCCATCAGCGTTGCCTGGGGGGCAGGGAGCTGCACGCCGCCGATGCCGTGAAGCTCGTTTGCGCCCTTGTACGTCTTGTCGAGGATGAAGAGCGTGATCGCGATGAAGAACGAGGACGTCACGACGCCGATCAGAAACCCGTACTGCTGATACTTCGGGGTCGCCCCGACCAGGTACCCCGTCTTCAGGTCCTGGGAGGTCGCGCCCGCGTTCGCCGCGGCGACGCAGACGATGGCGCCGACGCACAGGGCGACCGCCTGGTAGATGTCTCCGCGCCAGCCGATGACCACGAAGACCACGCAGGTCGCCATGATCGTCGCGATGGTCATGCCCGATATCGGATTCGAGGATGTCCCGATGATCCCGACGATCCGTGAGGAGACCGTCACGAAGAAGAAGCCGAACACGACGATCAGGAGCGACATCAGGAGCGAGCCGGGGAACGGGCCGTGGGGAAAACCGGGCAGCACGGCGAGGACGAGGACGATCGCGAGCGAGCCGATCACCACCATGCCGAAGCCCATGTCCTTTTCCGTCCGCTTGACCGAGCCGCCCGCGCGGCCTTCCCCGAAGCTCTTCACCGACTCCTTGAAGGCGGACACGATCGTCGGCAGCGTCTTCAACAGCGTCATGACGCCGGCGCAGGCGACCGCTCCGGCCCCGATGTAGCGGATGTACGCGCGATAGATCCAGTTCGCGTAGGAATTGTTTGCCATCCAGGCATCGCTGAATCCCAGCTTGTGGAGGTCGGCGACGACGCGCGAGTCGGGGACGAAAATCGCGATGAGCGGGATCAGCGCCATCCACGCGAGCAGGCCACCGGAGAAGAGCTCCGAGGCGATGCGGGGTCCGATGATGTAGCCCAGGCCCAGGTATTCCGGCGTGACGGCCACGTCGAGCGTGGCGGCGGGATACGTCACGGATTCCTTCTTCGTGCGAAACCAGATCGGCGTCTCGTTCCAGAGGCCGAGCACGCCGTAGAGGAACTTGTAGAGCAGCGACGCGCCGACGCCGGCGAACACGGTCTTCGCGAGATTCCCGCCCTTCTCACCGGCGATCAGGACGTCTGCGCACGCCGTCCCTTCGGGATACGGCAGCTTCCCGTGTTCTTTCACGATGAGGGCGCGGCGCAGCGGAATCATGAACAGCACGCCGAGAACGCCGCCGAAAATCGCGAGGATCGTGATCTGGAGGTACTGGAAGTAGTGCTGGCCGCCCGTCAGGAAGAGAAGCGCGGGTACCGTGAAGACGGTGCCCGCCGCGACGGACTCGCCGGCGGACCCGATCGTCTGGACGATGTTGTTCTCGAGAATCGTCGACCGTCCGATCTTCTTGAACACGGCGATCGAGAGCACCGCGATGGGAACGGAAGCCGACACCGTCAAGCCCGCACGCAGGGCGAGGTAGACCGTGGCCGCCCCGAAGAGGATGCCGAAGAAGACGCCGAGGACGATCGCCTTTGGCGTGAACTCGGGAATCGCCTGCTCGGAGGAGATGTAGGGGCGAAAATCCTGACCGGTCTCCGGGTTCGCCATACGACCTCCGTTGTCGACCGACGTTCTCGTTCGGCGCGGGATTATATGGGGGGAAAAACGAGGAGCTATCAGCTATCAGCTGTCAAGCTCTCAGCCCTCCCGAACCCCGGCCCCGGTCCGTCTCTCGCTTACCGTTTCCCTTAGTCTGTGTCCCCTCCCTCGATTTCCGATTCCCGATCTAGTTGACCGCGGAGTACCGCGGCCGTCTCGCTCCCGTTAGTCGCTCGGCTCCCGATTCCCGGCCTCCGTTCCCGCAATTTCCGATTCCCGCTCCCTCGGCGCCCGACCGGCGCGATCACACGCCTCACGTTCCTCCGAAGCCGACCGTGACCTTGCCCCCGTCGACGATGACGGGGACCTGGCGGCCTCCCGAGAGCCGGACCATCCGGTCGATCTCGGCCGGATTTCCCTTTACGTTCACGTAGTCGAAAGGCACGTTGCGCTTTGCGTAGTCCTCACGGGCCGCAGTCGTGTAGGGTCACGTGTCTTTTCCGAAAATCTCGACGCGCCTGGGTTCCATGTCCACCTCCCCGGCGATCGTAACCCGGAGGCAAACGCCTTCGGATGCTATGATTTCGGCCGATTTCCATGGCTTTCCTGCTGGCGCTCGCGCTCGGCCTCCTCGCCCCTCCCGCGCCGACGCCGGCCGCGGTCGCGGCAGCCGCGCCGGCCGGTGGCGGGAGCATCACGGGGAAGGTCAGCATCGTCAAAGCGGGGTCCCCTCTGCCCGAGGCGGCCAACGCCGTGGTGTGGATCGAAGGGCTCCGCTCCCAGGCCTCGGCCGCCCGGGCCTCGCACGCCGAAATGAAGAGCCAGGGCAAGAAGTTCGTGCCGCGCGTCATCTCGGTGCCCCGGGCGGGCGAAGTTCAGTTTCCCAACGTGGATCCGATCTACCACAACGTCTTTTCCGTCTCCGCGGCGAACCGCTTCGACCTGGGCCTCTACCGAAGCGGCGGATCCAGGGAGAAGCGTTTCGAAGAGCCGGGGCTGGTCCGGGTGTACTGCAACATCCATCCCCAGATGGTCGGCTTCGTGATGGTCGTCGACTCCGACTACGCGGCCGTCACCGGCCCCGACGGGTCCTTCCGCTTCGACGGAGTCCCGCCGGGAAACTGGACGATCCGCTCGTGGCACGAGGAGGGCGGCGAGGGCCAGGTCCCCGTCACCGTGCGCGCAAGGGCCGAGACCCCCGCCGTGGCGTTGCGTCTCGACGCTTCGGCTTTCAAGGCGCTGCCCCACAAGAACAAGTACGGCAAGGATTACCCGCCCGCCGCGGCCTCGGACGATGAGCGTTATTGATCTCCCGACCTCGATGACCGCGGGGACCGGGACGCGGATCTCGATCCGCGGCCTGAAGCTCCCGCCTCCCAAGCCTCCCCGGTTTTCCCTTTCGCTCAAGATCTTCGCCGGCGCCGCGCTGTTGATCCTGATCTCGGTCGGGGGCGCGATCGCGATCTCGACCTACCGGGCGCGCCGCATCGCCGACGCCAAGATCGCGGAGGACCTGAAGAAGGCGGGCCCGGCGTGGGAGTCGTTCGAGCAGACCCGCTATGCCGGGCTCCACCGCGCGCTCGCGGTCGTCGTCAACAACGCCGGAATCATCTCCATGATGACGAGCGACGTCGACCCGGCCACGGCGTTCGACACGTTGAAAAACGAGCAGGCTTCGGGCACGCGGGCGGACTTCCTCGTGGCCGTCAACCCGCAGGGAACGGCGTTCCTCCGCACGGACAAACCGCTGCCCTACTCGGCGGACCTCTCGCGCGTGTCGACGATCGCGGCCGCTCTCGAAGGCGAGAAGACCTCGGGGATCTGGCTCTCGGGAGGAAAGCTCTACAACGTCGTCGCGGCTCCGGTCCTCGAGGGCGGCACCCGCATCGTCGGCGTGATCGCCGCCGCGTTTCAGATCAACGACGAGGTCGCGATCGCCTTCAAGTCGCTGATGAACGCGGAGGTCGTCTTTCTCGCGGACGAAGCGAAGCCGAAGGAGCCCGCGCGCCCGGCGCTGGCGGCGTCGACCCTGCAGAACCGCAGCGGAAGCGTCCTCGATGCCGTCCGCCGGCGTCCGGATGTCGTGGCGGCGGTCCTCCGCCAGGGCCGGACGATCGGCCCTCTGCCGCTCGACCTCGCCGGGGAGACCTATCTCGCGTATTTCGTTCCGCTGCGGTCCTCGACCGACGCGCTGGTCGGGAGCGCGGTGGCCCTCCGGAGCCGGGAAAAAGAGCTCTCGGCGTTCCGCACGATCCAGAACACCCAGGTCTACGTGGGACTCGCGGCGCTCCTGATCGCCTTCCTCCTGTCGTTCTTTCTCGCTCGGCGGATCACCGGGCCGCTCGCGCGGCTTCTTCGGGCGACGGAAGAAGTGCGCGTCGGAAATCTCGAGACGCCCGATCTTCCGATCGAATCGAAGGACGAGATCGGGATCCTCGCGCGGTCGTTCCGGGCCATGATCGAGGAGCTCAAGGAAAAGGAGGCGCTCGAGAAGTACCTGGGAGCCCTGACGCTCAACCAGGGAGACGAGGGCGTGACGCTGGCCGCCTCCGCCGTCATGCGGATGAACACGGACCTTCTGGCCGGGGGCTCGCCCGGCGGGGTGTCCGGCGCGCGCTCCGCGGAGCCCCAGGTGGGGACACTCTTCGCGTCGCGGTACGAGATCCAGTCCGTGCTCGGAAAGGGCGGAATGGGGATCGTCTACAAGGCGCTCGACCGCGATCTCGAGGACCTCGTCGCGATCAAGACCCTCCGCAGCGAGGCGCTCTCCGCCGACCCGACCCTCCTCGACCGGTTCAAGTCGGAGATCCGCCTCGCGCGCAAAATCACGCATCCGAACATCCTGCGCACCCACGATCTCGGGGAGACCGGAGGCGTTCGATATCTCTCGATGGAATTCGTCAAGGGAATCACCCTGAAGCACCTCGTCGAGCAGGACCAGCTGCTCCCGACGCCGGTGGCGCTGCGAATCGCGAAGCAGATGTGCGCGGGTCTGGCGGCAGCGCACGAAGTCGGCGTCATCCACCGCGACATCAAGCCGCAGAACATCATCATCGAGCCGACCGGAGGCTTGAAGATCATGGATTTCGGGATCGCCCGCCTGACGCAGGAGCGCGGGATGACGGCGACCGGGACCGTCGTCGGGACGCCCGATTACATGTCCCCCGAGCAGGCCAGGGGGCTCGCGCTCGACTTCCGTTCCGACATTTATTCGACGGGCGTGGTGCTGTACGAAATCTTCACGGGCACGCTCCCGTTCGAAGGCGATACGCCGATCGCCGTCGTCCTGAAGCACGTCCAGGAGAAGCCACCGGCGCCCCAGTCGAAGAACCCGCGCATCGATCCACGGATCGCGGCGATCATCCTGATCTGCATGCAGAAGAATCCCGACGACCGCTATCAGACCGTCAACGATCTCTACGAGGCGCTGACGTCCGTCACGGCGGCGGCCGCCTGACGCCTCAGGTCGACGCCGCGAAGCCCGGACGCCACCGGAACGGCGCCCTCGGCGATGCGGGCCCCGAGACGCGGTGCGCCTGGCTCCGGATCCTCCTTCCCGTTTTCCTTCTCTGCCTCGTGGCCCCGCGCCTTGCCCGCGCGCAGGGGGAGGCCGCGTACTTCGAAGAGCGGCAAAAGCCGCATCTCGACTTCCAATGGGACTTTCTCGCCCGATACGACCGGATCGAGAAGCTCGTGTTCCGTCCGGACATCCATCGCGCGCGATTCGAGCTCCGCTCCGAGCTCGATCTGGTCGTTTCGGACCGCCTCAAGATCGGAGCGCGGGCGATCGGCGACCTCGGCACCGACCAGAATTCCGACAACGCGCGAAACTTCGACAACTACCGCACCACGGGGTCGACTCTGGAGCGGTGGTTCGTCGTGGCGCGGCCCGGGCCGGTAAACTTCCGCCTCGGCAGCTTCGGAATGCCGCTCGTCGCGACCGAGATGCTCTGGGACCGCGACATCCAGTCGCTGGGCGCGGCTGCCGCCTGGCAGCTCCCGGTCGAAGGGCTCACGGTCGCCGCCGGCGCTTTCCGCGGCCCGCAGCGGGAAGGCGACCGCACGCGCGTCGAAGCAGGACAGCTTGTCTGGCGGCGGGGGGACCCGGCGGCGTTCGCGATCGAGGCCGCGGGCTCCTTCTGGAGCTTCGAGCCGGACCGCCTCCGGCCGGCCTACATCCGGCAGAACTACTCGCGCCCCGTCGTCGGAGGAGTCCCGGTGTTCGTCTCCCGGTTCCGGATCGGCGACGCGATCGTGCGCCTCCGATTTCCCCTGGGCTCCGTTCCCCTGACGGTTTCTCTGGACGGCCTCAAGAACTTCGGTTCCCGGGCGGAGGCGCGCGGCGACGACAAGGCCTTCGAGGGCAGCATCACGGCCGGCGACGTCGGAACGCCGGGACGGCTCCGCGGTTTCTACACCTATCAGTACGTCCAGAGAGACGCGGTCGTCGGCGCGTACAACACGGACGACTGGTGGTTTCACAGCTGGTACCGGGGCCACCGCTTCGCCCTCGCGATCACGATGGCCCCGCGAGTCTTCGTTCAGGGCGCCGCCGTGTTCCAGCAGCGGCTCGATCGACACACCTGGCTGAATCGATTCACCGTCGATCTGGTGAAGATGTTCTGAGGAAGGCGCCGGGCGCCGGGCGCCGCGCGCCAAAAAACGGAAGTCCCTCTCTGCTTCCGTTCTTCCATTTTGTTCGCCTTCGCCTTTCGCCTCTCGCCCAGCGCCTGGCGGGGCGGAGCCGCGCGCCGCCCCGCCGTCATACAATCCGCGCCATGTCCAAGTCCGTGGTCGCCTGCGTGGAAGACCTTTTCTTCCGGTCCAAGATCGACGCGACGGCCCGGCACCTGAACGTCCCGGTCCGCTTCACGGACGCCGCCGGCCTCGCCGCCGCCTGCCGGGAGCCCGGAACCGTGGCCGCTCTCGTGGAGCTCTCCGACGGAGCGGTCGACGCGGTGGCCGCCATGAGAACGAGCGGGCCCGACGGCGCGCTTCCGGTCGTCGGTTTTCTCTCCCACGTCGATCGCGAGCTCGGAAGGCGCGCAGAAGCCGCCGGCGTCACGACCGTCATGCCGCGCAGCCAGTTCGCGGAGACTCTCCCGGAGCTTCTGATGGATCTCATGGCGCCCGGCACGAAGCGCGAAATCCAGGAAGAGCCCGAGCTCCCCGACGAATAACCGCCCGTCCGCGGCGCGGAAGCGACGGATAAGTTTTCAAGGAGACCTCATGAGCGGAACGACCCGGCGCGACCTGTTGAAGGGCGCCGCCCTTCTCCCGATTGCCTCCCAGATCAAGAGCCCCCCGCTTCCGTCGTCCGGACGGGCGGCTTCGCGTCCGGTGGTCGTCTCGTCGGCGAACGGCCTCGAAGCCGTGCGCAAGGCGCACGAAATGATCGCGTCCGGAAGCGACCCCCTGGAAGCCGTGATCTCGGGCGTCAACATCGTGGAGAATGATCCCAACGACGTCACGGTCGGATTCGGCGGCATCCCGAACGAGGAGGGCGTCGTCCAGCTCGACGCCTCCGTGATGGATGGACGGACGATGAAGTCCGGCGCCGTCGGCGCCCTGGAGCGCATCAAGAACCCTTCGCGCGTCGCGCGTCTCGTCATGGACCAGACCAACCGGGCGTTTCTCGTGGGCGAAGGCGCTCTGAAATTCGCCCGCGCCCACGGAGTGCCCGAGCAGAATTTGCTGACGGAACGCTCGCGAAAGATCTGGCTCTACTGGAAAGAGAAACTCTCGGGGAGAGACGACTGGATGGAGCGGGGCGAGGAGGAGCAGAAGGACCCCGACATCCGCTGGTACATCGAGAAGTTCGGAGTCGAGGATTTCCGACCGCAGGGCACGATCAACTGCAACGCCGTGACGGCGTCGGGAGATCTCGTCGGGACGACGACCACCTCGGGACTGTTCTTCAAGCTGCCGGGCCGCCTGGGGGACTCGCCGGTCATCGGCGCCGGACTCTACGTCGACGGCGAGGTGGGCGCATGCGGGTCGACGGGCTGGGGCGAGGGCAACATCCGGCTCTGCGGCTCGCACACAGTCGTCGAGCTCATGCGGCAGGGCAAGTCGCCTCAGGACGCGGCGCTCGCGACGCTCGAGCGCGTGGTGAACGCCTCGAAGTACTACCGCGACAAGAGCGGGCGCCCCGACTTCCAGTTGAATTACTACGTCCTCAACAAGAAGGGCGAATACGCGGGCGCCGCGCTCTGGAACGGGTCCTACGGGATCGTCGGCGCCTCGAAGAAATTCACGCCGTCGCGCTTCGCCGTCGCCGACGCCGGCGGCGCCCGCCTGCAGGAATCCGCGTATCTGATGAAGAGGGGATGAGAGTTATCGGTTATCAGTCATCAGTTATCAGTTATCAGTTATCAGTTCTGAGTCCGTGGTGGGCGCCTTCCTGGATGGAAGGAGCGATAATGGTCGGCGGGCTAGGGTCGGATTCTTACCCCATGCGTGCCCTGGGCTGAAAACTGATCACTGAAAACTCAAAACCGACCATGCGCTCCCCCCGCCGCTTCCTCGCAGACTGGTTCGTCGCCGAGATCACGCGGCAGCGCCGGAACTACCGCCGGTTCGTCTACAACGATCCGGTCAAGCTGAAGGCGACGATCGCTCCCGGCGACGTGTTGCTGGTCGACGGAGATCAGCGGGTCTCCTCGGCGGTCAAGTACCTGACGCAGTCGTCCTGGTCCCACAGCGCGCTCTACATCGGGGACGCGCTGCTCCGGCGCGACACCGAGACGCGCGGGCGGATGCAGCGGCGTTTCGGCCGGGAGGCGAAGCACCTCGTCGTCGAAGCGCTCGTCGCCGAGGGCGTGGTCGTTTCGCCCCTGATCAAGTACATCCACTTGAACATCCGGATCTGCCGGCCGATGCGCATCCGGCCGGAAGACCTCGAGACGATCTTCGATTACGTCCTCTCCCGCGTCGGCCACCAGTACGACCGCCGCAACTTCCTGGACCTGACGCGGTACCTCCTGCCGTTCCACCTGATTCCGCCGCGGCTCCAGGAAGACGCTCTGCATTTCGGCAGCGGGGTCGCGACGGAGACGATCTGCTCCACCCTTCTCGCGGAGGCGTTTGCCAGGGTCCAGTACCCCATCCTGCCGCAACAGGTGCGCCAGCCGGCGACTACGGCCGGAGAGCGGCTCCGCCAGCAGATCCTGGGCCGCCCGACCCGCAGGGCCTACAGCGGACTTCTGCGGGCGCGGCACCCGACGCTCTGCGTCCCGCGCGACTTCGACCTCTCCCCCTACTTCGAGATCGTCAAGTTCAACGCCATGGACGAGGCGCAATTCGACTACCGCAAGCTGCAGTGGGAGGCGCCGGCCACACCCGAGGCGCCGCGAGAGATTCCGATAGACGGGACGGCGAGGAAGAAGGCGTGAAGAGAGTCGTCAGTTTTCAGTTTTCAGTTTTCAGTCGGAACGCTGACTGATGACTAATAACTGACCAACTGACAACTGACAACTGATTGCTACGCCTGCGGCGCGCTTCCGCCGCGGCCGCCGGAGAGAATCGAGTTCACGGCATCCAGGCGGCGCTCGAGCACCTTCCGCATCTTGCCGACCTCGCCCTCGCTCGCCGAAAATCGCACGCTGTCCCCCTGGAATTCCATGCGAAGCACGGCGTCCCGATCCTCGGGCATCAGGCCCAGCATTCCGGCCCGGTACGCCCGCATCCATTCGGGGGACGGTTCCGAGTCGAGGCGGGCGCGATAGTAGGTCCGGCCGTCTCCCGCGGGTCCCTCCGCGACAGGGGCCTCGGGGGACAACCAGACGCGATGCGTCGGCGCGGCCTCACCGGGCCGGCGACGGATGGGCTTGCGATATTGAGGTCTGCGAGGAATGGGAGCCTCCTGTCTGGGCGGATTCTGTCATGAACGAGTTTTCAGTTGTCAGTTGTCAGTTCTCAGTTGTCAGTTCACACAGATCGAGAATGCGGGCTTCGGCATACTGAAAACTGATTACTGAAAACTCAGAGCTGGCCGCGGGCACGGCCAGCTACTTCCTTTCGAACGTCCCCGCCGAGACGATCGTGAAAGCGTCCGGCTTCACCATGTGCGCGAAGGCCGCGTCGGCCTCCTCTTTCGTGACCGCGGAGACGAGGGTCCCGAACCGGTCGAGGTATTCGAGGCCGAGGCCGTAGTAGAGCGCGGTGTCGACCGCCTGGGCGATGCCGGCGTTCGAGGCGAGATCGACCTTGAACTTTCCGATTCGCGAGCTCTTTTCGTCGGCCAGCTCTCGCGGGGTCAGGCCGTCGCGCACGAATCGAGAGATCTCATCCAGGGTGGAGGCCACGGCGGCGTCGCGGCTTTCGGGCTTCACGGTGACGGTCACGACGAAAGGGCCCGGCACATGCGTGGCGTGGAAGCTCGAGTGGATTCCGTAGGTCAGACCCTCCGTGTCGCGCACGCGGACGCCGAGACGAGAGGTGAGCGAGGACTGCCCCAGCGCGGAGTTGGCGAGGACGCAGGCGAGGTACGACGGATCCGGGCGCGTCAGGGCGGCCGGCGTCGCGAGGACGACGTCGGCGTTGGCCTTGTCCGGCATCTCGACGGTCTCCGAGACCGGCACCGGGTCGGGCACCGTCACAGGCGGGATCTCGGGCGGCGCGCCCCGTCTCCAGTCCGCGAGGCGCCGGTCGAGGCCATCGAGGATCGCGTCGGCGCTCACGTCGCCCACAACCACCAGCCGGAGGGTTCCCGCGGCGTACCGCGCGTCGTGGAAGGCCTGCAGATCCGAGCGCGTGAGCGACTCGAGCCGCGCGATGCGCTCCTCTCCCGTGCGCCGGTGAAAAGGATGCCCGGGAGGATAGATGCGGCGCGCCGCGGCGTCCTGCGCGCGGGCGGAGGTCTGATCCTGCTGCTGCCGGATCGCGCCGGCCAGCCGCTTCTTCTCCTTCTCGAGCTCCTCCTCCGGGAAAGAGGGCGAGCGGAGGATCTCCACGAGCCGGTCGAGGAGGAGGTCCGCGTCTCGCGACAGGGCCGCCCCCGCGATGTCCGTTCCCACGGGGTCCGAGGAGTCGGCGGAGAAGGACAGCGACGCTCCGCGGCTCTCAAGGTCCTCCGCAATCTCGAGCTTGCTTCTCCGCTCCGTTCCCTTCGTGAGCTCCCCGGCGGTCATCGACGCGATCGTGCGTCGGTCCGGCGGAGCGTAGAGCGGCCCGCCGTAAAGGGAGCCAGACAGAGCGAGCGTGGGATTGAAATGATTCTCGATCACGAGAAGCTCGGCTCCGTTGGAAAGCGTCCGGCGGTGAACCTGCTCCGCGAAGCCCCGGCGCGTCATTCCTCGTCTTCCTCGTCTTGGTCGTCTTCTTCTGCGCCCGGGACGGCGCCGGTGGGTTTCGGGAGGAACGTTCCGACGGTGAGCCCGTCGTCCTGGAAATACGCGGCGGCCACGCGCTGGACGTCCTCTCGCGTGACGGCGCCGATGGCCACCGGGTACGCTGCGTACCACTCCCAGTCGGCGACCGCGATCGCTTCGGAGAGCGATGACGCGATCTGATCCGTCGAGTCCCGGTCGAAGATGACCTCCGCCTCGAACTGGACGCTCGCCTTCTCGACTTCCGCTTCCGTGACGCCGTCCCGCCCGACGCGGGCGGCCTCCTCGCGGATGACGGATTCGACCGCGGCGGGCTCGACGCCGGGGCGCACGGGCGCGAACACGGAGAACAACGCCGGATCCCGCAGCTG
>JBBRDK010000099.1:0-13337 GCA_038203955.1 Thermoanaerobaculia bacterium | reverse complement strand
CCGGCGGCATCGCGACGGGGGACGAGGTGCGCATCACGAGCGCGCGGGGGTCCTTCCTTGCGGTTGCGGACGTCAGCGATTCCGTGCGCCCGGGCGTGGTCGCCAGCACCAAGGGGCGGTGGCCGGGCGGCTCGAACGGGGAGCCACGATCAATGCCACCGGACGAGCGGGAATCAGACATGGGCGGCGGCGCCGTCTTTCACGACAACCGCGTTCGGGTCGACAGGACGGCCTGATGGGCGCCCCGGCGCCCGGCTTTCCTGGTCCGGCCCCCGGCGCCTCGTTCCGGCTTAGAATTCTTCCCATGAAATATAGAAGCTCGATGTTTGCGCTCGTCCTCTTAGCGGCGGCCTCGGTGGCGGCTGCCGCGGCTCCCGTCGCGGGCGTCACCATGCCCGACACCGTCACGATCGAGGGGAAGACCCTGAAGTTGAACGGCCTGGGCCTGCGCACCAAGGTCGTGTTCAAGGTCTACGTCGCGGGGCTGTATCTCGAAACGCCCTCCAGAGACGCCGCCGCCATTCTCGCCGCGGAGGAGGTGAAGTCGATGCGCCTGGCGGTCCTGCGCAGCCTGAAGGGATCGCAGGTCATGGAGGCGATCGAGGAAGGCTTCGAGAAAAACTCCAAATCCCAGATGTCCGTCCTGAAACCGAAGCTCGACCGGCTCGGCAAGATCGTGCCGAACGTCGAGAAGGGCGACGACATCGTGCTGACGTACGTGCCCGGAAAGGGAACCGTCGTCACCGTCAAGGGCGCCGAGAAGGGCGTGATCGAGGGGAAGGATTTCGCGGACGCCCTCTTCGGCGTCTGGCTGGGCGCCAATCCGATTCAGGAAGATCTCAAGAAGGAGCTTCTGAAGGGATAGCGGGGCGTTGGTCGAATCGCCGTGGGGCGGGATGACCCGCTTTCCTTTCCCTAACCGCCCCTCACCGCACCCTCTCCCCTGTTCAGCCCGGGGAGAGGGGGCAGAGCCGGCCCTTCTCTCAACAGACGTGACTACGCGGAGACGGCCTCTTCGGGCTTCGGGCCGAGGCCGATTCGCCGCCGGAACCGATCGAAGCCGACCCCGAAGAACATCGCCGCGGTCCAGAGCTTCGAGGAGAGCGGGACCTGTTCGACGCCGCCCGCGAGCGTCGTCGTGACGGCGGCGCGGATCTTTTCGAACGGCGCTTCCGAGCAGAACGCTTCGAAGAAGACGGGATCGTAGAAGGCGTACACGAAGCGCCGGAATCGCCGGAACAGCGTGCGCGCGTAGCGCTCGTAGGAGGCGAGATCCGAGGCGTCTACCCGCCCGTGCCGGACGAGAGCGCGCTCGATGTCGCGGGCCGCGCGTTCTCCCGTCGCCATCGCGAGGAAGACCCCGGTCGAGAAGACGGGGTCGAGGAACGCGGCCGCGTCGCCGATCATCGCCCAGCCGTCTCCATGGAATCGCGCCGACGTGGCGGAATAATCGGAGATCCCGCGCACCGGAGTGGTCCGCCGTCCCTCGCCGAGAAGCTCCCGCATCCGGGCCGACCGCTCCACGATCCGCTCGAAACGCTGATCGAGCGTCTCGCCTTCCGGACCGCTGCGCGCCTCCACCGGGTCGAAGACGGCGCCGACGCTGGACGTTCCGTCGGAGAACGGGATGATCCAGTACCAGACGCCGTTCTCGACAGGCAACAGGATGTCGCCCGCCTCGCGTCCCGGCGGCCGGGGAACGTTCTCGAAATGCGCGAAGAGAGCGGCGCGCTTCAGCTTCTTGTCGAACCGGCGCGTCCCGAGCTTGCGCGATAGGAATGCGTCCTGCCCGGTGGCGTCCACGACGACGCGCCCGCGAAGCTCGAAAGACGCTCCGCCGGAAGACGCCGCGCGGACACCGACCGCTCGTCCTTTCTCGAAGAGGACTTCGCGCACGTCGGTCTCCTCCCGGATCTCCGCGCCCATCTCCCGCGCATGCCCGAGCAGCAGCGCGTCGAAGTCCGCCCGCTTCACCTGGTAAGCCATGGGATGCCGGTCGTCGGCGGCGTCGGCGAAGACGACAGGGCGGATCCCCCCGTTCGCCTCGTTCCAGAAATACGCCCCGTATTTCTCCTGGAAGCCGGCCTTCCGGACCTTGTCCAGCACGCCGATCCGTTCCAGGATCGGAAGGCCGTGAGGAAGCAGGGACTCGCCGACGTGGAAACGGGGAAACTTTTCCTTCTCGAGCACGACGACGCTGCGCCCCGATCGGGCGAGCACCGCGGAGACCGTCGAGCCCGCCGGACCGCCTCCGATCACGATCGCGTCGTAAGATGAGGACATCGCGACATCTTCTCAAAACGAGGCGGCTGCGGTCGAATTCCGGGACGTCCGGAAGGCGTTCGCGCCCGGGCGCCCCGCCCTGGACGGTTTCTCGCTGACGGTCGCCGCCGGAGAGACCGTGGCGCTTCTCGGGCCCTCCGGCTGCGGGAAGACGACCGCATTGAAGCTGGTCAATCGCCTGCTGTCGGCGGACGCGGGACAGGTTCGCGTGTTCGGTCGCGACGTCGCGGGCGAAGACCCGGTCCTGCTGCGGCGCCGCATCGGCTACGTGATCCAGGAGGGCGGCCTTCTTCCCCACTGGACCGTAGAGGAAAACGTGGCGACGGTTCCCCGGCTCCTCGGCTGGAGCGTCGAGCGGCGGCGCGACCGCGCCCGGGAAGTCCTCTCGATGGTCAACCTGTCTTCCAAGGAATTTGCCTCGCGGCGGCCCCGCGAGCTCTCCGGGGGCCAGCGGCAACGGGTCGGGGTCGCTCGCGCTCTCGCGGCCGACCCGGGACTCGTGCTGATGGATGAGCCGTTCGGCGCGCTCGATCCGATCGCGCGGCGCGCGCTCCAGAAGGAGTTCCTGGCCTGGAAACGTCAGCTCGGAAAGGCCGTCCTTCTCGTCACGCACGACATATCCGAGGCGTTCCGGCTGGCCGACCGCGTTGCGGTCCTCCGCGACGGACGGGTTCTTCAGGTGGGAACGCCCAGCGAGATCGCGGAGAGCCCGGCGGACGAATTCGTGCGGGAGTTCGCCTCCGAATGAGAGAGCTCGGCCGCTACTTCTGGGAGCGCCGCTCCGAGATCCTCTCGTTGACCGGGGAGCACGTCGTGCTGGTCCTCCTGTCGATCGCGGCCGCGGTCGCGATCGGTGTGCCTCTCGGTGTCCTTCTCACGCGAACCCCCAGGCTCGCGCGGCCGATCCTCGGTCTCGCGGGCGTCGTCCAGACGGTCCCGAGCCTCGCGCTGTTCGGTTTCCTGATCCCCCTGCCGCTCGTGGGCGGGATCGGTCCGCGCACCGCGATCGTCGCCCTCGTCGTGTACGCCCTGCTTCCGATCCTGCGAAACACCCACGCGGGAATTCGGTCCGTCGATCCCGCGGTGGCGGAAGCGGCTGACGGGCTCGGGATGACCGCGCGGCAGCGGCTCTGGTGGGTGGAGATCCCGCTGTCCCTTCCGGTCGTGCTCGGCGGCATACGAATCGCAACCGTCGTCGCGATCGGCATCGCGACCATCGCGGCGGCCGTGGGAGCGGGAGGATTGGGCGTGCTCATCTACCGGGGCATTGCGACCGTGGACAACCGCCTCATTCTGGCGGGGGCCGTCCCCGCGGCGTGCCTGGCGGTGGCGGCCGACGTGCTCCTCGGCGCGGCCGAGAAACGCTGGTCGGGGATCCGTCCGGAGGTCCGGCGATGAGGCGAGGGCTGATCCTGGCGGCCGCGGTCGCCTTCGTGATCTCGTCCGCGTGCGCGCGCGGGCCGCGTAAGGTTCGCATCGGCTCGAAGAATTTTTCCGAGCAGGTGCTCCTCGGGGAAGTGGTCGCGCAGGCCCTGGAGGCGCGAGGCGTCGCGGTCGACCGCAAGTTGAACCTGGGCGGGACGTTCGTCTGTCACAGCGCCCTGCTCGCGGGCGAGCTCGACCTCTACCCGGAGTACACGGGGACGGCGTACACGGCGATCCTCCGGGAAAAACCGGAACGCGATCCGGCGGTCGTCCGAAAGAAAGTCACCGACGAATACCGGCGCCGATGGGGCGCGATCTGGGCGCCGCCGCTCGGCTTCGAGAACACGTTCGCGCTCGTCGTCCGGGAAGAAGATGCGCGGCGGCTCAAGCTCGCGCGGATCTCCGACCTGAAGGCGCACCCCGATCTGCGGCCCGGCTTCGGCTACGAGTTCGTGGAACGCGCCGACGGCTATCGCGGACTCACGGAGGCGTACGGCCTCACGTTCAGGAATCGCCCGGCGGAGATGGACCTCGGACTGCTTTATCCCGCACTCGAAGCGGGAAGGGTCGACGTCGTCGCCGGCAACTCGACCGACGGCCTGATCGCGGCGATCCACGGCGTGGTGCTCGAAGACGACAAGCGGTACTTCCCGCCGTACGAGGCGGCATTCGTCGTGCGCGGGCCCGTCTGGAGCGCGCGGCCGGAGGTCGTGTCCGTGCTCCAGTCGCTGGCGGGACGGCTCGACGCCCCCCGCATGCGGGCGTGGAACGCGAGGCTCGACCGCGACAAGAAGCGGCCCGAGGACGTCGCCCGCGAGGTCTTGAAGTCCCTCGCGATCCCCGGCAAGGCTCCGGCGGCGCGTTAGCGCCCGCGGCCGGCGGGCGGACGAAAGAAACTCGCAACCGGCGTCTCTTCACGGAATTACGACGAGTGGGCCCCGAAAACAGGCCGCGATCTGTTAAGGTTGCAGACACACCCGCTCATGAAAGAAATCCTCGGTCTGTCCTCACCGGCGGGCTGGTCCCTTCTCGGGGCAGCGGCTCTCCTGCTCGCGCTCCTCGTCATTTCCTTTCGGTCCCGATCTTACGTTTTCTGCCAGTACCTGACGACGATGACCGGAATCGTGTTGCGCCCCGCGGAGGTTCGAGACGCCTACCGCCGCGGGGGTAAGGAAGGGGTGCGGGAGCTCTTCCTGGATCTCATCATCCGGGAAGATCTGAAGCACGGGCCGGTCACGATCCCGGACGGAGTCGACGCGAGCGTTAAGAGCTGACGGGCCTCTCTCTCCGCGGCGGGGCGGGTCAGGTTCTCTCCATCCTTATCGCGCTGTTCCCGCCGCCCCTCACCCCGGCCCTCTACGTCTCAATCAGCTTGAAGGTCGGAACCGGCTCCCGTCCCAGCACGCCCCTCAACACGGTCGCGTGAAGGACCTCGTCGGAAAGGATTCTTCCCGCGGAGGCGGACAGCGCGCGGTCCTGAAACCGGTCGACGACGTAGAGGTAGACGCGCGCCGCCCCGATCTCGAGCTTGAAGGCGAGCTCTAAGACATCCTTCTCGTTGGCGAGCGGCACGTCGAACGTGTACTCCTTCTTCGGATCGACCGGCTGGCCCGCCTTGTTCTTTATCGCCGCGGTCAGGAGGTCCCGATGGATTTCGTGGCTGCCCTGGAAGAGAAGTCCCACCTCCTTCGCCTTCGCCGAGAGAAGGCCGCTCCTGCCCGCCAGGCCATAGGCCCAGATGGCCTCATGCTCGAGGGCGAGCGCCGTGTTCATCAGCCCGATGTCGTCGTAGGTGGTCGAGAGCGGCGTCCCCTTCCTGGGGATCGCGAAGAGAGGTTGACCGGCGGCGGCGAGCCCGAGCGCCAGCCCGGCCTTTCCGGCGGAGCGGAAGAGATCGCGGCGATCTCGCATGGGAACCTCCTGTGCCGGCGAAAATTTTTCGAATTCTATTCGACTGACGGGTCGCCGCGATCCCGTCCGACACACCCGGCCGGGTCGGCCCTGAGGACCCGGATGTCTTCCACCGTACATGGCGGCACGCCCTTTGCTCGTGGAGTACGGAGGCCGCAGTGAAAAACCAAGCCCGGAGGTCCCCGTGTCCAGTGAATCCATGACGGCGCCGGGAGGACAGGCGCCCGATCTCTCGCGGCTCATGCGCCAGGCGGCCCGGCGGGATGAGGGTTCGTTCGAACGGTTGTACGAGAGCCTCTCCCCCGTCGTTTTCGGACTCTGCCTGCGAATCCTCGGGAACACCTCGGCCGCGGAGGATACGGTCGTCGAGGTTTTTTCCGAGATCTGGCGCCAGCCGTCACGCTTCGATTCCGCGGACGGCTCTCCACTCCTCTGGATCACGGCCCTGACCCGGACTCGAGCCCTCGAGCGACGCCGCGCGGCCGGGAACGTGGTTTCCATGACGGCGTCTCTCGGGTCGCTCGCTCCGATTCCCGGGATACCCGGCGCCTGCGAATCGGAAGAATCCACCCGCGCACGAGCAGCGCTCGAAGGCCTGCCCTCGGATCTTCGCAAGGTCCTGGAGATGGCGTACTTCGAAGGCCTCACGGTCGAAGAGATCACGCAACGCTCGACTCTCTCTCCTGAGACGATCCGATTGAAAATCCGAGTGGGCATCGGCCAGTTTCGTGAAGCGATGGGACCCGTTCTGCGAGAGGATCGACCTCATGGACGAGCTTAAGGATCCCTCCGAAGCCGCCGAACGGACCCGGCCGGACGGGATGCGATCGGAACAGCTCGATCTGGAGGCGGCCATCGCGCTGCTCGGGTTGGCGACGTCTCCCGTCCAGCCGCCGGCTCGCGTCAGGGAACGTCTCGTGAGCTCCTTGCGGGGTGAGCGCGAGGGCAAAGCGAGTCCGCTCCCCGACGCGATCGAAGAGGTCCGCGCCGGCGTTTCGCTGATTCGAACCGATTTGCTGCCTTGGACGGACCACTCTTCGCCGGGTGTCCGCGTCAAGGTGGTTTCCACGGATTCGGTCTCCGGCTCTCGGAGTCTCTTGATCGAGCTCGGCCCGGGCTCGGTCTTCCCGGACCACGAGCACTCGGGAGTCGAGGAAGTCTTCGTCGTCAGCGGCTCGTTTTCCGTAGCGGGTCGGGTCCTTCGGACTGGAGACTTCTGCCGGTCGGCGCCAGGGACGAGCGACTGGGACATCACGACCGAAGAGGGGGCCCTCCTGCTCGTGACGCTCGGCTTCGAGCATTCCCCTCAACCTGCCGGGCGCGCCGACTGACGCTGAGATCTCCCGGGTCCGGCCGCCTCGAGCCCTTCGATCGCCTCTCGCACTCCGGCTCTCCCACCGACGCGCCGCGCCGATCTCGAGCCCGTGCCCGGGCGCTTCGCGGACAGAAGCACAAACAAAAAACCCGGTCCGGCGGGCCGGACCGGGCAGAGAGAGGAAACGAACGAGCCTATTCCGGGTCGGAATGAACGAAGGAGTTCGGAACCTGGGTCGCGCTCTCGTGGGTGTGGCTATATCCGGAGTAGGGGCGCGCGGCGTACGGCATGCCCGAAAGGTAGGCGGCGTCGGGGCCGTCCACGCCGTCGCCGAGAGCGTTGTTGGGCGAGACGTTGAAGCCGTTGACGAGCACGCCGGCTAAGACACGCAGCTGGATGTCGACGATGTCGTCGCCGAGACGGCGGCCGTTCGGGAATCCCCCGATGTCGTTGGCGAGAAGACCGAGCCGACTCGCGTTCGCCTTCGGTGTCGGATAGACCGCGACGTTCAAGCGCAGCTCATCCGCGACGACCTCGTTCGGACGCCGGGTCAGGCCCGGAAACCCGAGGACGAGGTTCAAGAGGTCGTTGCGCGGCGCGGGAGGGGAGTTGATGTTGAAGAGCGCCTTCAGAAGCTTGGGGACCTCGGGGTCCAGGATCGGGCCCGCGTACTGGGCGTCGTCCTTGGGAGCGCTGGAGTTGAACTGGTCCTTGAACGCGCGCGGCACCACCACCTCGTTGATCAGCGGGTTGCCGAGCCGCGAGACCTGGATCCACGCGCCGGAGCTCTGGCTCGTGCCGTTGGCCTGCAGAACGCGGGTGGCCTGGCGCCACGTCGACGACCAGACGCCGATGACGGCGTTCGGGTCGAAAAGCACGGTGGGAACGGTTCCGTTTCGGGTCAGCTGTTCGATCGGGACCGAGAGGGCGATCGTGTGGGTGTTAAAGCCGGACAACGTGTTGATCCCGCCGCCGTGGTCGCCGGGAAGAGTTCCCGCCCGGTAGTTGATGAGGTCGAAGATCATTCCGAGGTCGGCAAAGAAGGGATCGCGGCGCGGGCCGGCAAACACCTGGACGTTGTTGTCCATGGTGTACACGTCCCCGCCCTGTCCGGTCGCGATCTCGTAGCCGTCCGGGAAAGACCTGGGGCCGACGTTGTTCGGGGCCTCGAGGAGGCCGTCTCCGATGCGCGTGATCGCCGAGCCGGTCGCGTTGACGGAGGACCCGATGATCCTGTCGACGCTGTAGGTGTAGTAGACGATCAGGTTCTGGTCGTTCAGCCACGCCTTGGCGTTGACGCCATCGATCGGACCGTCGTTGTACGTGTACGTATCTCCTCGCCGGACCTTCCGCGTGAACAGAAAAGTATGTGATGTCTTCGACGCCATCCCCGTCGTTGTCGATGTTGAACTCGTAGCGGATGTTTTCTCCGAAATGCCAGAAGTTCGGTCCGCCCGCCGGCTCCTCCATCGGAATCCAGTTCGCAATGAAGACGATGTTCTTCGGATAGTTCGGGTCGCGAAATGCGTACAGATCCGTGTTGTCCGCCTGGGGGTCGACGCTGATCGCGGGCGCTTCGCGGTGACTGGACGCAAGCGCCGTCGTGCCCATCCCGCCCAGCATGGCGGCGAGAACGGATGCGGTCTGGAGCCGTTTGAATCGGGGCAGCTTCATTTTCCTCCTCCTTGAGTGGAGATCAGCGGCGCGAAGGCGCGCCGGAGCCCATTCCCTGGAGGCTCTACGGGCGGGGCGCTCCGATTGGATTTCGAGGAGTGCCATGATATTTAACCGGTCTCTTCCCAATGAACTCAAGCCCTTCCGATCTCGACCGCGCCCTGATCGCCCGAATCGACGGCCGCGAAGCAGACGCTCTCGCCTCTCTCTACGACCGTCATTCCGCGCGACTGATGGGACTCTGCCAGCGGATCCTGGGAGACACGGGGGAAGCCGAAGAGGTCCTCCAGGAGGTCTTCCTCTGGGTGTGGCGGTCTGCCTCCAGGTTCGACCCGTCCCGGGGATCCGTTCTCGCGTGGCTTCTCGTGGGCGCCCGGAGCCGCGCCATCGACCGCCTACGGACGCGGCGTCCCGGGGCCCGCGCCGGTCTCCGGTCCGTCGAGACGATTCCCGACACCGCGAGCGGAGAGGACGTCGAAGCCGATTCGGCGTCCCGGCAGTGGGAATCGCAGTGCCGGTCCGCGATCGCCGAGCTGCCCGAAGACCAGCGCCGCGCTCTGGAGCTGGCGTATTTCGACGGGCTGACACACCAGGAGATCTCGGAGCGCACCGGGACGCCGCTCGGGACGGTCAAGACGCGGGTCCGCCTGGGCCTCATGAAACTTCGCGACCGCATTCATCCGTACATCCAGAGAAGGCCGACCGATGCATAGCGAACGTTTCGAAGAGATCGCCGCCCTCCAGGCGCTCGGAATCCCTCTCGGGGCCGACGCGGAGGAGTTCGCGCAGCACCTGCGGGGCTGCGCGATCTGCGAGGCGCTCGTCGCCGATTTCACGGAGTCCGCCGCCGCGCTGAGCGCCACGGCGATGCCCGTCGCGCCGCCCCCTTCTCTGAAGACCCGAATTCTCGGCTCGCTCGAGTCCGGGCCCGCCGTCTCGCCGCGGTCGATCGGAAGAGAATCAGAGCCGCACGGGTCGAAGGGCGGCGCGACGACGACACGGCGACCTTCGGTCGCACCCTGGATCTTCGCCGCGGCCGCCGGGCTTCTCTTTTTCCTTCTCGTGACCGACGACGCGCGGCTCCGGCGCGAAAGAGAGGACCTGAGGAGCCAGACCGCCGCTTTCAGGGCTCAGGCGGGTGAGGGGGAAGACCTCCGCAAACAGGCGGCGGCCCTCCGGCAGGAAAAAGCGAACCTGTCCGAAAGGCTGACGGCCGCGCAGAGAAGCCTCGCGCGAAGAGACCTCCAGGCGCGCGTTCTCGAGAGCGACGACGTCCAGATGCTGTTCCTGCAGGGCAAGGCCCCGCAGCCACACGCTCGTGGAAGGGTGTTCTGGAGCACGAGAGCGGGACGCGGCGTGGTGGTCGCGGGAAATCTGTCGGTTCTCCCCGCGGGAAAGCAGTACGAGCTCTGGGCCTTCTCGGGAGGTAAGCCGGTGCCGGCGGGGGTCTTCGACGCCGATTCGGCCGGCCGGGTCCTTTTCGAATCGAAGGACCTTTCCCGGATCGGAACTCCGGAGAAATTCGCGGTCACCGTCGAGCCTCGCGGCGGCGTCGACGCTCCGACCGGCCCGATCGTCCTCCTCGGAAGTTGAGAGTTGAGAGTTGAGAGTTGAGAGTTGAGGGTTGAGAGTCCGGAGACTGAGCGATTCCACAATCTCCGCCTCGCTCGACGCCATAGGCTCGCGGGTAACGCTTACTTCGACCCTCTACTCTGACTCTGAACTCTGAACTCTCAACTCTCAACTCTCAACTCTCTCCTGCTCGCGGGGCTTCTCGTGAGCGCCGCGGGTGCGACCGCTCCGCTGCGGCCGAAGCCCACAGCTCGTCCTCTTCTCGGACTGTCGGTCGAGCTCTCGAAATCCGCGAGCGAACCCGAACGCACCCGCGCGGCGCAGCAGGTTCGCGGCACCGGCGCTTCTCTCCTGAGTGTCACGGTGTCCTGGTCGGCCTGCGAGCCCGTTCCCGGACGGTTCAAGATCGACGAGATCCTGAAGACCGTCCGCCTGCTTCGGCAGTCGGGGGCGACCGTCCACCTCGACCTGCCGCTCGTATCGCTTCGCGCGCGGGACGTTCCGCCCGACCTCGCCACGACGGCTTTCGATGATCCGCGCCTCTCGACGCGGCTCGGCGCTCTCCTGGACGCCCTCGAGCCGGCGCTCCTCGACGCCTCGACGCTGTCGCTCGGGTACGCGGCCGAGAACTACTTCGAGCAGCGGCCCGACGAGCTGAAGTCTTACCGCCTGCTCTTCGACGGCGCGGTGACCTTCCTGAAAAAGCTGACGCCGCATCTGAAAGTGGGCGTCACGACGGCGGCGCCCACGGAAAGCGCGGCGCCCGCCGTCGCCGCCGCGCTGCATCAGCGCAGCCCCGTCCTCTTCTATCTGTACGCGCCGTTCGAGCGGCAGAGCCCCTACCTGCACCGCCCCCCGGAGTCCCTGGAGCGCGATTGGAAGATGCTGCTCGAGCGGGCGGCGGGACGGCCGATCGCGTTCCCCGAGGTCAGCTACTCCTCTTCTCCGGAAAACGGATCGAGCCCGGAGCTTCAGGCCGACTTCGTGCGGCGCCTGAAGCGCTTCGCCGCGGGCGCGGACGGAAACGCTCTCCTCTTCGCGCGCTATGCCTCGTGGCGGGATGCGCCGGCGGAGCCGCCTTCTCCCTTCAGCGGTCCGAACGAGGCGCGGCGTCTCGCCTTCCTCGCGCATCGCGGCCTGCAGACCGGGAAGGGGGAGCCGAAGCCCGCCTGGCGCGAGTGGATTCGCGCGGCGCGATGAGGCAGGCTCGGTGTCGCAGGGGGGGAGACCGATGAGCCTCGGCATGAATCTGGAGCGCTTCATTCTCGAGGGGCAGCAGGAGCATCCGGAAGCGACCGGCGAGCTGTCCCTGCTGCTGATGCGTTTCGGCCGCGCGGGCAAGCGGATCGGCCGCGAGCTCGCGCTGGCGGGGCTCCGCCGCACGCACGGGTCGGCGCAGTCGGAGAACACGTTCGGCGAGGACCAGAAGAAGCTCGACGTGATCGCCAACGAGATCCTGATCGACACCTTCGATTACGGCGGGCTCGTCGCCATCGCCGCATCCGAGGAGCTCCAGGAGCCGTGGCTCTACACGCGCCATGCGGAGGACGGGCGGTACGCGGTCCTCTTCGACCCGCTGGACGGCTCCTCGAACATCGACGTCAACGGCAGCCTGGGGACGATCTTCTCGATCCGCCTCCGTGGAGGCGAGAGCGAGACCGACATTTTCGGCCCGGGAGACCAGCAGGTCGCGGCCGGGTACATTCTCTTCGGGCCCGCCGTTCTCCTCGTCTACACCTCCCTCGAGGGCGTGCACCTCTTCACGCTGGATCCCTCGATCGGCGAGTTCCTCTTAACCGAGCGGCGGCTGCAGATGCCGGCGCGGGGAACGGGCTATGCCGCCAACGAAGGCCGATCGAAGGGCTGGCCGCCGGAAGCCCGCGCGTTCGTGGACTACCTGAAGGAGAAGGACCCCGAGACGAACCGCCCTTACTCGACGCGGTACTCCGGTTCGCTCGTGGCGGATTTCCACCGCATCCTTCTCGAGGGCGGCATTTACTTCTATCCGCCGGACCTCTCGCCGGGCGGCAAACCGAGCGGGAAGCTGAGGGTGCTTTACGAATGCCACCCGCTGGCGTTGCTCGCGGAGCGCGCGGGCGGCCGAGCGACGACCGGGACGGAGCGCGTCCTCGACGTCATCCCGGATTCCTTTCACGCGCGCATCCCCTTTGCGATCGGAAGCGCAACGGAAGTCGGCCTCTACGAGCGGTTTGCGCAGGGTCGTCCGCCGGAGTAGGACGGCGCCCGGAGAGATCCGCGGATAGGTGTCCGTTCGTAAGAGGAGGTCTGGAGAGTCTCCCCATGCGCGCACGAATCCCCATTCCCTTCGCGATCCTTCTGCTGTGCAGCGCGTGGGCGGCCGCTCTCGACGCCCCGGGCAGCCTCAGGGGAAAGGTGACCGACGACAACGGCGATGCCCTCCCGGGCGTCACGGTGGAGGCGCGGCGACCCGGCGCGCCCGCGGCGCCGGTTGCGTCTTCCGACCGTCAGGGGGCGTGGCGGATCGAGGGTCTCGGGTCCGGCGCATGGGACGTCTCCTTCCGGCTGCCCGGCTTCGCGAGCGTTTCGCGCTCGACGATCCTGGAGGATGCCCCCGTCCGCCTGGACGTGGCCCTGCACCTCTCCGTCCGCGCAGACGTCCTCGTGACCGGCAAACGCACCTTTCGAAACCTGGCCGAGGCCGAAAATCCGACCGAGAGCCTCCTCGGCGTGGCGAACGCGGCGACCGACGGCGCGATCACGGGCCGCCAGATCGACGAGCGCCCGATCCTGAGGCCGGCGGAAGTCCTCGAGACGGTTCCCGGTCTGGTGATCAGCCAGCACAGCGGCGAGGGGAAGGCGAACCAGTATTACCTGCGCGGGTTCAATCTCGACCACGGAACCGACTTCGCGGCCTCGTTAGCAGGCATCCCGGCGAACATGCCCTCCCACGCCCATGGCCAGGGATACGCGGACCTCAATTTCCTGATTCCGGAGCTCGTGACCGGCGTCCAGTTCCAGAAGGGACCCTACGCCTCCGACCAGGGAGACTTCTCGACGGCGGGCTCCGCCAACGTCGTGTATGCGAACTTTCTCGAAAGCGGGATCGCCCGGATCGGAGGCGGCGCCGAGGGATACGGCCGGGCGCTGTTCGCGCAGTCGCCGAAAGTCGGCCCCG
>JBBRDK010000098.1:0-13786 GCA_038203955.1 Thermoanaerobaculia bacterium | reverse complement strand
AGCTACTTCCTCCCGGTCCCCGTTTTCTTCTCCGCCTTCTCCGTCTTTCCCGACACCACGCGCCTGGGGGGCTTGCGGCTGTCGGCCGCGGCCTCGGAGGAGGCGGACTTTCGGCGCGGGCCGGCCGGCGCGTCCGACAGGCTCCGGCGCAGCGCCTCCATCAGGTCGATGACTTCGCCGCTCTTCGGCTTGGGAGAGGAGGCGATCTCCTCGCCCGTCTCGATCTTCCTGCGGAGCTGCTCCTGGATGCGCTTCTTGACCTCGTCCTCGTAATCCTCGGGCTTGAAGCGGTCGGTCGCCCGCTGCTCCACGATCATCGTCGCGAGCTTCAGCTCCGAGTCCTTGACGTCCTCCTTGCCGAGCTCGACTTCGGAGATCGACCGGACCTCGTCGGCGTACAGAAGCTGCTGCATCACGAGGCCGCCGTCGACGGGACGCAGCATCACGAGGTACTGCTTCCCGCGCGCCGCGTACTTCGCCAGAGCGACGCGGCCCGTTTCCTGAAGGGCGCGCGCCAGAAGCCAGTACGCCTTCGCTCCGCCCTTCTCGGGCCCCAGGTAGTACGCCTTGTCGAAATAGACCGGATCGATGGCCGCGATCGGGACGAACTCGGTGACGTCCACCTGCTGCGTGGATTCCTCTTCGAGCGCCTTCAACTCCTCCGTCGAGAAGAGCACGTACTGGTCCTTGGAGAACTCATACCCCTTGGTCATCTCTTCGCGAGAGACGATGATGTTCTCCTCCTTGGGGCACACGTACTGCTGCTTGACGCGCGAGCCGCACTTGGCGTGCAGGAGGTTGAAGGAGATGCCCGCGGAGCTGTTCGCGGCGGAGTACAGCTTCACCGGAATCGAGACGAGCCCGAAGGAGATGGTGGCGTTTCCGATGGCTCGAGCGCTCATGAACCGGCAAAGTGTAACAAAGACAGGGGTTCTACGCTCCGAGAATGTTGACGAGCTCCTCGGCGAAGCGCAGGCCGTTCGCGTTGTCCTCGTGCTTGAAGAACACGAAGGCGTCGCTCCAGGGCTGTTCCCGGATACGGGCCCCCCAGGCGGCCAGGGACTCCGACCCATAGTCCTGGCGTCGGAGGCGCAGGTACCCCCAACCGGTGGTGGAGATGAGCGGCGTGGCCAGGTCCTCGTCCTCCGCGATGCAGAGGGCCGCTCCCGCCTCGCGCAGCAGGCCGTAGACCTCCTCGTCGAACCAGGAAACATGCCGGAACTCGAACGCGGCGCGTGAGCCGGCCGGCAGCAGGGGCAGAAAAGCCGAGAGCCTCGGCAGGTCCTTCTTCAGGTTCGGCGGCAGTTGAAAGAGAACAGGCCCCAGCCGGTCTCCGAGCGTGGCGGCGACCTGGTAGAAGAAGGCGACCGACTCCCCTGCCTCCTTCAGCCTCGACCGGTGCGTGATCCGCTGCGAGGCCTTCAGCGCGAACGTGAAGCCGTCCGGCACCCGTTCCGCCCACGTCGAAAGCACGCTCGCCGTCGGCATCCGATAGAACGTGTTGTTGATCTCGACGGTCGAGAATCGCCGGGCGTAGAACGCCAGCATTTCGGCCGCGGGAAGGTCCTCGGGGTAGAAGGGCCCCTTCCACTCCTTGTAGCTGTAGCCGCTCGTGCCGATGCGGATGCGCACGGCGGGGACTCTAGCAGGGGGAAGGCGCTGGGCGCGCCGGGAGGGCGAGAGGCGCTGGGCGTGGGGCGCTGGGCGAAGATAAATCGATAAGACGCGAAACCTCTCCCTTCGCCGCTCGTATTGAATGTCTATATGAGACCGCGAATCTTTCTCGGCCTGACGTCCCCGCCCAGCGCTCTCTTCCTCACATGACCACCCCTCTCCTTCAAGGCACGCTCGACCTCCTCATCCTGAAGACTCTGTCCACAGGTGAGCTTCACGGACTCGGGATCTCACGCCGCATCGGCCAGGTCACCTCCGGCGCGTTCGAGGTCAAGCCCGGCTCCCTTTTCCCGGCGCTTCATCGCATGGAGGAGGCCGGGTGGCTGACGTCCTTCTGGGGCGAGTCCGCGGCGCACCGCCGGGCGAAGTACTACAGGCTTTCGAAGGCCGGACGCCAGCAGCTCAAGGAGGAGACCGAAGAGTGGGGACGCGTCTCTCTGGCCATCGCGATGGCGCTCCAGGCGACGTAAAAGATCATGCCGCTCCTCCCCCGCCTTCTCAACCTGCGGCGCAACCTGCGCGGAACGGCGGCCGCGGACGGCGACCTCGACGAAGAGCTCCGCGCCCACGTCGAGATGCTGGCGCAGGAAAAGATCGCGTCGGGCCTCGATCCAGCGGACGCACGCCGGGAAGCGCTGATCGAGACGGGCGGCATCGAGCAGGTCAAGGAAAGCGTGCGGGAGGTCCGCGCCGGAGCGTTTCTCTCGAGTGTGCTGCAGGACGTCCGATACGGGACGCGCACCCTTGCGCGCACGCCGGTCTTCACGGCGGCCGCGATTCTGGCGCTGGCGCTGGGCATCGGCGCGAGCACGGCGATCTTCAGCGTCGTCCGCGCCGTTCTCCTGCGCCCTCTCCCCTACCGCGATCCTGATTCGCTCGCCGTCGTGCTGCACCGCGGACGCAACCCGGTCTCCGCGCCGAACTTCCGCGACTGGCAGAAGGAGTCGCGCTCTTTCCAGGCGATGGGCGCCGCGGAAGGATGGGAGCCGAACCTGATCGGCGGCGAGCGGCCGGAGAGGGTGGAGGCCGTCCGGATGACCTCCGAGATCCTTCCGTTCCTCGGCGTCCGGCCCCTGCTCGGCCGGGTGTTCGCGGCGGAAGAGCAGGAGCCGGGGAAGGAGCACGAGGTCGTCCTGTCCCACGCGATCTGGAAAAGGAGATTCGGGGAGGACCGCGGCATCGTCGGCGGGACGATCAACCTGGACGGCGAGCCCTACACGGTAATCGGAGTCATGCCCCCGCAGTTCCGGTTCCCGCCCTTCTGGCAGAGGGGCGCGCAGCTCTGGGCTCCGCTCTCCCTCGCCTCGCGGCCCGCGAGCCGCGACGGCAACAGCCTTCGGATCTTCGCGCGGCTGAAGCCGGATGTGTCCCTCCGGGCCGCGCAGGCCGAGATCTCCGCGATGACCGCCCGTCTCGAGAAGCAATTTCCGGGAACCAATCGGGAAGTCTCCGTGCGATCCCTGCAGGAAACGGTCGTGGGCCGCGTGCGCCCCGCCCTGTTCGTTCTTCTCGCCGCGGTCGGGTTCCTTCTCCTGATCGCCTGCGGGAACGTCGCCCACATGCTGCTCGCGCGGGCGGCAGCCCGCCAGAAAGAGGTCGCCGTGAGGACGGCGATCGGTGCCTCGCGCGGGCGGCTGGTCCGGCAGTTCCTGACGGAGTCCCTGATCCTGGCTCTCACGGGCGGCGGGGCGGGCCTGCTGCTCGCGCTCGCCGCGACGCGCGTCATCGTCTCGATCCGGCCGCTCGGCATCCCGGGCATCGAGAGCCTCGCGATCGACGGGCGCGTCCTGGCGTTCTCTCTGGCGGTCTCGATCGCCACCGGCGTCGCCTTCGGACTCGTCCCGGCGCTCCAGTCGTCCCGGCGCGACCTCTCGGACTCGCTGCGCGAAGGGGAGCGCGGCTCGACGGAAGGGCGTGGAAAGAACCGCCTGCGCAACGTGCTCGTCGGGAGCGAGTTCGCGCTGGCTCTGATCCTGCTGGTCGCCGCCGGCCTGATGGTGCGGACGTTCGTGGCGCTCCAGGCGGTCGATCCGGGGTTCGATCCCCGCCACGTTCTGAGCATGGTCGTCTCCGTATCCGGATCGCCATCGGCCGAGCCGGGACGCCGCGCCCATTTCTACCCGCGGGTCGCGGAGCGGGTGCGCGGCCTCCCCGGCGTGCGCTCCGCGAGCTTCATCAACCACCTGCCGCTCGCCGGAGACATCTGGGGATTTCCCTTCTCGATCGAGGGCCGTCCCGCTCCCGCCCGAGGCGACACGCCCACCGCCGCCTATCGTGTCGTGCTGCCCGGCTACTTCGCGACGATGCGGCTTCCGCTTCTCCGCGGCCGCGACATCGCGGAGTCCGACCGCCTCGGGGCCCCCGGCGTCATCATCGTGAACGAGTGGCTTGCGAACCGGTACTGGCCCGGCGAGAACGCGGTCGGAAAGCGGATGACGCTCGGAGGAAGCGGGGACCCCGAGTGGCTGACCGTCATCGGAGTCGCGAAGAACGCCGCGCGCAGCGACTGGGCGGCTCCTCCCGACGCGGAGCTCTACGTTCCCTTTCTCCAGACGCGGCGATACCTCGAAGGGCGCTTCTTCGCGGTCGAATACATGACGCTCCTCGTCGGGACCTCGGGAGATCCCGCGGTGGCCGCGGGTCCGGTGCGGAGCGCGATCCAGTCGATCGACCCGAGCGTCACCGTGTCCGAAGTCCAGACGATGGAGCACGCCGTCGGCGAGGCGAATTCGCAGCCCCGGTTCTATCTTCTGCTGCTCGCGACGTTCGCGGGCTCCGCGCTGATCCTCGCCGCCGTCGGCATCTACGGCGTCATGAGCTACGTCGTCTCCCGGCGCACGCACGAGATGGGAATCCGGATGGCGCTCGGCGCTCATCGCGGGCATCTCCTCCGGCTCCTCGTGCGGCAGGGAATGCTCGTGGCCCTCGCGGGAGCCGCGGCGGGAGTGGCCGGAGCGCTCGCCTTGACGCGTCTCATGGCCGGCCTTCTCTACAAGGTCCCGCCGACGGACCTCACGACGTTCGCATCGGTGACTGGCGTCCTGACCGCCGTCGCGCTCGCCGCGACGTGGATCCCCGCGAGGCGGGCGACGAAGATCGATCCGATGACAGCGCTGAGAGAAGGTTGAGGGAGGGTTGAGCGTTCGGAACGGAAGTTCAGAGTTGAGAGTTGAGAGGATGAAGTCTAGTTGACCGCGGAGTACCGCGGCCCTCTCGCTCCCGCTGGTCGCTCGGCTCCCGATTCCCGGCTCACGCCCTCCCGCCTACCGCCTTCCGCGCGCGGCGGCGCGTCACTTCCCGCCCTCCGGGGCAGGCGCGGGCGTGGCGTCGCTGATCTTCTGGTCATAGGCGCCCCTGGACTCGGGGTTGGAGAGCACGCCGTAGGCGACCCGAAGCCACTTTGCGAGAACGGTCAGCTGCCGCCAGCAGTCGACGAGCTCGGGGTGCGCCTTCAGCGAGGGGTCGAAGAGGCGCGCGCGGCTCCGATACGCCTCCTCGATCTCCGCGGCCGTCGCCTTTCGGGAGACGCCGAGGAGATCGTAATGAGAGAGCCAGTCGAGCCGCCGGTGAGTCTCGAGCACTACTTCCCGCGGCGTGCGAAACGGAGAGGCGGGCCCGGCCGTCTCGCGGGGGGGCGGATCGACGGGCCTGGTCAGGACTCCTGTCTCGGCCGCCTTCTGGAAAGCCCCGGCCCCTCGGATGTCGTAGAGATAGCCCGACGGCTTGCGCTCCGCGGCGCGGCGGTCCGCGGCGCGGCGGTCCTCCGACCGGCGGTCGGCGGCGCGGCGGTCTTCCGTTCGGCGCTCCTCGCCCGTCTCCCGCGACTTCCGGCCATCTGAAGACTCCGCCGCGACCGCGTCGGAGGAATGCATCTCTATGACGCCCGCGAAGAGAAGCGAATAGAGGATCTTGGCGCTCGCGGTCCCGGCCGTCGATCCACTCTGCAGGAGATCCCGCAGGCTCGTGGTGCCGTCGATCTGCGCGATGAGGCCGACCGCGTCTTTTAAGAGCCGCAGCGAGCCCGACGACATGGGGTCGCGAGTCAGAATCGGAACGTCGGAAAGATCTCCGAGCAGTTCCATGAACTGCTCGCTCTCCGGGATCCGGCGGATGCCTTCGATGATCATTTCCTGCGAGAGGGACGTCGCGACGTCGAGCTCGACCGGCCCGGTGTTCCTCTCGAAATGATAGGACCCGTCCGGCCACGAAAGCGTCGAGAAGACCACCTGCTCCATCTGCCGGCGCGCCTCGCTGTCGATCACCGCCCGGGTGACGAGGCCCTTTTCGACGAGGATCCGGTCGATCCGCTCGTGGTTCTCCTTCTGGGCCTCGAGCGCCATCGCGAGGTCGTCCTCGGAGATGTAGCCCCAGCGGACCAGCGTCGCCCCGATGCGGTGGTCTTCCCGCGACGACCGCGCGGCGTAGAGCTCGCCCTTTTCGAAGACGAGCTGCCTGACCTGGTCTCCTCGGAGGACCGACAGCGTGCCTGAAAGCTGCTCGCGCTGGAGCTGCCGCATCACGACGAAGAGCGGCGTCTCGGAAAGTCGGCCCGAGATGGCGGGAGCGCTTCCCTCCCCTGCCCCGGTGGAGCTCACGACGTCTCAGCCGGCTCAGCCGGCGATGGAACGTCCGGCAACTTCACGGCTCCTCCGACAGGAGCGCGTCGACCACCGCCTCGACGTGGATGCGCGTCGTGTCGAGCACCGGCACGCCGCCCACGTCGTCGCCGCGGAGGATCAGCGGCAGCTCGGTGCCGCCTAAGATGAGCGCCTCGATCCCCTCGCGATTGGAAAGGTTCGCGGCGATCGAGACGAGCCTCTCCCGGGTCTCCGGCAGAAACACCCCGCGGATGAGCTCACCCATGTATCTCTCGTGAATATAGGCCCGCTCGTCCGGCGGCGGGAGCGATATGCGGATCCCCTCGCGCGAAAAGACGGCGGGGTAGAACGCGCCGTCCATCGTGAATCGTGTCCCGAAGAGTCCCACGTTCTTCCAGCCGTGGGACTTAGCCGCGCGGCACGTCTCCTCGACGATGCTGATGAGCGGGAGCGGCGTGGTCGCGGCCAGATCATCGAATACGACGTGCGGCGTGTTGGCGGCGAGCAATCCGAAGCTCGCACCGGCCGCCGCGAGTCTCTCGAGCTCGCGCCGCAGGTAGTCCGTCACGGCCGCGAGATCTCCGGACGAGATCGCGTCCACGATTGTCTTCAGGTCGATGCTGTCGATCAGCACGGACGGAGCGCTTCCGTCCGGCCGGCGCTCGGCGTAGCGCGAGAGGATCAACCGGTAGTAGTCGACCGTCGACTCCGGACCGATCCCGCCGACGATACCCGCAATCTTCCTAGACGGGGCGGGCGGCATCGCGTTCTGGTCTATCGGGACGCCGGTTTCGACGTGGGCGGCGCTCCCGGCGGCGGAGGAGCCGCAGGCTGTTTTCGTCGAAGAGCGGCTCGTCCCGCCCGACCCAACCATCCGCCCGAAGAGCACCCGGCGGGCGGGATTGCCCGGAAACGTCTCGAGACACCGGATCCCGTCCGGCGACATCCCGCGCTCGCCGCACGGCGGGTTGTGGACGGGCGGCCCCGACGGGGAAGCCGTCCCGGGCGCTCCGCGCGCGAGGGCCGCCGCCAGGAACCCCGCCGCGACCGAAATCCCACGCGAGGCAGCGGGTCCGGCACTCACCAGATGCGCACCCGGGATTCGGGAGAGAGATACAGCTTGCGTCCGGGCTGCACGTCGAAGGCCTGGTACCACGCGTCGATGTTGCGGACCGTGTCGGCGCGGAACTCTCCCGGGGCGTGCCCGTCCGTCATCAGCTGGCCGCGCAGAGCTTCGGGACGCCGCTTGCCGCGCCACGCCTGGGCAAAAGCGATGAAGAACCGCTGGTCCCCGGTGAAGCCGCTCGCGTGCTGCGCGACGCCGGCGTCCCGCGCGGCCCGATAGGCATCGAAAGCCGCCGCGATCCCCGCCACGTCCGCGATGTTCTCCGACAGCGTCAGTTTGCCGTTGACGTGCATGCCGGGGAGGGGCTCGTAGGTGTCGAATTCGGCGGCCAGCCGCGCGGCGGCCGATCCGAAGTGCGCGAAGTCTTCGGGCGTCCACCAGTTGAGAAGACGGCCCTGCGCGTCGAACTGGCTGCCTTGATCGTCGAAGCTGTGACTGATCTCGTGGCCGATGATCGTGCCGATCGCGCCGTAGTTCTGAGCCGGGTCCGCCCCGACGTCAAAGAAAGGCGGATTCAGAATGGCCGCGGGAAAGTTCAGCGCGTTCTGCAGCGGAAGGTTGACCGCATTCACCGTCTGAGGCGTCATCCACCACTCCGTCTTGTCGACGGGCTTGCCGAGCTTCGCGAGGCTGCGGCGATAGTCGAACAGTTCCGCTCTCTGGAAGTTTCCGAGGGCGTTTCCCCGGGCGACCGCGAGTCCGGAATAGTCCTTCCAGCGGTCGGGGTATCCAATCCCGACGTAGAGCGTCGCGAGCTTCGCCTTCGCCTTCTGGCGCGTCGCCGGCGTCATCCATTCGAGGTTGTCGATCCGCCGGCCGAACGCGGCGATGATGTTGGCGATCATCTTCTGCGCTTCCGCCTTCGCCGCGGGCGGGAAATACCGTTCGACGTAAAGCCTGCCGACCGCCTCGCCGAGAGCGCCGCCGGTGGCGTCCACGGCGCGCTTCCACCGGGGCCGTTGCGATGGCGCTCCGGTCAGGACCGTCCCGTAGAAGTGGAACCGCTCGTCGGCGAACGCCTTCGGGAGAAGCCGGGACGCGCGATCGATCGCGTGAAAGGTCAGGTAGTCCTTCCAGTCCTCGAGCGGCTGGCTGCCCGCGAGGGCGGCGATCCCGGAGACTCCCGGCGGCTGCCACACCATCACCATCGGCTGGCCCGAGAGTCCGGCGCCATCGAAAAAGCTCACCCACTCGAGTCCCGGGGCCCGCGACGGAAAATCCTGGAGGCGCCAGGGATTGTTCGCCTTCAGGACGTCTTGCGACTCGGTGCGGCTGACGTGCGCGTCGGCGATTCTGCGCTCGAGCTCGTAGATGCGGGCGCCTCGCGCCTCGGCGTCCGGAACGCGGGCCAGCTTGAGCACCGCCGTCACGTGCGCCTTGTATCGAGACTGCAGCTCGACGTCGTTCGGTCCGGTGTTCCGATAATCGTCTCGATCCGGCATTCCCAGGCCGCCCTGCATCAGATACGCGACGTTGCGGTCCGGCGCGGCGAAGTCCGGCGACACCCAGATGCCGAACACCCGGTCGGTGTGGAAGTTCGTGTTGTTCAGGGCATCCACGTCGGCGCGGAGCTGCCGGCCGATCACGCCCGCGAGAGCCTTCTTGTCGCCGATGGCGGCGATCTCGTCGAGCTCGGCCTGTATCGGGGCGAGTCCCTTCGCCTCGATCGATTTCTCGTCCATGTACGCGTCGTAGTACGCGCCGACTTTCGCGGCGTCGGATCCCGCGGGCGGCTTCGACTCGCCCGCCTGGCGAATGAGACGCGCCGTCCGCTCGTTGACCTCTTCCGCGAGAATCGCGAAGAGGCCGTAGCTCGACCGGTCCGCGGGGATCGGCGTCGCCTTCATCCAGCCGCCGTTGGCGAAGGCGTAGAAGTCGTCTCCGGGGTGCACCGTCCTGTCCATGCCCGCGACGTCGAGGCCTCGCGTCGCAACGGCGGCGCCGGCGCCGCTCAGCCGATCGGTTCGGGTGGCGAGAAGGAGAGCGGCCCCGAGGACGATCTTCGGAAAATGTTTTCGCATGAGCGCCTCCGCGATTCGCATTCCGGGAGGCAAGCCTAGCGGATCGCTCGCCCCGGCCGGCCGGCTTTCCTTGCGCGGCGGGAGCCGGACGGCGTCTCCTTCGGGGACATCGCCAGGGCGGAAGGATCGGCCAGCCGAACATGGATCGTCACCGTCTCTCCGATCCCGGCGCCGGCCCTCCTCCGGACGTCATCGGCGATCAGCAGCCAGAAACGGCGCGAACGCGGAACGATCGCGCTCTCGAACGCGACGCCATTCACGCGGCCGCGCACCCGGTGCCCGCGTCTCCCGCGCCACAGAGGCGCGGCGGGGACTCCCCACCGTTTCTCCGGATCGAAGGGCACCTCGCATGCCGCGTCCTTGTGGCCCTCGAGCAGGATTCCCTGAAAACGGTCCGTCTTCATTCCTGAGTCTCCTTCTGCCTTCGGCACGGCTCGCTCGGAATCCGGGTCTCCGGCTCGTTGACGCTCTCGTGAGCCCCTCCTGAGCTCAGAGTCGAAGCGGAATCAGTGCAGCATCCCCGCGAACAACGCCCCGATCATTCCGAGCGCCACGATCGCCAGAAGCCCGATCAGGGCCGGCGTCGCTGCCGGGCGGACCTTCAGCGATCCGCCGCGGGCGACCCGGGCGAGGAGGAACGCGATCGCATCAGCATCGGGAGAAAGTAGAAGAACACCATGAAGCACCTCCATGGGGTTTTGCGGGGCTTTTCGGGAGGCTCCATTTTAGCCGGTCCCCCGTCGCCGCCGGCGCCTGCCGCGGCTCCGCCGGCCACAGGACGGGCTCGAGACCCACACGACCGCGGCGGCGCGGATCGAGATCGTCACGCGACGAGCTCAGGACTTCGCGACGCGCGAAGCACCGGCGTGCGGGAAGCCGGTCGCCACATCGCCATGCTCTACGCTGAGGCATGGATCTCCACGCGGCGCCTAGTCCCGTGATCGACGCCCTGAGGGGTTTGCGGACCGTCGGGCTCATGGCGGCGGGAGCCCTGGACCGTTTTTTCGAGTCGCCGCAGGCTCCGGACGATCCGCCTCTCTGGCTTAAGCGGCACACCGGTCCCATCTCCGAGATCCGGCGGTCGGCGCAGGCCTGCGGCGAGCTCATCGACGAGCCCTCCACCCTTCGATACGCGTCTCGAAGCGGGATCCTCGGCCGATTCCACGCTCCGCTAAGGGATCTCCGATTTCCCTACCCCGGCCCTCTCCCCGAGCCCGGGGAGAGGGAAGAGGAGGTCACTCGTTTGCCTCGCTGGCTCAACAGCCCACAGTGGGAGGAGTCTCCCGACCAGAGGGAGGGAGGAGCCTCCCGCTTCGGGAGCGCAGCGAGCGGAGGGGCCAGGCGAGCGGTCGAGCCCTTCAGGCGAGCCGCTCGCCGATGCGTTCGCCCGAGGCGAACGCAGGGCCCCGGAGCGAGCGAAGCGACGGATTAGTCGCGAGCGGGCGTGAACGCGTTCCTGAAGACGAACTGGTAGAAGAACTTCGACTCCCACGCGGCGATGCCGGAGTCCGCCATGGAGACGTTGACGAGGGCGAGGAGGCGCGCCAGGACCGCCGGGTCGTTCGTGCCCTGCTGGTTCGGCGATCTGGGTCGTGATCTGGTTGTAGAGCCGGGGAGGCGCGCAGAGGCTCGGCGTGCCGTCATAGGCCCAGTAAACCGCGCGAAGCTCTGGTCGGGGCTGCGAACTGTCGGCGTCTTAATCCCGTCGCCTCCGACCGATTTCACTTCGTTGAAGGCGGAGGCATAGCCCGCGGGTCGTTCATCAGGGCCAGGCTCCCTCGAGACTCCTGGCAGCCGCCACGGATCAGGCTATCGCGATACTGAAGTGGAATCCCAGCACGTGCATGCGCTCTCGAAAATAGAAGCGGTGCGCGTCTGCGCGATGGACGGCGGAGTCGAGCTCCACGAAGCGGCATTGATTCTCTCTGGCCTCCTGAAAGACCCAGCGGAGGAGAACGCTGCCGTAGCCCTTCGAGCGCGTCTCACTCGCGGTGATGAGGTCATCGACCTCGAGCATCTTCCCCGTTCGAAGCATCTCGATCATTCGATAGCCGACGACCGCCTGGACTTTCCCGGAGTCGGACAGAAAAGCGAGCCGGTATCCCTCCTTCTCCATCCGGCGGACCGCCGGCACGAGCTCCGACGCACGGACGTGGGCGCGAAGCTCGGACAGGACGGGATGACAGGAAAGAATCTCCTCCTCGGTGACCGCTCTCTGGATCGAATGCGTCATCTGTCCTCCTCTCGCGGGATCACGGGCAAGACCTGACACATCGAAGATCGGCGCGGAGCGGAGCGAGCCGGATCCGCGAATCAGGCGTCGCGTCTGGCCAGTGGCCGTGGATTCGGGACCCACCGGTTGACCCGGAGCTTGTACTCCCGATAGCTCTGCCCAAACCGCCGTTCTACCCTCGGTTCCTCTACGAGGACGATGAACAGATGCATGAGAACCGCCATCAACAGCGCGAAGAGAAGGACCGATGGCGAGAGGCGGTAGAAGCCCCAGCCGGACAACACCGTCCATGCGCCCTTGGTCATGGGATTCCGGACGTACTTGTACGGCCCCCACGAAATAAAGACCTGCGGGTCGGGGAAATGAGCCCCCGGAGACAAGGCGCCGCTCGCCGAGAAAAGGCCAAAACAGACAAAGGCCAGAATCGCACCCGTGACCATCAGGACGATACCGACGATTGCCATCCAGGCTGGCAGGGTGATCGGGATGAACGGGTCCAGCCGCCGTACCTGCGAGCTGATGAATCCGAAAATGACGACGGCGCTGCCCGCCATGAACACGGACTTGAGCGCGACAACGACCTTGCTCATGCTCCTCCTTCCAATCTGCCCAGAGTAATCGGAGTTTCAGTAACGCAGCGCGATGTCAGCCGACGTGTGGCTTCCAATCCCTGCCGCACGCTTTGCACTGGACTCGAGTCCCAAAGATGAACAGCGGGAGAGGGACGAGCAGCATCGCCGCGGCAGCGTACCGCTGGCGGCGAACGACGATCAGGTCTTCCGATCCGCAATTCGGGCACAGTTCAGGGACCTGCGGCGGATCCATCTCGTCTCGGATTTCTGCCATCAAATCTGATTCGTCCCTCGAGAGCGAGGCGAGTGCTGCTGGGGCCTGGTCGGCGGCCACCTGAACCTCGATTCCCCCGACGGCGTTGGAATAGGTCCATGCCACCCCAACGAGATTCTCATTCGCCAACGAGCATTCGATGCCCTCCGATTCCAGCTTCCCGAGCGCCACCTGCGCATCGAGAACGTCCCGACAGACCATCACGGTGATCAGCCCGTTTGCCATGCTCGGGCCTACGCCTCCCCGTTAGGACGCATCCGACAACGCGGCGGCATGGAAGCGGCCGGCCGAGTCCGCAGGGCGCGCTCGTCAGGTCGCACCGGACTTCTCCCGGCCATCCCGCTCACACGTGCTGATCCACGAGAATCGGGTTCCCATCGGGGATGAAAGGTTAGCCGTCAAGACGACTCGCAGCCGCCTAACGGTTGGGCGGCTCAGCGGCGACGGCGGCGAAGCCGACGGCGTCCGCTGAAGCCGGGTGTTAGGCGGCCTAAGCATAGGACCGCACGTTGAGGAAGACGGCTTCAGCGGCGACGGCTATCGCAGCAGCCAGGGCGTGAAGGCGAACGACCGCTCGCCCGGCCCCACGTCGGATAGCCACCAGGATGACCGCGGACTCTGCGACGAGCAAGACCGGAACGGCAACGACGGATACCAAGCCCCAAGTGTAGACAAGAACAAAGAAGTATCCCTGCTCGAATTGGACGTGCTTGATCGCATAACTCGCGAACAGAGGCAGGCTCATCATGATCGTTAGAGGAGCCAACCACCTCACTCTCACTTCGGACCGCCTAACAGCTTGCGGCTCAGCGGCGACGGCGGCGCAGCCGACGGCGTCCGCTGCAGCCGCGGGTTAGGCCGCGAATCCGCCGCACCGCCACGCTGCCGCCACCGATGCCCTGCCCCCATCGCCACGCCTTGGACTCTCCGGCCGCCATCGCAGCCCCAGGCCTCAGTGCAAGCCTGCTTGTGCAACCGCTGAAGGTCCTCCTCAGCGACTAGCATCCCGCTACTTGCTTGGCTTCGCCTGGAGCGCCGTGGCCGAAACGGGGTTGAAGTCGAACTTCCCCTTGCCCTCTTGATAGAACACGCAGTCACTTCCGGCGCGGCAGCCGCTTACATGCACCCAGTTGGCGGGCATCAAGATGATGGACCCCGGGCCGAAATCCTTGGCCGATGCCGCGTCCGGCAGCACCCCGGTGTACCAGACGCCACTGATGATCACGTTCTTGAGCTCGCTGCTGTGCGTGTGCAGCGGGTTGACCGTGCCGGCCGGGACCTTGCGCAT
>JBBRDK010000097.1:0-14113 GCA_038203955.1 Thermoanaerobaculia bacterium | reverse complement strand
GCCGCCGCCGCGCACCACGGCAGCCACGACGCGGACGCGCTCGAATTGAAGAAGGCCGACCCGTACGAAAGCATCATCCCGGAAAACGCGTACGCGGCGCCGGAGAAGAGGGCCGCGCCGGGCGAGATCCCGAGCCGGGAGGCGAGGAGCCGGGCGCCGAGAAACGCCCAGAGCACGTGGAGCAGGTAGTGGAGGTTGAAAGCGGCGGCCGGAGAGACGACCCGCTCCAGGAGCACCGTCGGATAGAGCAGCACGGCGTTGGGATTCGCGAGGAGAGGCTCGCCCCCCGACGCCGCCGTGTTGACGAAGGGAACGCGGCCTGCCTCGAGAGAGGCCATCGCGACACGCCGCCACGGCCAGTGGGTGACCTGCGCGTCCCGGAAGACGAGGACGCGCGAGCCGAGGATCTCCGGGAGAAGGGGCAGAGCGAAGAGAAGAGCCACGCCGAGAGCCGTCGAGACGGTACGGAATCGCGGCGACATCGAGGAGAGTGTAAAGGAGCGCGCACACCGCGCGGCTCCAGGAGGGAGGCCGCCCGCCGAACGCGGCCGAGCCTCCTGGTTCAGATCTGTCCAGAGGGGCTCGGAGGCGGAGCGCGCACACCGCGCGGCTCCAGGAGGGAGGCCGCCCGCCGAACGCGGCCGAGCCTCCGGCTTCCAGATCCGTCCAGGGAGCTTGCGGACGGAGCGAGTGGAGAGAGCTCTTCCCCTCTCCCCGGGCCCGGGGAGCTGGGAGGGTGAGGGGTCCGGTTCTTCTCATCGACCTCCGTGCTGGAAGATTCGCCCCTCACCCCGGCCCTCTCCCCCGGCGCGCGGGGAGAGGGGGGACCGAGGCGTCCTGCCGTCATCCAGAGAGGCGCGGCTCCTTTTCGTAGAATGCCCCATGCGCCCCGCTGTGTCCGAGATCCTCGCGCGACGCGCGGGATTCGCCGTCGTCGGGGCGTTTCTCCTGGTCTCCCTCTGTTTCACCGGGCAATTTCCGCCGTTCGCCAATCCGAACGAGGCCTCCCGGTTCGCGACCGTCTTCGCCGTCGTCGAGTCCGGCACGTTCCGCATCGATGACGCGCTGCGATGGGTCGGGCAGACCGAGGACAAGTCGCTCTCCGCCGGCCACTTCTATTCGAACAAGGCGCCGGGGCTCGCGTTCGCCGCGATCCCCGTGTATCGCGTGCTGCGGGTCTTTCTCCCGCGGCCCGAAACTCCCTTCGCGCCGATCTGGGTGTGGCTTCGGATCCTGGTCGTGACGTCCGTGTGCTGCGTCGCGTTCGAGAGACTCCGCCGGCGGATCGTCGCGCGGCATCCCTTCGCGGCTTCGCCCGTCGTCTCGGCGCTGGCGTTTGGAACTCCGCTCCTCTTCTACGGGCGCTCGTTCTTCAGCCACGCCTGGACGGCCTCTCTGCTGTTCCTGTCTCTCGAAGCGATCCGCCGCGCGGAGACGGCCTCGGCGCGCCGCCGCGTCGGGGCTCTCCTGTGGGCCGCGGGACTGCTCGCGGGATGGGCCGCCATCTCCGAGTATCCGGTGGCGCTGCTCGCGGCGCTCCTTCTGGTCCGGGCCGCGGCGCGCGGCGCCCCGCGAAACGGCGCGCTCTTCGCGGTGGGACTCCTCGTACCGGTCGCCCTGCTTCTCGCCTACAACGCGATGTGCTTCGGCTCCCCGTTCGTCCTGTCGTCGGCGAGAGAGGCGTCGCCGGAATTCTCGGAGCTCGCCGGCAAGGGACTCTTCGGATTGCGCTTTCCGGACCCCCGGGTGGGGGCGCGGCTCCTCTTCCACCCGGCCCGCGGGCTCTTTCTCTTCTCGCCCTTTCTCCTCTGGGCGATTCCTGGCTTCGTCCGGTGGCGCCGCAGCGGCGAGGACCGCGCCGACTGGGTTTTCTGCCTCGTGGGATCCGCGGTGTTCTTCGCCGCCATGTGCGCGTACCCCAACTGGCACGGGGGGTGGGCGCTCGGCAGCCGGTACCTGGTGCCGATCCTCTTCCCGCTCGCCCTCGCGGCGTCCCGGGCGCTCGACTCGCCGCGTTCGCGGTGGCTCTTCGCGGCGGCGGCCGCGTTTTCGATCGCGGCGCATTCTCTGGAGGCGCTCGCTTGGCCCTACTACCCGCTGACGCTCCCGTGGCCGCCTCGATCGGGCTCGCTGTGGTTTCTGTCGAAGGGGTGGATCGCGTCCGCGCAGCCCGGGATTCCGTCGTTCGTCGCGGTCGGCGTCGCCGTCCTCGCGACCGCCGTCGCGCTCGCCGCCTGCGCCGCGCCGGAAGAGAGATCGCGGCGTCGCTCGGCGCTCGCCGTGGGCGCGGGTCTCGCCGTTTTCGCGGCGACCCTCGCGGTCGCCCCCGCTCCGTCGGAGGAGGGGAAGCGTTTCCGGGAGGGAATCCTCGTGCGGGCCATCCGGGGAGGGGCGGTCCGAGATCTCCGGCTCGACCACTGAAAACTGAGAACTGACTACTGAGAACTGACTACTGGCTGATTTCGAACACCTTCCAGCGGGGGATCCATCGCCCGCCTCGGCGGATGCCCGACGCGGAGTGGAATCGCAGGCGAAATGACGCGAGCGGCGCGATCGTCTGCGATCCGACGATGCCGCCCGCGCCGTCGAAGTCGTACAGCCGCGACTGGAGCGTCTGGAAGTAGGCGGGCGTCGGAACCGCCTGGCCGGCAGCCCCGGTTAAGAGCGGAGGGCGCCCGAGATAGGCGGCGTAGTCGTTCAAGCGCGGGACGAGATCGGTGACGAGGACCCAGCGGGCCCGCCGCGAGCGGGCGAGCGCCAGCGCCTCCTCTTCCGTCGGAGCGAGGAAGAACCGGATCGAGTCGAGGAAGCCGTACCCGAAATTGTTCGCGACGACCGGCAGCTCGGCGTTGTAAAGAATGAGGTGGCCGAGCGACCACGGCGCCAGGACGGACGAGGCTTGGGCGAGGTCGGCGGGCGGCCGCGCGTCCAGGAGGCGCGGGTCGTACGCGTCGATCGGGTGCGGCAGCTCCCGGCGCATCCATTCGAGCGTGGCGAACAGATCCGATCCGGGAACCCGGACGGCGCGGATCTCTCCGAGGAGCCCGACGAACATGGGCGTCGCGAGAACGAGCACGACCGCCGCGGAGACCGCAGAGTGCCGGAGCGGCGGGCCTCCGGTCCGCCTCTGCGCCCACCGGGCGGCCTCCGCCAGCACGACGGCGGCGAGCAGGGCGGCGTAATACACGTTCAGCCGCTGGGCGACGGCGAGCAGCAGCGTCACGGCGGCCCAGACCGCGAGCGCCGCGTGCAGTCCGGGCCGTTCTCCGCGGAAGAACCGCCGCGCCCACACCGCGGCCGCGAAGGGCGAGAGGAAGAATGCCGCCGAAAGGCTCTTCCAGGCGAGCCCCGGACCGTCGGCGAAGAGAGGGCGAGCCTCGAAGATTCCCTTCAGCCAGTCGCGGGGATAGGAGACGTATCCCGCGGTTCCCGAGACCTCGCTGGTCGTTCCGAGCACGTAGCCGATGCCGCGCGCCAGCCCGAGGGCGAGCGCGGGCGCGTAGGGGAGGAGTTCGGCCGCGGCCGCTCCGACGACGAGCCCCCGGACGAGCGCGTCGCGGCTCTTCCAGGCCATCTGGCCGCGGGCGGCGCGCAGCGCCGTGTCGATCGCGACGGTCCCTCCCGCGAGCGCGGCCAGGAACAGAGGCTGAAAGAAACCGAAGGAGACGTACGTGAGCGGCGGGCGGAACGGTCCGAGCCAGAAAGCCGTCCCCGCCGCAACGAAGAGGGCCGGAAGCGCTAGAACGAGGAGCGCCGGGCGCAGGATGCTCTCCCGCGTTCGAATCGCCTCGAGCGCCATCGCCAGCGCGGCAATGGCCGCCCAGTAGATCGCTCCCTGCCAGGCGAGCACCGCGGCCGCGATCGCGATGCCCGCCGCCGCCTCCCGCAGCGCGTCGCGACGGGGGTCCGGTCCCGCCCGGCCGCGCGCGCGGAGAAACAGGAACAGCGCGAGCGACCCGAAGAAGGACTCCGCCGCGTGCTGGTCCGTATGTCCGTACTGCGTCCAGAGGATGTGCCCCGGGCAGACGGCGAGAAAGAGCGCGCAGATCGCCGCTCCGGCGGGGCCGAAGAGCTCCGCTCCGATCGCCCCGGCGATCAGGATCGTGCCGGCGGCGAGGACGGGAGGGACCCAGGCCGCTTCACGCTCGATCGCGTCGGGAGGCGCGCCGGCGCCGTGCATCGCCCGCGACGGCGCTGCGAGCAGGAGGTCGTACAGCGGCGGCCAGATCGGCACGCCGCCCGACGGAAAGTTCATCAGAGAGTCGAAGACGATCGTCCGCGGAGAGTGCGCGACGGCGAACCGGGCGCGCCGCAGGTGGTAGTTGTCGTCGGACCCGAGGGCGCGCACGCGCGGTCCCGCAGCGAGCTGAGCTCGCGTCGAGAGCCGCAGACCGAAACCGAGCGAGGCGGCCGCCAGGACGGCGGCGACCGCCAGCGCGCGCGACGATTTCATGTGCGCGCATTATGCCGGGCGGAAGGCGGAAGGCGGAAGGCGGAAGGCGGGAAGGAGCGCGCACACCGCGCGGCTCCAGGCGGAAGGCGCCGTCCGATCGCGGCCGTGCCGCCCGCTTCAGAGTCCGCCTGATTGAGCCGGGAATCGGAAATCGGGAATCGGGAATCGAAAAGTCGACCCAAACCGATATCTGACAACTGAAAACGGATAACTCCCGTATCATTCCTCTACACCGTGAAATTGTCCGTTCTGATGCCCGTCTACAACGAGGCGCGCACGATCGATGAGGTCCTGCGTCTCGTTTGCGGTGTTCCGATCGAAAAGGAAGTCATCGTCGTCGACGACGGGTCGACGGACGGCACGCGGGACCTGCTCGCGCGGTGGGATGGGCGCGCCGGCGTCCGGGTCATCCTCCATGACAGGAATCGGGGAAAGGGCGCCGCGCTGCGCACCGCCCTCTCGGAGGCGCAGGGCGAGATCCTGATCATCCAGGACGCGGACCTCGAGTACGACCCGGCGGAATACCCGAGCCTCCTGCGGCCTATCGAGATGGGCCGGGCGGACGTCGTCTTCGGTTCGCGTTTTCGCGGCAGCGCCGAAAATCGCGTCCAGAATTTCTGGCACACCATCGGCAACCGGGTCCTGACTCTCATCTCGAACGTCGTCACCGATCTGAACCTGACGGACATGGCGACCTGCTACAAGGCGTTCCACCGGCGGGTGGTCCCGGTTCTCGATCTCGAGCAGACGGGCTTCGGCGTCGACGCCGAGATCACCGTGAAAGTGGCTCGCGCGGGATTCCGTCTCTTTGAAGTCCCCGTGTCTTACTTCGCGCGGTCGCGCGCGGAGGGGAAGAAGATCCGCTTCCGTGACGGCGCATCCGCGCTATCGGCCCTCGTGCGCCACCGCTTCGAGAGGCGCCCGGCGCGTTGAAGCGCTTCTTCTTTCCGGCGGCCGGCGCGCTGGCCGCGGCCCTTTCGCTGTTTCTCGTCTACGACCACACCCGGGGCGACTCCCTCTCGGCCGACGAGCCGGTGCACATTCTCGCGGCCTACCTCCAGGTCTTCGCCCGAACCGCCATCGTCAACATCGAGCATCCGCCGCTGATGAAGGAGCTCGCGGGACTGGGACTGACGGCGGCGGCGGTCCCCAAACCCCCCGCGCGCGTGCCTCTCGGCGAAGCCTTCACGTCGTGGGGGCACTCGTTCCTGTTCGAGGGGCCGGTGCCTCCGGACACGATCTCCGCGGCCGCCCGCGCGCCGTTTCTGCTGGTGCTCGCCTCGCTTCTCGCCGTCGTCTACGCGGCGGCGCGGTCCCGGTGGGGAGGCGCCGCCGCCCTGTTCGCCGTGGCGCTCCTCGCCTTCGACCCGAACTTCGTCGCGCATGCCGGGGTCGTTCATACCGATCTCGGCGCCGCGCTCGCCTTCATCGCCGCGGTGCTGGCGTGGGACGCCGCGCAGCGCCGGCGCACCCCGGCCCGGATCGTCTTCGCGGGGGTCGTTCTCGGGCTCGCGCTCGCGACGAAGTTCTCGGCGGTCTATCTCGGCCCGATTCTTCTCTTGCAGGGTCTCCTCGCGCTCCGAGGCGCCCCGCGGCCCGGGGACGAGGCGCTCCGCCTTTGCGGCCGGCTCGCCGCGGCGGCGGCGGTCGCCCTGGCCGTCCTCTTCGTCGTGTACGCCGCCGCCTCGTGGCGCATGGATCCCGGGGAGCAACGGCAGGTGATTCACGAGATGGTCGCCGGCCGGGGCGCGCCCCGCCTCTCGCGCGCGATCGAGGAGCTCGCCCGGATCTGCCCGCCTCTCGGACATTACGCGGGCGGGCTCGCGTCGGTCTTTCGCCAGAACGCGGAAGGGGGAGGCGTCAACTTTCTCCTCGGACGCGTGGCGATCCGCGGATTCCCCTCCTATTTTTTCGTCGCGTTTCTCGTCAAGAGCACGCTCGCGTTTCTGGCGGCGGCGGCGATCGCTCTCGGAGCGCTGGCCCGCCAGCCGGAGGCGCGGCGGGAAGCGGCGCTCTTTCTCCTTCCTCCTGCCGTCCTGTTTCTCGCGTCGATGGGGGCGAGTTACAACATCGGCATCCGCCACATGCTGCCCGTCTATCCGTTCCTGGCGCTCGCCGCCGCGGGGGCCCTCTCCCGCGCACGAGCGCGGGGCTTCCGGCCGGCCGCGGCCGCGCTCGTGCTCCTGCCGCTCCTCTCGGCGGGCGAGGTCCTCCGCATCCATCCGCACGAGCTGTCTTATTTCAATCTCTTCGCGGGAGGACCCGAGGGGGGACGCCGGATTCTCTCGGACTCGAACGTGGACTGGGGGCTCGACTTGAGACGTCTCGCCGGGGAGCTGAAACGCCGCGGCGAGACGGCTCCGACGGTCGTCTACTTCGGCGGAGATGACGTGCCCTTCCGCGCCGGCGTTCCCGACTTCGCCGCCGACCCGGTCGTCCGGGGTCAGCTGGTCGCGATTTCAGCCTTCGAGGAGGCGGTGGGGCCCGAGTTTTACGCTTATCATGGCGTTCCAGTGGTCTCAGGCGCGCTCGAGAGACTCCGCCGGGATCTCGCTCGTCGAGGCCGCCCGGTCGGACGCGTCGGCTATTCGATCCACCTCTACCAGCTTCCGCCGAAAGGAACTGCGGGCCCATGAAGCTCACCGTCGTGATCCCGGTCTACAACGAGGCGAGGACGATCCGGGAGCTCGTGCGCCAGGTTCAGGCGGTGGACGTCGACAAGGAGATCATCGTGGTCGACGACGGGTCGACCGACGGGACTCGAGACCTGTTGAAGGAAATGGATGGGCGAGACGGCATCCGGGTCTTTCTGCAGCCGGTGAACCAGGGCAAGGGAGCCGCGGTCGCGCTCGGGTTCCAGAAGGCCGCCGGGGACGTGGTGGTGGTCCAGGATGCGGACCTCGAGTACGACCCGCGCGAGCTGCCGAAGCTCCTGCGTCCGATCGAGGAGGGGCACGCGGACGTCGTGTACGGCTCGCGTTTTCTGGGAGGAGGAGAGCGGCGCGTCCTCTACTTCTGGCACACGGTGGGCAACCGCATGCTGACGCTCGCGTCCAACATGTTCACGAACCTGAACCTGACCGACATGGAGACCTGCTACAAGATGTTCCGCCGCGAGGTCATCCAGTCGATCTCGATCGAGTCGCGCCGGTTCGGCATCGAGCCCGAGATCACCGCGAAGGTCGCCCGGCGCGGATACCGGATCTACGAGGTGCCCATCTCGTACTACGGACGCACGTACGAGGAGGGCAAGAAGATCGGCTGGAAGGACGGGTTCTCCGCTCTCGCGACGATCGTGCGCCACGGCGTGCGCGAAACCGAGGACGCGACGAACGTCGGCCACGTGACGCTCGCGCGGATGGCGAAGCTCGAGCCCTACAACCGGTGGATCGTGGATCGCTTCCGCGGCGCCATCGGGCGGCGCGTGCTCGAGATCGGCGCCGGATTCGGAAACCTGACGCGCCACATCGCGCAGGACGGCGACGAAGGCCGCGAGCTCGTCGTCGCCTCGGACCTCGACCCCGTCGCGGTCGAGTACCTGAAGGGCGTCTTCCGCGAAGACCCGCGCGTCCGGGTCGCGTCCTACGAGTTTCCCCTGGCGCCGCCGGTCCGCGCACAGCTCCAGGCGATGGAGATCGACACGATCGTGTGCTGCAACGTCCTCGAGCACATCGAGCAGGACCAGGCCACGCTCGCCGACATGCACGCCCTGTTGAAGCCCGGCGGACGGCTGGCCCTCTTAGTCCCCGCGCTGCAGCGGATCTATGGAACGCTCGACGAGCACCTCCTCCACTTCCGCCGGTACGAGAAGCCCGACCTCGAGGCGAAGCTCAAGAACGCGGGGTTTTCGATCGAGGACTGCCGGTTCGTCAACCGTCCCGGCGTGTTCGGGTGGTGGCTGAATGGGCGGGTCTTGAAGCGCAAGGTCCTGCCGCGCGGGCAGCTTCGCGCTTTCTCGCTCGTCCTGCCTCTCCTCCGGCGCGAGGAGAAGTCCCCGCCGGCCTACGGCCTGTCGCTGCTCGCGATCGCGCGGAGAGACTGAAGAGAGTCTCAGTCCTCAGTTTTCAGTTTTCGGTCCTCAGTTTTCAGTTTCACGAAGAGGATCAGGGAAGCCTCCGGCAGCCGGGTGACGACGCGGGCCGTGCCGTACGCCGCGAGCATTCGCGCCAGGGCAGGGCTCTCCTGATAGGGATGAAGGAGCAGGTAAGTCCGCCGGCCGGGCGGGGCGGCGGACAGGGAGCGCTCCAGGGCCGCCACGTCGGAATCCTCCGGAGCGCGCGGCTCGAACCAGCCCGGGTGCAGGGCGATCTCCGCGGGATAGGCCTCGACGGCGCCGCGAAGACGGCCCCGGTCCGCGGCGAGCCGCGCCGGCAGGTAGAAGCCGGCCCCGGCCACGAGGGCGTCACCCGGCGCGATCTTCGACGCCACCGCGGCGACCACGTCCGCGGAGGGCGAGCGGGGAAGAGGCGACGCGAGGATCACGGCGGCCGAGGCGGCGCCGACGGCGGCGATGCCCATCGCGCACGCCCGCGCGGCGCGTCCGCTCCCGGCCGCCGCGGCGACGCCCCACAGCCAGACGCCGATCACCGCCGTCTCGGTGCGTCCCGCGAACGCGGCCGGTCGGAACAGGGAGAGAACGGCGACCGCCCCCAGCGTCAGGAGCGCCACCGCCGCCGCCGCGCGGGCATCGGCGTCGCGCGAGCGGAGCGTGAAGAACGCGGCCGCCGCGGCCAGAAAGGCGCCGGCCGCGACGAGCGCGGCGGGCAGCGCGGCTCCGAAGTTGGGCGCGAGCCGGCCCGCGCCGCCCAGCGCGGAGAGGAATCCCCAGCCCGAAAGAAGGAGGGGCTCGCGAATCCACGCGGTGGCCGCCCGCGGCTGCGCGAGCAGCACCCCGATCCACGGCGAGAAGAGGACGCCGGCGGCGGCGATCCCGGCGGCGGAACGCCAGCGCCGGCGCGCGACCGCGAGGAAGAACGCCGCCCCCAGAAAGAGAATGGCGAGCGAGTGCGTCGCGAGCGCCCCCGCCGCCGCGGCCCCTCCGACCGCGATCCGCGCGGGCGTCTCCTCGCCGCGCAGGAGCAGAAGAAAGACGAGGAGATCGAGCAGGGCGAGCAGCGCGTAGGCGCGCGCTTCGGCGCCGTAGAGGAGCAGGAGGGGAGCGGCGGCGCACAGGAGCGCGAACGTCCGGCGGGACGAACCGCGCGGGAGGGAGAGGGCGCACGTCCCGAGGAGAAGAGCCGCGATCCACGACGGGAGGCGGGCGAGGGCGTCGGGCCACGCGAAGGCCTCGGCGAGGCGAACGACCGGCTTTTCGAGAAGGTAGAAGAGGGGCGGCCCCGAGTCGCGGCGCAGGACGTCGAGAAGGGCGGGGAGGGAGAGCCGCGAAGCCCACACCGTGAAGAGCTCATCGTGCCACAGCGGCCGCGCGAAGAGGAGCCATAGCCGCGCGGCGGCCGCCGCTCCCGCGATCGCGAGGACGAGGATCGCCGCGCGCGCGGACCGCGCCTCGTTTGGTCTTTCCTCGTCGATCCTCTATGCTAACTCGACCACGTGAGATCGGAAGAGTTGGATCCGTCGCGAGCGGCATCGCCCTTCGTGCGCGCGCTTCCGATCATCGGCTTCGCGCTCCTCCTTCTCGCGGTCTACTCGGATCCCCTCCTCCGCCACCGGAGCTTCACCGGCCGCGACATGCCCGGATACCACCTCCCCGTGGAGCACGCGATCCACGACGCGTGGTCGCGCGGCCGGGTCCCTGTCTGGTTTTCGGACATTTCCGGCGGGCGTCCGCTGCTGGGCAATCCCAACGCGGGGGCGCTCTACCCGGTGCGGCCGCTTCTCTCGGCGCTTCCCTTTCCCGTGGCGATGCGGATCTACCCCGTGCTGCATCACCTGATCGCCGGGGCGGGCATGATCCTCCTCCTCCACGGCCTCGGCCTGTCCGCCGCGGCCGCCTGGGTCGGCGCCGTGACGTATTCACTGTCGGGCGTGATGGTGTCGGAGGTCATCTTCACCAACATCCAGCCCGGCATGGCGATCCTCCCGTGGTTTCTCTGGGCGCTTCATCGGCCTTCCCGGTGGGCGGGACGCGTCCTCGGTCTTTCTCTCCTCTTCGGGCTGGCGTTCTCGATCGGCGACGTCTTCAGCTCGGTGCTGGTCCTGCTCTGCTGCGCGCTCTGGCTGGCGTTCGAGACGGAGGTGCCGCGCCAGAAGGCGGGGCTCGGCGCCGTCGCCGCGGGTCTCGTCCTCGGCGCGCTTCTCGCGGCTCCCCAGATCCTCGCGGCGGCGCTCTGGATCCCCTTCACCAACCGGAGCGTGCTCGGCATGAAGCTCGGCGAGGTGTTTCTCTACTCGATCTCGCCCTTCCGGCTCCTGGAGCTCGTCGTGCCCTTTCCGTTCGGCAACACGTGGGACATGGACCCCAACTACGTCTGGGGCTGGCCCGTGTTCCGCAACAAGCAGATCGGATTCTTCGCGAGCCTCTACCCCGGAGCCCTCGCCCTGATCGCGCTCGTGCGGCTGCGGCGATCCCGGAAACCCGGCGTGCGATTCGGTCGGGCGTTGTTTCTGGTGACGCTCGCGATCGCGGTTCCCCCCAGCCTCTGGCCGATGGCGTGGAACCAGGTCGGCTCGCCGCTTCCGCTGCGGTATCCGGAAAAGTTTGCGGTCGGGCTCGTGCTGTCGCTCGCCGTCCTGGCGGCGGCCGCGTTCGATGAGTACCGCGTCGGCGCCCGCGCGGAGCGATGGATCCTCGCGGCGGGCGGCGCGGTGGCCCTGGCCGCCGGCGCCGCCGCTCTCTTTCCGGGGGCGACGGGCCGGTTCGCCGCGGCGGCCGTGGGCGCGGAGAGCCGCTTCTCGCTCGTGGCCGGAGCGCATCTCCCGACGGCGCTCGCCGAGGGCGGCCTGCTGTGGATGGCGACCCTGGTGGCCGTGGAAGTCGCGCGGCGGCGTCCCGCCGGGCTCGCGGTGGCGCTGCTCCTTCTGACCGCGGTTCCGATTCTCGCCAGCCGCCGCATCGCGCTGACGACCCGGCAGGAGGAAATTCTCGCTCCGACGCCCTTCGACCGCTGGCTTTCGAAGCGCGATCCGGACCGGCTGTACGCGACGCTCGGCGAGTCGTCCTATCAGAAGCCCTCCGCCATCGAAAGCGCCCAGGTGTCGGCCGACCCCTACCAGCTCGGATTCACGCGGCGCAGCTGGGATCAGTACGCGCACGCGCTCTGGGGGCGCGGAACGGTCTTCAACTACGATTTCGACGGCGGCGACCTTTCCCGTCTGGAGACGCTGCGAAAGACGGCGGCGATCGCGGCCAGCTACAAGGACTCGGCGAATTTCTGGGGAGGCCTCGGCCTGCGCTGGGGCATCCGGTATCGCGACCAGGAGCCTTTCTCCGGCTACCGTCCCGCGGGCGGGGACGCCCTCCAGATCTGGGACGAGCACGAGCGGGCGTTTCCGACCATCCGCCTGGCCCGCGGCTGGTTCGAGGCGGACAACGGCGTCTCGGCGCTCGCGCTTCTCGGGCAGCTGGCGCCGGGGGAGATCGTCGTGGAGTCCGGCCGGAGAGCGCGGGGGACCGCCGGCGAGGGATCGGTCCGGATCCTCGAGCACAGCCCGGAACGTCTGACGTTCGACACCCGGTCTCCGGCGCCCGCCTGGCTCTTCGTCGTCCGCGGCTTCTTCCCGTTCCGGGACGTCTCGATCGACGGGCGTCCGGCGGAAGTCGTTCCGGCCGACGTGGCGTTCTCCGCCGTCGCCGTGCCGGCCGGCTCGCATCGCATCGACTGGCGCGAGCGCGTTCCGGGCGGCCGCCTGTCGCGGTGGGGTCCCGCGCTCTATCTCGCCGGAATCGCCGGGATCTTCGCCCTGTCGGCCCGACGGAAGGCGGCGGCGTGACGGGCCGGCGGTTTTCCGCCCTCGTTCTGCTCACGGCCGCGCTCGGCGTTTCCGCCTGCCGCAAGAGCCCGCCCGCTGTGATGACGCCCGCCGTCGAGGCGGATCTCAAGCGCAAGCCGGAGGAATGGCTCCGCGAGGAGCCCGTGCGCCTGCTGCGCGACTACGTCCGGATCGAGACGACGGACGGCAAAGGGGAGGCGGAGGGCGTCGAGTTCCTGCGGCGGTTCTTCGAGTGCGACGGGATTCCGACGGAGATCGTCTGTCCGTCGCCCGGCCGCTGCAACATCCTGGCGCGCCTGGCGGGCCGCAGCCGCGAGGGAGCGCTCCTTCTCGTCAACCACGTCGACGTCGCGGACGCTTACCCGACGCTCTGGAAGGACGCCCTGCCCTTCGAGGGAAAGATCCGGCAGGGATTCCTCTACGGCCGGGGCACGTTCGACATGAAGGCTCTCGGCCTCGCCCAGGCGCTCGCGATGCGGCAGTTGAAACGCAACCGGATCGTGCCCCAGTCCGACATCCTCTTTCTCGGCGAAGCGGACGAGGAGGGGGGGCAGAAGTGGGGAAGCCGCTGGCTGCTTGAGAACCGCCCGGAGTGGTTTGCCGGCGTGGCGGCGGCGTTGAACGAGGGGGGCACGAACGAGATGATCCTCCGCGACGTCCGGTACTGGGGGGTCGAGACCCTCCAGGCCGGATACGGGCTCCTGCAGTTCCAGGCCGCGGGGCCGGAACCTCTTCAGCAGCTCGCGAAAACGTGGGCGAAGGTGCCGGGAGAGCCGGTCGCCCCGCACCCTCACGTCGTGGAGGCCTTCCAGATCCTCGCGAACCACCTCTCGCACCCCTATACGGATCCGCTGCGCCATCTGGACCGGGTTCGTCGAGACCCGAAGGAGCTCGCGATTCTCCCGGATCGGTACGGGAGCTTTCTCGAGTCCCGCGTGCACTGGTCGGACATCTACCCGTATCCGCCGTCCTCGAAGTCGACGGTCCGCGGCTACGTGGTCGTCTCCACTCCCCCCGGGGTCTCGCCGGATCCGTTTCTCGATTCGATCCGTAAGGACGCCCGCGCGCGCGGGGTCGAGATCATCACGGACTTCTCGAGCGGAGCGACGGAGGCGAGCCCCTACCCGACGCCCTTCACCCGGTTGCTCGGGCGGGTGACCGCCGACCGGTACCCGGGGATCCCCTTCGGGCCGATGCCTATGTTCGGAGGGGTGACGACGTCCAATCACTTCCGGCGGGCCGGAATCGCGGCTTACGGATACTCGCCGATCCCCATGAACATCACCGACATGGCGCGCCGCCACGGCAACGACGAGCGGATCTACCTCCGGGACTATCTGAACGGCGTTCTTCTCTTCGGAGAGGTCCTGGAGGAGTTCGCCGCCATGCCCCGCGAAAAATTGTCACCGCCCGGGCGCCGTTCCTGACAGTTTGGGGCGTGTCGCCCGGCGGACAGCTCGTTTAAACACTTGTAAACAAGGATCTTATTATGATGCGCATATGGCCCCGCCCTTGCTCCTCCTAACGTCAAAGTAACAGGTCAGAAAAAGTTAAGGAGCATCCATGAAGAAGCGGGAATCCGGTTTTACCCTGATCGAGCTGCTGATCGTCATCGCGATCATCGGCATCCTGGCGGCGATTGCGATTCCGAATCTGTTGAACGCGGTGCAGCGGGGCAAGCAGAAGCGGACGATGTCGGACATGCGCGCCCTGGCGACGGCGATCGAGGCGTACGCGGTGGACAACAACGTCTATCCCGATGCGGCCTGC
>JBBRDK010000096.1:0-14356 GCA_038203955.1 Thermoanaerobaculia bacterium | reverse complement strand
CGCGTCGCGGCGTTCCTCGGGCGAGCCGTTCTCCGCGATGGAACGGAGCATGTGCGGAGGGACGACGAAGCACGGAGCCGCTCGCCTCGACGTCATGGATTCCGGAAACAGTGGCGTCAGGACGCCGCGCTGTCAAGCGGCGGACTCGCCCTATGCTACGTCTCCATGACGTTCGAGTTTTTCGAGCGCGCTGGCGACGGAGGACGTCCGTGACGGCGAGGCAAGATCTCCCGACTCCCGCGGTGATCATCGACCTGGCGATCCTCGAGCGCAATCTCGCGAGGATGGCGCACGTGGCGCGCGCGGCGGGCGTGCGTCTCCGGCCTCACGCCAAGACGCACAAGTGCCCGGAGATCGGCCGGATGCAGATCGCGGCCGGCGCGTCCGGTCTGTCGGTCGCGAAGACGTCCGAGGCGGAGGTCTTCGTGGACGCGGGCTTCGACGACATCTTCGTGGCGTACCCGGTCGTCGGGAAGGGGAAACCGGAGCGGCTCCTGCCGCTCCACGACCGCTGCCGGCTCGCGGTCGGAGTCGACAGCGTCGCCGGGGCTCAGGCTCTCGGGGCGCCCTTCGCGGCCGCGCGCCGGACGCTCGACGTGCTCCTCAAGGTGGATTGCGGACTGCACCGCGTCGGTGTCGCGCCGGAGGCGGCCGCCGAAATCGCGGCGCGCGTTGCCGGCCTGCCAGGCCTCTTCCTCCGGGGCGTCTTCACGCACGCGGGCCACGCGTACCACGAGGACTCGCCCGAGGGAGTCGCTTCGGTCGGCCGCGCCGAGGGCGCGACCCTCGCGGAAACGGCGGCCCGGATCCGCGAGGCGGGCCTTCCCGTCCCGGAAGTGTCGGTGGGCTCGACGCCCTCCGCTCGATACGCGGTCGGCGCCCCCGGCGTGACGGAGTGCCGCCCGGGCAATTACGTGTTCCACGACGCCTCCCAGGTCTCCCTCCGCACCGGCACGATCGAGGATTGCGCCATGACGATCGAGGCCACGGTCGTGAGCGTCCCCGCCGCGGACCGCGCCGTCGTCGACGCCGGCTCGAAGACCCTGTCCTCCGACGGGCTCCGGCCCCGGGCGGGCGGCCATGGATTCCTGATCGGGCGAACGAGCCGGATCGCGCGGCTCTCCGAGGAGCACGGGGTCATCGACGTCGTCGCGGGTGAACGGTTCTCCGTCGGGGAAAGGGTCTCGATCGTCCCCAACCACGCGTGCGTCGTGACCAACCTCCACGACCGCGTCTACGCCGTTCGCGAGGGCAAGGTCGAGGAGGTCTGGCGTATCGCGGCGCGGGGGTGCGTCCAGTGAGGGAAGTTGAGAGTTGAGAGTTAAGGCCACGAGAAGGGGGGGTCGAGACGTCCGTCCAGCTGAATCGCAAGCGAAACCCCGGCCCCCGGTCTTCCGCATACGGCCGTGAAACCCCCGCTGTAAGATCTGCGTAAATTCCGTCATCGGACTCCTGGGCGCGCCGCCGGAAAATTCCTGCGGGACGTGGAGCCATCACCGGCGGAACTCGCGCGGTTCTTTTAACGAGAAGGCTCGCGCGGTTCTTTTAACGAGAAGGAGGGTGGGGCGATGAGAAGGTTTCCCGCTTGCCTCGGCCTCGCGTTGGTTTTCGTTTTCGGGTTTCTGATGACGTGCGCTCCGGTCCTGGCGGCCGAGGGCGACATGGTGATCTCCGGCAGGGTCACCAATCAGGAAGATGGGTCCGGCGTCGGCAGCGCCACCGTCACGATCCCGGAGCTCAAGTTGAGCGCGACCACGGACCGCGCGGGCCGCTACAGCATCACGATCCCGGCGGGCGCCGCCGCGCCGGGACAGACCGTCGAGGTGCGGGTCTTAGGACCCACCCTGCAGTCGAAAGTCGTTAAGATCCCCATCACGGCGGGGGCCATGAGGCAGGACTTCGCCGTCGCCCTCTCGTTTTCCCAGGAGGTGACGGTCGGCTCGCGCGCGCAGGGAACCGCCGCCGAGAAAGCCGTGCCCGTCGATGTGATCTCGGCACAGCAGATCGAGACGGCCTCGGGAAGCGCCGAGACCGCGCAGATCATCGAGTCGATCGCTCCCTCCTTCAACTTCCCACGCCCGACGATCGCCGACGGGACGGATTCCGTCCGTCCGGCGACGCTGCGCGGCCTCGGACCGGACCAGATGCTGGTCTTGATCAACGGCAAGCGCCGCCACACGAGTGCCCTGGTGAACGTGAACACCAGCGTCGGGCGGGGGTCCACGGGCGTCGACTTGAACGCAATTCCCGCGAGCGCGATCGAGAAGATCGAGGTGCTGCGCGATGGCGCGGCGGCACAGTATGGCTCCGACGCCATCGCGGGCGTCATCAACATCGTTCTGAAGTCCGGCATCACTCCTCTCGAGCTCGGCCTGACGGGAGGCACGACGACGCACTCGGACGGCGAGGTGTTCGACGGCTCGGGCAACGTCGGAGTCAAGCTCGGCCGAGGAGGGTTGAACTTCACGGGCGAGTACCGCAAGCGCAACGCGACCAATCGCGCGGGCAACGATCCCCGCGACCAGATCGTGAAGGGAGACGGGGGCCACAATGCCGTCCCGCAGCCGAGCTTCCACTATGGAGACGCGGAGGAACGGGACATCCTGGGCTTTGTGAACGGCTCGGTTCCCGTCAACGACGACGGGACGACGAACTTCTACATCTTCGGCGGAGCGAGCCGCCGGGACGGCGTCCATGGCGGCAACTACCGCCCAGGACTCGACGCGAGGAACTGGCCGAGCATCTACCCGCTCGGATTTCTGCCGCTCATCGAGCCGAAGATCGTCGATTACTCGGGGACCGTCGGCATGCGCGGGGTCGCCGCCGAAAAGTGGTTCTGGGACATCTCCGCCCAGTACGGCCACGACCGGTTCGACTTCAACGTGACCCACAGCCTGAACGTCTCTCTCGGTCCCACGATCCCGCCCAACCAGACGAGCTTTTACGCCGGGGCGTTGGAGTTCAACCAGTTCGTCTCGAACCTCGATGTCACGCGCGAGCTCGAGGTGGGGCTCGCCGGACCGTTGAACGTGGCGGTCGGCGCCGAGTTCCGCCGCGAGAACTACCAGGAGCACCGGGGCGAGTTGAATTCCTACATCGCCGGCCCCTCCCTCGACCAGTATGGCAACGGGGCCCCTGCCCGCTCACAGGTCTTTCCCGGCTTCGGGCCCTCCAACGAGGTCGACGACTCCAGAAGCAGCTATGCAGGCTATGTCGACCTCGAAGCCAACGTCCTCCCGTTCCTCCGGCTCGGGCTCGCCGGCCGCTTCGAGCACTTCACGGACTTCGGCAACACCAAGGACGCCAAGCTCACCGCCCGGATCGAAGCCACCAAACAGCTGGTCTTTCGCGGCGCCGCCTCGACCGGGTTTCGCGCCCCCTCGCTCGGACAGTCCGACTTCTCGGCGATCAGCACGAACTTCATCCCGATCAACGGCGTGTTCATTCCATTCGACGTGGGGCACTTCCGGGTCAACAGCCCGCTCGCCCGCGCTCTCGGCGCCACGGATCTGCGGCCCGAAGACTCCGTGAACTACAGCGGAGGTTTCGTTCTTTCCCCGACGAGCGCCTTCGACTTCACCGCCGACTATTTCCACATCAAGATCAAGAACCGGGTCATTCTCTCCGGCAACTTCAACGACCCGAGCCTGGCCCCCATCCTCGCCCCGTTCAATGCCAACGGCGCGCGATTCTTCACGAATGCCACCGACACCTCGACCGAGGGGTTTGAGCTCACCGCCAATGCGAAGGCGGACCTGCACAGCGCGGGCGTCCTCCGGTTCCAGGCGGCGTACGCGCACTCGCAGAACAAGATCACGAGGATCAGCGCGACCCCCCCCCAGCTGGCCGCGTTCCAGTCAGTCCTATTCGACCGCCGGGAACAGAAGATCCTCATCTGCGGGCAGCCGAAGGACAATCTGCGGCTGACCACCGACTGGCGCAGCGGCGACTTCGGCGCCAACGTGCGAGCGAGCCGATACGGCACCTACTGCAGCATCGACAGCTCGGCGCTGAACACGGATCAGACCTTCGGCGCCCAGTGGGTCTTCGACCTCGAAGCATCCTACCGGCTGGGGCGCGCGAACATCGCCGTCGGAGCACAGAATCTCTTCGACAGCTTCCCGGACAGGAACATAACGATCAACGCCAATAACGGCATCTTCACGTATCCCCGAAACGCGCCCAACGGGTTCAACGGCCGTTACGTCTACGTACGCACCGGCTACGCTTTCTGATCTGATTCCGGCGGGGGGCCCCTCGGTCCCCCGCCTTTTCTTCCGGCCGCACACGTCATGAGTCGCACCCTGACCATGCCCCTCTGGCTCGGCGTCATCGTCGTCCTTCTGGCAGTGTGGGCGGCGCTCGACCGCCTTCTGCTGCCGAGCGTGCGCTGGGTTCTTCGCCGGCGGGTCAACCGGGTGCTCGAAGAGATCAATACGCGGCTGAAGATCGAGATCCCGCCGTTCAAGCTCACGAAGCGGGAAGTCCTGATCGACCGGCTTCTCTACGACCCGGAAGTACAGGAGGCGGCCGATGCCTTCGCGCGCGCGGGCGACATGCCTCGAACGGTCGTCATGGATAGAGTCGCCGTGTACGCGCGGGAGATCGTTCCGAGCTTCAACGCCTACGCCTACTTCCGGATCGGATACTCGCTCGCCCGAAACGTGGCGCGCCTCCTCTACCGGGTCCGGCTCGGCTACTCCGACGAGGAGGGCCTGGCGCGGATTCCGCCAAAGTCGACGGTCGTCTTTCTGATCAACCACCGCAGCAACATGGACTACGTCCTCGTCGGCTACCTCGCCGCGGAGAAGGCGGCGCTGTCCTACGCGGTCGGGGAGTGGGCCCGGATCTGGCCTCTCCAGCAGCTCGTCCGCGCGATGGGCGCGTACTTCGTCCGGCGCAACTCGCGGGACGCGCTCTACCGGAAGGTGCTCGAGCGCTGGGTGACGATGGCGACCGAGGCCGGCGTGACTCAGGCCGTTTTTCCCGAGGGCGGGCTCTCGAGAGACGGGCGGCTGCGGCCACCGAAGGTCGGGATCCTGGATTACATGGTGCGGTCGTTCGACCCGGACGGCGAACGGGACATCGTTTTCGTCCCGGTCGGGATCAACTACGACCGAACGCTCGAAGACCGGACGCTGCTCGCGGACCGCAGTCCTTCCGCGGAGCGGCCCGGCGCTCTCGAGACGGCGTGGAACACCCTGCGCTTCGTGGGCCGCAATCTCGCCCTGATGGCGAGCAACCGGTGGCACCGTTTCGGTTACGCCTGCGTGAACTTCGGCTCCCCCGTCTCGCTGAAGGCGTACGCGGCGCAGCGCGGCCTCGATCCCCGGCGCCTCGATCGCGAGACGCGGTTCGCGCGCGTGACGGAGCTCGCCGAGCACCTGATGCTCTCGATCGCGCGGGTCATTCCGGCAGTCCCGGTCTCCCTGGCGGCGCGCGCCTTCGTCTGCGATCCGAGCCGGACCTGGAGCGAGCTCGAGCTGAAGGCCGAGGTGCTCGGAGAGATGCGAGAGCTCGAGGCTCGCGGCGCCCACGTGTACGTCCCGCGCAAAGATCAGGACTATGCGATCGACGTCGGTCTCCGCATGCTCACGCTGCGCCACCTGGTCCTCGATTCCGGAGGGCTTTTCACTCCCGTGCCCGCGGAGCTGCCCGTGCTGGAGTACTACGCCAACAGCATCGCGCACCTGTTTCAGGATCGGGAGGCGGTAGGCGGTATTCGGACACAGCTGAGAGCTGACAGCTGAGAGCTGAGAGCTGACAGCTATTTCTTCTTCCTCCGCGCGGCGAAAAAAATCCCCGCCAGGCTGATCAGGACCCAGGAGCCCTCCATCAGCATCAGGCCCGGATCGCGGGCCCGCACCGCGAAGAACGTCAGGATCCCCCCTCCGACCAGATTCAGCAGCAGGTAGGGATAGGCGCGCTGGTCGAGCCTTCCCATCTGGTTCATCGCGTAGGCGACGAGGACCACTCCCGCGCCGAAGAGGGAGAGCGCCTGGCCGAGCATGGCCCGGTATTTCCTAGGGGCGCCGCGGGTCGGGCTCGCTCACGAAGATCGAGAGCAAGACGCTCACGATCGACACGACCAAAGCGCCCCAGAACGCCGACCAGAAATCCGAGACGTGAAATCCGAGGCCGAACCGGGTGGCCGCGGCGCTCGTCAGCCAGAGGATGAAGGCGTTGATCACGAAGGTGAAGAGGCCGAGGCTCAGGATCAGAAGAGGGCACGTCAGCATTGTCACGACGGGCCGGACCAGCGCGTTCAGGAGCCCGAACACGAGGGCCACCGCCAGAAACGTGACCGGGTCCCCGGAGGCGGAGATTCCGGGAACGATCTTCGTCGCGACCCACAGGGCGGCGGCGTTGATCAGCAGCCGGATCAAGAATCTCATCGCCGGGCGACTATACCTGCGCTCCTACGACTTCGTGGTCCGCGCGGCGCGGCGCCCCGGTTTCCGGTCGCTCCAGAGGATCGAGAGGATCAGCGCGCATCCTCCCGCCGCGGCGGAGAGGAAGAACAGCATCGCGAGCCCGGGGTAACCGAGAAGGCGAAAGGTGGTCGGCACTTGCATGAGAAGCGCCGCGCCGACGATCAGGGACGCCAGCACCAGGCCCATCGCGATGCGGTTGGCGATCTTCTGGAGTCCGCCGATGAGCTCCGCTTCGTCGATCGCGTCGACGTGGAGCTTCAGCTCGTTGTTGGCGACGAGATCGAGGACGCGGTTCACGCGGCCGGGAACCTTCTCCGCGAACTCTTTCGCCTCGAGAAGCGCCGTCGCCAGATGCCCGGGCGACGCGGATTTGAGCATGCGCTTGCGCAGGAGCTCCGAGGCGTGACGGCGGATCGCTCCGTTCGGCTCGAACTCCGGGTCGAGCGTCCGGCCGATCTCGTCCAGCTGCAGGAGGGCCTTGGATAAGAGCGTGAGCTCGGTCGGCAGCTGCAGCCCTGCCTCCCCGGAGGCGGTGGCGAGCTCCAGGAGGGTGCGGCCGATCCGCAGGTCTCCGAGAGAGGTGTACTGGTAGGCGCCGACGAGGTCCGCCACGCGCCGGCGGAAGGCGTCCGGGTCGAAGTCCTCGCGCTGACGTCCGATCGCCGCCCCGAGCTGCGCGGCCCGGTCGGAATCGCCTTCCGAGACGGCCAGCAGAAGCTTCAGGAGCGACTCCTGCATGCCGGGAGCGATGCGCGCCACCATCCCCAGGTCGAGCAGGGCGATTCGCCGGTCTTCGGTGATGAAGACGTTGCCCGGATGGGGGTCCGCGTGGAAGAACCCGTCGATCAGGATCTGCTTGAGGTATGCGCGAAAGAGCTCATCGGCGAGCGCGCCGCCGTCGAGCTCCATGCGCACCACGGGTGCGAGGTCCGTGATCTTGCATCCGTCCACGTATTCCATCGTGAGCAGCCGCGTCGTCGTGTAGTCGGCGACCGGTTGCGGGACGAAGATGGACGGAAATTCCGCCAGGTTCTCCGCGAGCCTCGCGAGGTTGCCCGCCTCCTGGCGGTAGTCGAGCTCGGCGGCGAGCGATTTCTGAAATTCCTCGACCGTCTCCTGGAGCTTGAACCTTCCGAGACTGTCGGAGTGCTTGTCGAGAAACTTCGCCAGCTCCAGAAACGCCGAGAGGTCGTCCGCGATGCGCTCCCGAATTCCGGGTCGCTGCACCTTCACGGCCACGGCGCGGCCGTCGCGGAGCTTCGCCCGGTGGACCTGCCCGAGAGAGGCCGCCGCGACCGGCGTCGCTTCGAACTCCGAGAAGGCCTTCGAGATCCGAATGCCCAACTCTTCCGCGACGATGCGTTCGACGTCTCCGAACGAGAACGGCTCGACCCGATCCTGAAGGCGCGCGAGGGCCTGGATGTAGGCGGGCGGTAGAAAGTCGGCGCGCGTCGAGAGGAGTTGCCCGAGCTTGATGTAGGTCGGCCCCAGCCGTTCAAGATCGTCGGCCAGCTCGTCGGCGAGGGGCGACGGCGCCGGGCGCTCCTCCGGAGAAAGCTCTCCCTCGATTCCGAAGCCGCTGACGAGATCCGACCGGCCGTACTTGACGAGAAGCCAGGCGAGGTCCTTGTAGCGCTTGAGGTGCTTTCCCGCGAGCATCGTGGCCATGGTGTCTTCTCCTCGTGAACGCGACCGGCGGAGATTGCAAAGGCCGCGCCCTGCCGGGTAAGTGATGGGAGAAAATGGCGTTATGGGCGGGGGGTCTTCGTGACGGGCGGGACCGGATACGTGGGCCGCCCGCTCATCGCCTCTCTTCTCCAGCGAGGACACCGCGTTCGCGCCCTGGTGCGGCCCGCGTCGGAGAGCAAAGTCCCCGCGGGCTGCGAGGTCGAGGTCGGCGATCCGTTCGACGCGGCGAGCTTCTCCGCCAGGATCCCGCCGGCCGGCACGTTCGTCCAGCTGCTCGGGGTCGCGCATCCGTCGCCCGCGAAGGCCGCGGCGTTTCGCTCGGTCGACTTAGCCTCCGTCCGCGCCTCCGCAGAGGCCGCTCGAATCGCCGGAATCCGTCACTTCGTGTACGTGAGCGTCGCCCGCCCCGCGCCCGTCATGAAGGCGTACCAGGAGACGCGCGCCGAAGGCGAACGGCTGATCTCGGAAACGAAGATCCCCGCGACATTCTTGCGCCCCTGGTACGTCCTCGGGCCCGGGCACCGGTGGCCGCTCGCCCTGCTTCCCTTCTACCGGCTCCTCGAGAGGCTGCCCGCGACGCGGGACGGGGCGCGGCGGCTCGGCCTGGTGACGCTCCCCGAGATGGTGGGCGCCCTCCTCGCGGCCGTGGAGGATCCGCCGCGGGGGATACGGATAGTCGAGCCGCCGGGGATCCGCGCCGCGGGCGGCGCGCTCGCGGAGGCGCCCTGATGACCCGCCTGGCGGGAAGGCTCCTGCTCGCGATCGCGGCGCTGCACGCGGCCCTGGGAGCCTGGCTCGGCCGCGGCCCGCTCCTCTCGATCGCCCGGGCCGGTGTCCTCAACGCGCTCTCACTGCACTCCAACCGGCAGCTCTGGTTCTGGCTCCTGGCGTTTTCCGCGCCGCTCGCGATGCTCGGCGCGGCGCTCGCGCGCGGAGAGCTGCGGCCGCGAACCGGCTGGCCCGGCTGGTCGCTCGCGGCTCTCGCCGCCGCCGGCGTGGCCGTCCTGCCCGTTTCCCTCCTCTGGCTCCTCTTCCTGCCCGCCGGTCTGCTCATTGCCGGCGCGCGGGCGCTCCGCCCGCCATTGACGGAGTGGACGCGGGGAGAATTCACGATCTCGACGGACCCGGACCGCGTCGATGCGGCCGCGGCGCACGAGTTCCTCGGCCGCTCCTACTGGGCGAGCGGCGTCCCGCGCGAGTTCGTCGACCGCTCGATCGCCGGCTCGATCTCATTTGCGATGCTCCACGAGGGCCGGCAGATCGGTTTCGCCCGGGTCGTCACGGATCGCTCGACCTACGCCTATCTCGCCGACGTCTACGTCCTCGAGGCGTGGCGCGGACGCGGCCTCGCCCTGTGGTTGATGGAGACCATTCGCGCGCATCCCGACCTCCAGAATCTGCGCCGCTGGATGCTCGCGACGAGAGACGCGCACGCCCTCTACGCGAAAGCGGGCTTTCAGCCGCTGGCCCATCCGGAGCGGTTCATGGAGATCACGGATCCCGACGTGTACGCCCGGCTGTCCTCGGATCGGCCGGGTTGACGGTTCCGGCGGCCGCGGCTACTCTTCCCGGAGCCTATGACCGCCGTCCTCTGATCGAGCCGCGACCCTCACGGGCCCGCGGAAAGAAAACCAGAGCAGCCGCCGCTCGTCTTCTCAAAGCGCGAGCGGCACACGCCCGTCCGGATAAGCCGCGCGGGCGCCGCGCGGCGCTGCCCGCGTTTTCTCGACGAAGGATGACAATCCAATGAACGCTCCTCCCGACTGGTGGAACGGCTTCTTCTCCGGGTTGATGGTCGATTTCTGGCGGGCGGTCGTGCCGCCCGCGCACACGGCTCTCGAAGCGGATTTTCTCGAAGCGCGGCTCGAGCTCGCTCCCGCTTCACGGGTCCTCGACGTGCCGTGCGGTGACGGGCGGCTCGCGCGGGCGCTGGCGCGAAGAGGCCACCGGGTCACCGCGGTCGATCTCTCTTCCGACTTCCTGACGGCCGGCCGGCGCGACGCGGACCGCGAAGGCGCGCAGGTCACGTGGCGCCAGTCGGACATGCGGGACCTTCCCTGGTCCGGCGAGTTCGACGCCGCGTTCTGCGCCGGCTCGAGCTTCGGATACCTCGGCGACGAAGGGGATGCCGAGTTCGTGCGCGCGGTCGCCCGAACGCTCGAGCCCGGCGGCCGTTTCGTGCTCGATGCCTCCAAGGTGGCGGAATCGATTCTTCCCGCGTTCATCGAACGGCGCGAGATCGACCTGGGCGACATGCGGTTCGTGTCGGAGAACCGGTACGACGTGCAACGCGGCAGGATCGAAAACCGGTACACGGCCACCCGGGGCTCGGAAACGGACAGCCGCCTCGCCTCCCACCGTATCTACACGACCTCACAGGTCTGCGGGTTTCTCGAGAGCGCGGGCCTCGAGGTGGTCTCCCTGTTCGGGTCGGCGGACGGGTCCCCGTATCGCGTGGGAGCCCAGCAGCTCTACATCCTGGCTCGAAAGTGAGGCGGGGAGGGAGCAGCGCGCGAGCCCCTTCCGGAATCCCCAGCCTCCTTCGCCGCGTACCACCATGCGCGGGACTCGCGGATTTGCCAGAATGGCGGCGGTAGCCGCGTCCGCGTGCGAAATGCGCGGCCCTCCGGGAAGGTTGTGTCCCTGATCCCATGAAGCTGGAAAACGGCATCGTTTACGAGGTTCGCGCCCTTTCCGGACGGAGGGCCTGATGGCGCGCCCGGGAATTCTCGGCGGCGGAGTTTCGTCGCGGCTGTCGCGCGGAGAGACGCGCCGGGGCGGCGGCCGCGCCTCCTCCGACGACGACAAGAAGAAAAAGAAGATCTCCGTCCGGGTCGTTCTCCGGGACGCGGGAGAGCTCGTCGCCGCGCGGCGCGGGCGCCTCGCCCTCGGGCTGGGTCTCTTGATCGTGAACCGGCTGTCCGGGCTAGTTCTCCCGGGGATGCCGCGCTATCTCTTGGACGAGGTCGTCGGAAAGGGCCGCCGGGAGCTCCTTCCTCTGCTCGTTGGGGCGTCCGCCGCGGCGGCGGTCGTTCAGGGCGTGACCTCGTTCTCCATCTCCCAGGTGCTTGGCAAGGCGGCGCAGCGGTCGATCACCGAAATGAGGCGCCGCATCCAGCGCCACGTCGGGCGCCTCTCGGTCAACTACTTCGATCAGACGAAAGTGGGCTCTCTTCTCTCGCGCGTGATGACGGACGCCGAAGGGATCCGCAACCTCGTGGGCACGGGGCTCGTGGAAGTCGTCGGCGGCCTCGTCACCGCCGTCCTCGCTCTCGCGATCCTGTTCCGCCTGAACTCGAAATTGACGTTCATCGCGCTCGCGGTCCTGTCCCTGTTCGGGTTCGTGCTGCTCTTCGCCTTCAGGACGCTCCGGCCGCTCTTCCGGGAGCGGTCGAAGATCAACGCGGAGGTGTCGGGCCGCCTCACGGAGTCCTTTTCGGGAGTGCGCGTCGTCAAGGCGTATCGCGCGGAGCGGCGCGAGGCGCTCGTCTTCTCCAAGGGCGTGCACCGCCTCTTCCGCAACGTCGCGAAGACGATGACGGGCTTCTCGGCCGTCGCCGCGTTCTCGACCCTCCTTCTCGGAATCGTCGGCGTCGCCATCATGTGGATCGGCGCCAACGACATCCTGGCCGGGCGCATGACGATCGGCGCCTTCGTCTCCTACACCCTCTACCTTGGCCTCCTCGTGGGCCCCGTCGTCCAGATCGTCTCGATCGGCAGCCAGATCACGGAGGCGTTCGCGGGACTCGAACGCATTCGCGAGGTCCGAAACGAGCTGACCGAGGACGCGGACGATGCGCGGCGGCACCCCCTCGCGCGGATCGAAGGCCGGGTCGAGTTCGACCGCGTCACCTTCGAGTACGAAAAGGGCGTTCCCGTTCTGAAGGGCATCTCCTTCGTGGCGGAGCCCGGGACATCGACGGCGCTGGTCGGGCCTTCCGGGTCCGGAAAGAGCACGATGATCGGCCTCGTCGCCGCCTTCTACCGGCCGACCGGCGGAAAGATCCTGATCGACGGCCGCGACCTCGAGGACGTGCGCCTGGCCGACTACCGGGCCCAGCTCGGCGTCGTGCTGCAGGACAACTTCCTCTTCGACGGCACGGTGCTCGAGAACATCGCCTACGCGCGGCCCGATGCCTCCGACGAGGAGGTCCTTCGCGCGGCACGGATCGCGCGCTGCGACGACTTCGTCGAGAAGATGCCGGACAAGTACGAGACGATCGTGGGCGAGCGCGGCATCAAGCTTTCCGGAGGGCAGCGGCAGCGCGTGGCCATCGCACGCGCGATCCTCGCCGACCCGCGGATTCTGATCTTGGACGAGGCGACCTCGTCGCTCGACAGCGAGAGCGAGGCGCTGATCCAGGAAGGGCTCTCCGAGCTGATGCGCGGACGTACGACGTTCGTCATCGCCCACCGGCTTTCGACGATCCGCAACGCCGACACGATCCTCGTAATCGAGGACGGCGAGATCGTCGAGCGGGGACGGCACGAGGTGCTGCTCGCGCGGGGCGGACGCTACGCGGATCTCTACAACCGTCAGTACGGCGTCGAGGCGAACCTCTTCCGCAACCCCGGCGAGACGGAGAAGGAGCCCGATGAGCCCGCCCCGGCAGCGGCCGCAGCCGACGCCGGCGTCGCCAGAATGCCGCTCGTAGGGGGTTAACCGTTTCTGGATGGCAACGGGCGCGTCGGCCGGCTTCTCATCACGGTTCTTCTGTGCAGCTCGGGCGTTCTTCGAGAGCCCCTTCTTTACTTGAGCCTCTTCCTCAAGGAGAACCGCTCCACGTACTACGCCCTTCTCGATGACGTGCGGCGGGATGGCGACTGGGAAGCGTGGCTCGCCTTCTTTCTCGAAGGGGTCAGGATCACCGCCGAGGGCGCGCTCTCCACAGCCGAGCGTTTGACAAATCTGTTCCGGGAGGACCGGGACAAAATCTCGGGACGCGGTCGCAAGGCGGGCTCCGCGATGCGAGTGCACGAGGCGCTCAAGGCTCGGCCCATTACGTCAATGCAAGAAGTGAGACGGAGGAGCGGCTTGTCCTTTCCGACCGCCTCCTCGAGTATGGAACTCCTATCGCAACTCGGCATCGCCCGGGAGTTGACGGGACGACGACGCAACAGGCTCTTTGCCTACGAGGGATATCTCCGCCTCTTGAACGAAGGTAGTCAGAAAACCTGAGTTCCCTAACCCCGAACTGTGCGGAAGGCCCAGAACAAGAACGGGCGGGTTTCCCCGCCCGTTCTCCTCTCGACGCGCGGCAGTCTTTAGTTCCGGCGGCCGCCGCCCAAGAACCGGAGCATGAAGAGGAACAGGTTGATGAAGTCGAGGTACAGCGAGAGGGCTCCGACCACCGCGTAAGAGCCCGTCTGCCCCTCGGGCGTCGCCACCGCCCACTGCTTCAGCCGCTGCGCGTCCCACGCGGTCAGCGCGGTGAACACGATGACGCCGACGACCGAGATGATGAACTGCAGCCCGGCGCTGTGCAGGAACATCCCCACGAGGCTCGCCAGGATGAGGCCGATCAGGCCCATGAACGCGAACTGGCCGACGCCGGCGAGGCTGCGGCGCGTGACCGTGCCGAAGAGCGCGAGCGCGCCGAACATCCCGGCGGTCACGACGAACGTCGTCGCGATCGATGTCCCGGTGTACATCAGCAGGATCATGGAGAGCGTCACACCGTTCAAGGCCGAGTAGGCGAGGAAGAGGCCGGCGGCCGTCGAAGGCGCCAGCTTCGCGACCCGGGCCGACAGGAAGAAGACGAGACCGAGCTCGGCGATCACGAGGCCGAAGAAGAGCATCCGGTTGGCCGCGAGGACCGCCGCGGCGCTCGAGTTCGCGACCGCAAACGCCACCGCGGCCGTGACCCCGAGGCCCACGAACATCCAGCCGTACACTTTTCGGAGAAACGCGGTGACCCGTTCGGCGCTCGCGACGGTGGTCGTCGTGAAGGCCGAGGAGGGGGTCATGTCGAATCCTTGCGCCATGTCATTCGCTCCTTGTGGGCGCATCCGCCCGACATCAAAACGTCCCCGCGAGCCCGGCGATTCCCGCGCCGGGAGGGCCGCGGAGGCCCGCTGCGGGCAGTCTATCGTTCCCCGCCGCCCGCCCGCGGCCCGCCCGGGACGGATTATTCTTCGCAGCCTCCGGTTTGAGGAGGCGGCATGCGGACCCGGCGGCTCCTTTCGGCGCTCCTGATCGTCACCGGCCTCGCCCTCTGCGGCGTGGCGGCGCG
>JBBRDK010000095.1:0-14605 GCA_038203955.1 Thermoanaerobaculia bacterium | reverse complement strand
CGCCTTCTCGACTTCCGCTTCCGTGACGCCGTCCCGCCCGACGCGGGCGGCCTCCTCGCGGATGACGGATTCGACCGCGGCGGGCTCGACGCCGGGGCGCACGGGCGCGAACACGGAGAACAACGCCGGATCCCGCAGCTGCCATGGAACCACGGTCACGGAAAGCGCGAGGCTCTTCTCGACCAGAGCCTGATAGAGCCGCGACGTGAGACCGCCGCCGAGGACGTTTCCCAGGACGGCCAGCGCGTGAGTGTCCGAGTGCACCGCCTCGACGGTGCGCCAGGAGAGCGCGCACCACGCCACCTGGCCGGCTCGACGCACGATGAACCGGCGTTCGCCTTCCTGTGGCGGCTCGACCGTGTACACGAGCGGGATCGGCGCGGGAGAGGGAGGGAGCACACCGAAATGCCTCTCCACGATCGCGAGGGCGTCTGCTTCGGTGAAATCGCCGATCAGCATCGCCGTCGCGTTGTTCGGATGGTAGAAGACGTCGTAAAACTCCTTCAGGCGCGCCGTCGTGACGCCTTCGATGTCGCTGCGCCATCCGATCGTCGGATGGTGGTAGGGGTGCTCGCGGAACGCGACCGCGAAGGTGTCTTTGTACAGAACCTGGAACGGCGAGTTCTCTCCTCGCTCGAACTCGTTGCGCACGACGGTCATCTCCGGCGCGCGGTCCTCGTCGCGCAGGAGCGCTCCCCGCATCCGCGACGCCTCGAGGCGGACCGCGGTCTCCAGCTGATCCGACGGGATCGTCTCGTAGTAGTTGGTGCGGTCGAACCAGGTGGTCGCGTTGAACCGGGCGCCCATCGCCTCGAGCACCGCCGCGATGGCCGTGCCCTTCTCCCGGCTGTACTCGGGAGTCCCCTTGAACATCAAGTGCTCGAGGAGGTGCGTCGAGCCGGTATGTCCGACGGCTTCGTTCCGGCTGCCGACGTGGTACACGATCGCGAACGTCACCACGGGAGCGACGGCGTTCTCGAGAAGAAGGACGCGCAGTCCGTTCGACCGCAGGCGCAGCTCGCGGATGCCCGCCCTCTCCGTGACGAAGTCGAAAGCGGACCCCGCCGGAGAGGAGTTCGGAGGACCGCTCAAATGCGAGGAGATCCCGGGGTCAACGCCCGCCCGCCACGTCCTCGGCGCCGTCGACGCCGATGACGTTCCCGCTGATCCAGCCGGCGCCGGGGGAGCAGAGGGCGACGAGCGCGCCGGCCACGTCCTCGGGCCGCGTGAGCCGTCCGGCGGGATGCATGCGGCCGACCCGCTCGATCATCTCCTCGTTCCCGGGAATCTTTCTCAGCGCGGGGGTGTCCGTGACGCCGGCGCGAAGGGCGTTGACCGCGACCCCTCGAGGCGCGAGCTCGACGGCGAGCTGCCGCACGTGAGACTCGAGCGCCGCCTTGGCGGCCGACACCGCGCCGTATGAAGGCCAGACGATGTGATCGCCCGCGGAGGTCATCGCAAAGATCCGGCTTCCGGGCGAGAGCAGGTCCGCGTAGAGCAGGTCCTGCGTCCAGTAGACGAGCGAGTGGGCCATGACGTCCGAGGTCATCTCGAGCTGCGCCTTGGAGATGGATCCGCCTCGCTCGGGCGCGACGAACGGCTTGAGGGTCCCGAAAGCCAGGGAGTGCAGAAGCACGCCCACCCGGGACTCGGGGTGCGCCTGCCCGCAGGCCGTTGAAATGGCGGCAATCACCTCGGCGCGCTTCTCATCGTCCGCCGCGTTGACGTTGAAGAATTCCGCTTTCCGGCCGAGGCCCGAGATTTCGGCGACGATCCGATCCGCGTTCGCCTGGGTCGCTTTTCGATCGAGGTGCACCCCGAACACGTTCCAGCCGGCGCGAGCGAGCGCGAGCGAGCACGCTTCGCCGAAGCCGGACGAAGCGCCGAGAACGAGGGCCCACCGGGTTGCCGTTTCGGGTGCCAAAACGGGCGCGATGTTATCAGGTCAGGCCTGTTCTCCGGCCTCTGCCGCGCTCGGCGCGAGGGCGGGGAGAGAGCGGCGGCCCGTTTGCGCGCTCCGCCCCTCGCGGCCGCGATTACACTCCTCGGCGATGCGCGAGCCGGGACGTCGTCTCCTTCTGGCTTCGCTTCTCCTTCTCGTGGCCGCGGTCTGGCTCGATCCTCCGGGCTCCTGGCTCGCGGAGCCGGACGAGCCGCGCTACGCCGAGATCCCGCGGGAGATGCTGGCGACGGGGGACTTCGTCGTGCCTCGCTTGAACGGGGTGCCCTACTTCGAGAAGCCGCCCCTGCTCTACTGGGCCAACGCCGGCGCGTTTGCCGTGCTCGGAGAGACGCCTTTCGCCGCGCGGCTGCCGACCCGCCTCGCCGGCCTCGGGACCACGCTCCTTCTTCTCTGGGGCGTGCGCCGCATGTGGGGGGCGCGCCAGGGTCTCTTCGCGGCGGTCTTTTTCCTGATGTCGCCGCTCGCGTTCACCTTCTCCCGGCTGAATCTGACGGACGGGGTGCTGACGTTCTTCTTCACGGGGACGCTCGTCGCGGGTTACGAGACGCTGCGTGCCCGCGGAGACCGCCGCCGCGCGGCTCTGGCGCTCTCCGCGCTGACCGGAGCGTTCGCGGCCGGAGCCTTCCTCTCGAAAGGACTCGTCGGTATCGTCCTTCCGGGCGGGATCCTGCTCTTCTGGTGCCTCGTGACTCGGCGCGCGCGCGATCTGACGGTTCTGATCCTGGGGCCCGCACTCCCCGTCTTTATCCTCCTGGTCGGTCCGTGGCTGTGGCTGGCGGAGCATCGCAATCCCGGCTTCCTGCAGTTCTTCTTCGTCCACGAACACTTTCAGCGCTTCGCAACACCGGTCTCCAATCGTCCGGGCCCGATCTACTACTTCGTTCTCGTCCTGGTGGCCGGATTCCTGCCCGGACTCGCGTTCTTCGTTCGCGGCCTCGTCCCGGTCCGCCGCGAAGAGAAGGAAGCGCTCTTCCTCCTCATCTGGTTCGCGGTCGTCTTCGTCTTCTTCTCGCTCTCCCACAGCAAGCTCTCCCCGTATCTCTTCCCCGCCTTCCCTCCGGCCGCCGCGCTGGCCTCGCGGGCGCTCGCGCGGGACGGCGAATCGGGGCGCGTGTGGGCCGTCGCGGCCGGCTCCTGCGCTATCCTCCCGATCGTCGCTGCCGCGATTCCCGGCGTGCGGGCCGCGACCGGGGCCGCGGGCGCCTGGCCGATCGCCGCGGCCGGAGCCGCCAGCCTCCTGATCGGCTCCGCGGTGTGCTGGTCCGCGAGAAGGCGCGCCGAGACCGCGCTCGGCGCGCTGGCGCTCGGTTGGGCGGGCCTCTATCTCGCGCTGGCCCTGATCTGGCCGCGCATGCCGCTCGCCCGGGACATCCACGATCTGGCGATCGCGGCGAAGGCGGCCGCCAAACCCGGCGCCGGCGTCATCTCGTATCGGACGTACGTCCAGGGGTTCCCCTGGACGCTGAAGTCGATCGTCCCCCTCGTCGACCACACCGGCGAGCTAGAGTCCTGGTGGCTGCCGGAGGCTCGCAGGCGCGAGATCTTCTGGTCGCGCGAGGACTTCTGGACGCGCTGGCGCTCCGGTCAGAGGCTCGTCGTCGTTCTGCGCAGCCGCGACACGGGAGACTTCAGCGGCGCCGTGCCGCCCGCGAAGTTGGTCGAAGAGCGAGGCAAGTATCGGGTGGTGGCGAACTTCGCCGGAGGCGGTAGGCGGTAGGCGGGAGGCGGACGGGGGAGGCCGGGAATCGGGAGCCGAGCGACCAAAGGGGAGCGAGACGGCCGCGGTACTCCGCGGTCAACTAGCTCGGGAATCGAAAAGAGACGATCAGCTCCCGAATCGAACGCTCAACGCTCAACGCTCAACTACCCCGGTATATACCCCCGGATGGTCCTCACCGTAATCCCCGGCTTCGTCGCCACCTCGACCCCTCGATATTCCCCGGGCGCCTTGGTCGATGTGCTGCGGTAGGCGACGACGTACTGCGAGCGAAGCTCCTCTTCGATGCGCCTGGTGACCTCTCCCATCTTCGCGGCGCTTCCGATCGCGAAGACCTCGCCTCCCGACTCCGCGGCGATCTCCTTCGTGATCCTCCGGGACTTGAAGTCGGTCAAAGGAATGTTCACCGCGATGAAGTAGATCGGTGCCCCGGCGGATCGCGCATAGCGCAGCAGCACGTCGTAGTCCACGTGCGACCGGTTGTCGTCGCCGTCGGTCACCACGATGAGCGCCTTGCGCCCCTGGAGAGTTCGGAACTGATACAGCCCGAGGACCATCGCGTCGTAGAGGGCGGTCGCGCCTTCCGCCCGGACGTCGCGCGCCGCCCTCTGCAGCGCCTGCGAGTCGGAGGTCAATTCCTGAAGAAAGCGCGGGCGGTCGCGAAACTCGATGACGAACCCGTGGTCCTTGTCCCGCATCAGCGACTTGAACAGCTCGGCGGCCGCGTCATGCACGAACGGCATGCCCTTTTCCATCGATCCGGATGCGTCGACGACGAGGCCGATGTTCAAGGGAAGGTTCTCGGCGACTTCGAAACCGCTGACGGGCTCGGGATGGCCGTCTTCCCGAACCTTGAAGTCGTCCTTCTCGAGCCCCTTCACGAAGTGCCCCGTTTTGTCCAGCGCGGACACGTGCAGCTGCACGACGTCGACCCGCACGCTCTCGACGGTCGTGCTCGGGCCCCGGAGCATCCGCATGTCGTTCGACTCTTTGCCATCTTCGCCGTACGCGGTCGCGCGGATGTAGTTCGCGCGCGTGTATTGCGCGTAGGGAACGGTCGCCTCATAAGGGCCGGACGTCCAGCTGCCGATCTTCTTCTCGTCTAAGAAGAGATCGACCTTCTTCGCCACGCCGCCGGAGATGGACTGGACGGCGACCTTGATGCGCACGCGCCCCTCGGACGGCTCCGGCTGCGGCAGGACGCGCACGGCGAGACGCGCGTTCCCCTCGTTGATTGCCCAGGCGTCCTCGTCAATCACGCGCCCGCTCTCGTCGTACCCGACCGCGCGGAGCGTCTGGCGGCGAGGCACGTTACCGAGGTCGATCTCGACGGTGTACGGCGGGCGGGTTCGCGCCAGCAGGAGCTTCTCGTCCAGATAAAACTCCACCTTTCGGATCGGAGGCTGGACCTCCGCTTCGAGACGCAGGAGGCCAACCGGCGTTTCCTTGGCCGGCGGGAGAATCTTCAACAGGGGCTCGGAGGTCTTCGCCGGCGCCCCCGCCGCCTCGTCGGCGATGACGATTCCCTCGGCGTCCGGAAGCGTGCTCGCCTCCGCGGGCGCCATTTCAGGGCGGAACGCCGCGCTCACTTCCGGCACCGAGATCTCCGCTTCGCCGTCGCCCACGACGCGCCCGCCCTCGGGATCCGTGAAGACCAGCTTGATCCGGTAGGTCCCGGGCTTGATCGCCCGCAGGAACGAATAAGAGAACGACGCCCCGGAGGCGAGAGACGCCGTGACGGGATACTGGAAGGTCTGCGAGACCTCGCCGTTCTGGAGCAGGGTGCCCTTCAACTGCCCCGAGAATCCCCGGACGCCCCGCGCGGACAGGCCTTTGGTGAGCTCCGGGGACGCGAGGCGGACCCGCACCACGGTCTTTCCCGCCGCCATCCCGAGGAACTCCGACGAGATCTCGAGAGGGAATTTCCCGACCGGGGTGTTCAAATCCGCGGCCTTGCGCTTCTGGGCCAGAACCGGACCGGCGGAGGCGAGGCAGAAAATCGACAGAGCGAGGGCAACCCGCAGTTTGTTCATGCTTCCCGAGGCAACGGACGGAGAGGGCGCGGGCATTCCCGGCGGGGGTGAGCTGTCAGCTGTCAGCTCTCAGCTCTCAGCCAGGCCAGACGCTCCGCATTCAGCCGGGAATCGGGACGCTTAACGCTGAACGCTCAACGCTTAACCACCTCTAAGCGCCCACCGCGACGAGCTCCGCATCAAACGTCGGCAGTCCGGCGAAGAACTCCGAAACCGCATCCCGGAAGTCCTGCGGCGTCTCGAGACCCGAGATCCGCACCCGCAGTGCCCGCCCGTTAGGCAAGCCATGCGTGTACCACCCCGTCATCGTGCGCAGCTTGTGCATCGCTTCCTTCGGCTCGAACGCCATCGCCTCGATCGCCGTGAAGTGCCCGAGCATCAGGACGCGCCGCTCCTCGAGGGTCGCCTCCCGCGGCTCCCGGCCGGCGAGAAGGTCGGCCGCCTGGCGGAAAATCCAGGGGTTCTTCATCGTCGCGCGGCCGATCATCACGGCGTCACAGCCCGTCTGCCGGAACATCTGGAGGGCATCGGTCGGAGAGTCGACGTCTCCGTTGCCCACCACGGGGATCGACAGATTGGCCTTGAGCTCCGCGATCCGGTCCCGGTCCGCGCGGCCGGTGTACATCTGCCGGGCCGTGCGCGCGTGCATCGCGACCGCCGCGACGCCTTCGTCTTCGCACATGCGCCCGAGATCCAGGAAATTGATGCGGGCCGTGTCGAGACCCAGGCGGAACTTCACCGTCAGGGGAATGGTCAGGCGCCGCTTGACCTCGCGGACGATGTCGCGCGCGAGCGGCAGGTCGCCCATCAGAGCCGCGCCCGAGCACCCCTTCAGGACCTTGTTTGCCGGGCAGCCCATGTTGATGTCGCAGACGTCGGGCCCGAGCTCCTGGACGATGTCGGCCGCCGCCGCCATCCGGGCCGCGTCCGAACCGTAAATCTGAATCGAGAGAGGCCGCTCCTCGTCGGAAAAAACCATCTTTCGCATCTGTCGCGCGTTGCCGCGGCTGATCGCCTCGGAGGAGATGAATTCCATCGTGACGAGCCCGACCCCGCCGATCCGCCGGAGCATCAGCCGGTAGACGTGGTCCGTGATGCCGGCCATCGGCGCCAGCACCAGGGGGGGATCGACCAGGACGTTGCCAAAAGAGGGCATGGGAGGGTGATTTTAGACGGTACGGGAGTGCACACCAAAGGGGGGGACAGTTTGGATAATATCCGCCGTCGAACGGGGGTCCGGATGGCATCGACCATAGCGGGGCCGAGGGATTCGGCGGGAATCGACGACGGTCTCTGGATTCGCAGCCGGCGCTTCGACCTCATTTTTCTGACGGCTTCGGGAGTCCTGGTTTTTCTCCCGTATCTTTCCTACGGGCTGCTACGAAATCTCGGCAGCTCGGCGGAATCGGCCAGCCTCATCGTCGGACTGGCGGTCACGCTCTTAGTCGGCGGCCCGCACATGTACTCGACCTACCTCCGGACCGCGCTGGAGCCCAGGTTCCGGGAGCGGTTCGGCGTTCTCACGTACGCGCCGCTGGTCATCATTCCGGCTCTCGTCATCCTGGGGTCTCTGTACTCGTTTCTGACTCTGTTGACCGGGTTCTTCTTCTGGGCGTCCCTTCACGTGACCCACCAGGCGCAATACATTTCCGAGACCTACCGGCGCAAGGCGTCTCCGCGGCTGTCTCCGCTCGACCGGTGGCTCGACGGCGCCGTCATCCTCGGCGCCCTCTACACGGTCGCCATGTACAAGTTCGTCGAGGACCGCTTCACTCTCGGGTCGTCCACGCTCTTCTTCCCCGCCTTCCTGAAGCACCTCTGGGTCGCGCGGGCGTTCACCGTCGGCTTCGCGGCGCTCTTCGTCTTCTATGCGATCCGAACGGCGCGCGAGATCCGCCGCGGCGAGTCGAGCTGGCCGAGGCTCGTGTTCATGGCGGCCACGGTCGCGCTCGCGTTCGTCGTGCCCGTGTTCGAGAACCTCGACATCGCCTTTCAGGGCTTCAACACGTGGCATTCGCTTCAGTACCTCGCGCTCACCTGGTTCATCCTGAGCCGCAAGGCGGACCGCGGCGAGATCGGGAGCGGCTTCGTGCAGGGGCTGGCCGGGAATGAGCACACGGGAAAGTTCTACGCGGCGATGATCGGCGCCACGCTGATCTCGGGAGCCGTGTACCTGATGCTGTGGAAGGGATTCGGAATGCCCCAGGACCGCAGCTACTACGTCGTGGTGCTGTCGTTTCTCCTGATCCACTACTTCTACGACCACATCCTGTTCCGCGAGTTCGCGCCGCTTCAGAGTCCGCCACCCGAGGCGGCCGGGAGATAGCGGGGAGCCGAGCGACCAACGGGAGCGAGACGGCCGCGGTACTCCGCGGTCAACTAGATCTCGAAGGAAATACGGGCCCGGTTCTCCCTTCGCGCTTCGCCTTTCGCCCTCCCCGCCCAGCGCCCCCGAATCAGCTCTTCAGCCGGCGCAATTCCTCATAGCTCGTGACGGGCTTGTATCCCTTCGGCTTCTCGAACAGAGAGGCATCCGCTCCGACGCGAACGTCGACGAGCCGAACGTCGGAGGCGGGCTCGTACTCGTCTTCGCCCTTCTTTCGTTGATGTTCGATGCGCATGGGCAGGCGTTCGAAGTCGCGTGCCGCCCAGATCGTCATCCGGTCTCCGGAGGGCAGGTCCATCTGATACCGGTCGCACGGGTGACCGGCAAGCGCGGCGTCGGCGATCTTCAGGATCTCGCCGTGGAACCGCCCGGCGTACGCCTGGGGATCAAATCGGGGCTCGAGCGGGTAGCCGGGAACGATCTCATCGGTCGGTCCCCACGACTCTTCCAGGATGCGTTTCGAGGACGGGCGGAACTGCCAGGTCTTCTTGAGATCCGGACGCTGAATCCGCACCAGAGGCACTCCGTCGACGGTCCCCTCGACCCGACCCCACTCGCCCCGAACGGCGATCTGGTACCTCTCGCCGGTCGAGTAAACGAGAGACGCGCGGTAGCCGTCCTTCGAGATGGTCCGCAGCCCGCCGCAGGAAGAGAGAAAGAGGACCGCGCCGACAACCGGCGCCGCCGAAAATCTCCTCGACAAAATCATCGTCCACCCTCCGCGCGGATCATGCCTCATTCGTCCCGCTGCCTCGCCCGCACCCGAGCCTCTGCCCGGATGCGGTAAGCAAGGCCTGTTCTAGGCGTCTTCCTTCCGGATGAATGCCGCCCCTCACCCCAGCCCTCTCCCCCGGCGCGCGGGGAGAGGGAGGGCTGTTTCACCTCAGTGGCGGATCAGCTCGCAGCGTGAGAAGTCTCCCGACCGAAGGGAGGGAGGAGCCTCACGCTGCGGGAGCGGAGCGAGCGGAGGGACGAGGCGGGCGGTCGAGCCTTCAGGCGAGCCGCTCGCCGGTGCATTCGCCCGCGGCGAACGCACGTCCCGCAGCGAGCGCAGCGACGGACGGATAATCCCGCGCATGGCCTGGTGGGAGTCCTGGTTCGGCGAGGAATACCTCGAGCTTTACCCTCACCGCGACCTCGCCTCCGCGCGCCGGGAAGTCGCGTTTGCGCTCGCACGGCTGGGCCCCGAGCCTACGCCCCTCCTCGACCTCTGCTGCGGCACGGGGCGCCATTCCCTGCGCTTTGCCGAGCGTGGCTTGACCCCGGTCGGGCTCGACTACTCCGCGCCTCTTCTCGAGCTCGCGCACGCCCGGAACCAGGCTCTGCGGCTGGTGCGCGGCGACATGCGCGCGCTTCCCTTTCCCGACGGCAGCTTCCGTTCGATCGTCAACTTCTTCACGAGCTTCGGGTACTTCCGGTCGGAGGCGGACAATTTCGCGGTCGTCGCGGAGATCGACCGGGCACTCGAACCGGGGGGCCGCGTGCTCTGCGATACCTTCGGCCTGAATTTCGTGCTCTCGCGGCTCGTGTCGGAAGAGAGCCGTGCGACGGGAGGCCGCGAATACAGGATCCGGCGCTGGTGGAACGAGGAGACGCGGCGGATCGAGAAGGAGATCGAGGTGCGCCGGGACTCTTCGACGGAGACGTTTCGCGAAAGCGTACGCGCCTATTCGGCGGAGGAGCTGACGGGAATGTTCGAGAAAGCGGGGCTGAAGATCGAAGCGACCTGGGGAGACTTCGACGGAAATCCGGTGGGCCCGGACTGCCCGCGGCTGATCGTGCTGGCTCGCAAGAGATGAGCGACTCGATCGTCCCGTTCGAGCGGTATCCCGGCCTCTCGCCCCTCTTCCGACCCTTTCTCGCGGGGCTTCCGGAATTCTTTCCCGATCCTCCGACGATCGAGGCGGCTGCCGCCCGGGGTCGCGAGCTTCTGGGCACTCCCTCCCGCGTGCCGGCGAAGGCGTTTCGCTTTCGCGGCGACGCCGCCGGGCGCCGGGCCGAGGACCTCGCGGCGGGCCGCGCGGTCGCCGTGGTCACCGGCCACCAGGTCGGCCTCTTCACGGGACCTCTCTTCACCGTCACGAAGGCGTTCGACGCGATCCGGGTCGCGCGCGAAATCTCCGAGCGAGGCTTGCCGGCGGTTCCCGTCTTCTGGGCGCTGACGGACGATCACGATCTCGAGGAAGTGGCGCGCACCGCCCGGCCCGGGCGCGAGGGCCCCGAGGTGCTCGTGCTGGAGGGGGCCGACCGCGCCAACCGCGAGCCGGTCGGACGGCGGCGGCTCCCCGAAGGCGTGACGGCCCTCCTCGACGGCTTCGCGCCCGACGCGCGCTCTCCGGAATCGGAAGAGATCCTGGCCACGCTTCGCCGGCGCTACTCGCCCGGGACGACCTACGGGGAGGCGTTCATCGAGGCCCTGCTCGATCTGACTCCCGAGGGCCTCCTCGTTCTCGACCCTTACCAGGATGCGCTGCGCGAAGCGACCGCCGCCTTTTTCCAGGAGGCCGTCCGCCGCGAGGGCGCCCTGCGCGAAGCGCTTCGAGAGGCAAGCGCCCGGCTCAAAGCGGCCGGCGTGCCCGTGCCGGTCCCGTTCCGGCCGGAGATCTTTCCGTTCTTCACGATCGCGCGCGGCGAGCGCCGCCGGGTCGACTCCGTCCCCGACGCGGCCGCCCGCGTCGCCAGCGGGGAGGATTGGCCCTCCACGGACGTCCTGACGCGACCCGTCCTGAAGTCCTGGCTGATGCCGACGGCGGCCGCCGTCCTGGGCCCCGCCGAAATCGCGTACCACGCGCAGTCCCTGCCCCTGTTCCGCGTCTTCGACCTGACGCCGCCGGTGCTCCTGCCGCGCTCCTTCGTGATCCCGGTCGGTCCCCCGGAGCGCCGCGTCATGGAAGCCCTGGGAATCACGCGGGACGGCCTGCTCGCGCCGGCCGCGGAGAGTGCCCCGGTGGACGTGCCGGGCGCTCCCCGGCTCGACAGCGCGGCGGCCGAGGCGGAAAAGGCGCTCGCGGAGCTCGAGCCCGACATCCGCGCGCTCGATCCCACGCTGGTCGGCGCCCTCGAAAACACGAAGCGCAAAGTCGCGTACCAGCTGGAGCAGCTGAAGGAGCGCATGAAGAAGGCGGCGGAAAAGAAGGACGAGATCGTCAACGGACGCCGCAAGCGCCTCGACACGATGCTGCTGCCATCGGGCGCGCCCGCCGAGCGGCTCTATCCGCCCCTCGTTCCGCTGCTCGCGTACGGCCCCGCCGCTCTCGATCGGATTCGGGAGGCCGCCCGGGGCTCGCTCGAAGGCGCGTCGGTCGCGGAACTCGCCGCTGACGAGGCCGACGACGAGGGGGGCCGGGGAACCGATGGCCGTTGACATCCTGGCCATCGCCGCCCACCCCGACGACATCGAGCTCGGTTGCGCGGGAACCCTCGTGCGCTGGAAGGCGAAGGGCGGCCGATTCGGAATCGTGGACTTGACCCGCGGCGAAATGGGGACGCGGGGCAACGCCGAGACGCGCGATCGCGAGGCGCGACAGGCCGCCGAGATCCTCGGCGCCGAGTTCCGCGAGACGCTCGACTTCGGAGACGGCGGGCTGCGCCAGACGCGGGAGAACGAGCTCGCGCTCATCGAGGTGATTCGCCGTGAGAGGCCACGGCTGATCCTGACGTCGTTCCCGGACGACCGCCACCCCGACCATCGGCGGGCGGGAGAGCTGACGACGGATGCCGCCTTCTATGCGGGACTGCGGAGGATCGAGACGTCCTTTCCCGCCCACCGGCCGCAGCAGACGATCTACTTTTCGACGGCTTACGTTCATGCTCCCACCTTCGTCGTCGACGTGACGGAGACGATGGAGACGCGGCGGGCGGCCGTGCGGGCCTTCGCGAGCCAGTTCCACGATCCGCGCTCGACCGAGCCGACGACCCTTCTCTCCGCGAAGGGATTCCTCGAGGCGATCGAAGCCCGGGCCCGGCACTTCGGATTCCTGATCGGCGCCGAGTTCGGCGAAGGCTTCGTCTCGAAGCGCCCGCCGAAAGTCGAAGATCCGATCGCGGCGTTCGAAGGCTTCGAGCCGGGATTCTAGAAGACAGTTGAGCGTTCAGCGTTAAGCGTCAAGCGTAAGAACGGAAGAGAAATGCACGAAGCCGCTCCTGAATCGCGCCTCCCATTTCTGAACGCTCAACGCTCGACGCTCGACGCTCGACCCACCCGTCCATGAAAATCGGAATCACGTGCTACCCCACCTACGGCGGCAGCGGTGTCGTCGCGACGGAGCTCGGGATCGCCCTGGCGGACCGCGGGGACGAGGTCCACTTCATCTCGTATGCCCTGCCGACCCGGCTCGCGCTGCCGCGGCCGCGGGTCTTCTTCCACGAGGTCGTCGCCCCGACCTATCCCCTGTTCGTCTCTCCTCCCTACACGCTCGCGCTCGCCACGAAGATGGCGGAGGTGGCGACGCACGTGGGCCTCGACCTTCTCCACGTGCACTACGCTCTTCCTCACGCGATCTCCGCCATCCTCGCGCGAGACATGATCGCCGGGGACGGCATCCGGTTGAAGGTGGTCACCACGCTGCACGGGACCGACATCACCATCGTCGGCCAGGACCGCTCCTACCTTCCGATCACGCGCTTTGGGATCGAGAAGAGCGACGGCGTGACGGCAGTGTCGGAGTACCTCCGCGAGGTGACGGCCCGCGAGCTGTCGGTGCGGCGCGACGTGGAGGTCATCCCCAACTTCGTGGACGCTTCTCTCTATCGCCCCGACGGTGCCTCTCCCTTCGCGCGGACCCTCGCCCGGGAGACGGAATGCGTCGTCCTGCACGTCTCGAATTTCCGGCCCGTCAAACGCATCGCCGACGTCGTCGGAATCTTCGAGCGGGTCCGCCGCCGCGTTCCCGCCCGCCTCGTGCTGGTCGGCGACGGGCCGGAGCGCTCGCTCGCCGAGCGGCTGGTCTCCGCCGGCGGTTTCGAACAGGACACGCTGTTTCTCGGCAACGTCGCCGCGATCGAAACGGTCCTTCCCGTCGGGAAGGTCTTTCTCCTCCCGTCGGACGCAGAGTCGTTCGGGCTTTCCGCGCTCGAAGCCATGGCGTGCGGCGTGCCGGTGATCGGGACTCTCGCCGGCGGCCTGCCCGAGGTCGTTCAGGACGGGGTGAACGGATTTCTCCGTCCCGTCGGCGACGTCGACGGCATGGCGGACGCCACGCTGCGCCTCGTCACAGACCCTGTTCTCTGGCGGAGGTTCTCCGATTCCGCGCGGGAGAGAGCGATTTCGAAATATCCGACGGACGCCATCGTCGCCCGGTACCGCGCTTTGTACGAGAACGTCCTCCGCGCCCGCTGAGGGTGGGTGGAGGAGGGTTTAGCGTTGAGCGTTCAGCGTTAAGCGTCCAGAAGCCGGACTCGTGCGCTCAACTCTCAACTCTCCCTCCACCTCACCCCCTCCGTTCCCCGTTCGCGCTCGGCGGGCGAGAGGCCGAAGGCTCCGCGCCAGCTTCTCCGCGCCATCGCCAGCAGCGCGTCCTCGTCGAGGCCCATGCGCGCTGCCGCGGCGTACTCGCCGGCCGTCGACGTGGAGAAGAGCAGCGGGTCGTCTGCGGAGAGCGCGACGGCCACGCCGGCCTCGAGCAATCGCGGAAGCGGGTGGGCCGCAAACGACGCGACGGCGCCCGTCGCGACGTTGCCCGTAGGAGCGACGAAGAGCGGCACGACCTCCTCCGCGAGCCGCTCCAGCAGGTGCGGATCCTGCGCGGCGGCGATGCCGTGGTCGATGCGATCCGGCCGGAGCGCGTCGAGCGCATCGCGAAGCGAATCCGGACCGAGCCATTCGCCGGCGTGGACGGATGTCTTCAACCCCACGGAGCGCGCGCGGGCATAACACCCGGCGAAGGCCGCGGCCGGAAACGCGCCTTCCTCCCCTCCCATCCCGAATCCGACGACGCGCTTGCGCGGGCGACGCTCGTGCAGGTCGAGCACCCGTCCCGCGGCGTCCGGTCCCCACTGCCGGACGGTATCGAGAAGGATCCGGCAATCGCAGCCGTCCGGCGCCGCCGACGCGAAGCCGGCGTCCACCGCTTCGACGGCCGCTTCGGGATCGACACCGATCCGCTGGCAGATTTCGGGCGAGACGTAGATCTCGGCGTAGGCCACGCCGTCCGCCGCCAGCGCCCGCGACAGCCGCGCGGCCGCGCCGGCATAGTCGTCGGGGGACCGGAAGAGCCGGCACACGTCCGCAAAGAAGGCGAGAAAGCCGGACGAGTCGTTGACCGACGCGCGGCGCGCGGCGAGCACCCCCGGCTCGCCCAGGGCATCGCCCGCCCGGCGAGCGAGCGCTTCCACGACGTCCGGCGGCAGCGACCCCTCGAAGTGCAGATGGCAGTCGGCCAGCCCCGTGAGTCTTCGTTCTCGCTGTTCCACTTGCGCTCCCAGTTAAGAGTTCAGAGTTGAGAGTTCAGAGTCCATGCGGGCCGCTCCACTCTCAAGTCTCAACCCTCAACCCTCAACCCTCAACC
>JBBRDK010000094.1:0-14611 GCA_038203955.1 Thermoanaerobaculia bacterium | reverse complement strand
AACGATCGCTCGACCAGGCGTAGTCGCCGGCACACTTGACGATGCGAGCGCGAACGGGGTTCAGATGGACGTATCGAATCAAGGCCAGGAAATAGCGGCCCTCCTGGACGAGAAAGGCTTTGTATCTCCCCTGAAAAAGGTGGCCGACGCGCCGTGCCGGCGGTTGAACCACTGGGCATAGGTGGAATGCAGGGCGCCCATGACACGAGATAAGGGGACCGGTCCCGACTGAAGGACGAGGTGGACGTGATTCGGCATGAGGCAATACGCCAATAGACAGAACTTGAACTTCTCGCGGTAGCGGCGGATGCGGTCGAGGTATTCCTGCCGATCTGAATCATCGCGGAAGACCGGGCGCCGTTCATTTCCACGGCAGGTCACGTGGTAGACGGCGCCCGGGAATTCCAGTCTCGGACGGCGCGTCAATTACCACCCCCCTCTTTGGTCCGGCGAGCGTTTCATTGCTCATGAATTGTCGCCAGCCGGATCCGGGCGGGCGTCGGAAGTCAGCAAGTCAGAACTGACCCCCTTCCAACGGAGGAAGTCTTACGACAACCGGTCCTTGGCCCCTTTCACTCCGCTCGCTTCGGCACACTGCGCGCAGCAGTAGTAGCGTGCGTTGGCTTCGACGCCATGGCCGATGATCTTGCAGTAACAATGCTCGCACGTTGGTGCCAGCGCGTGAATCGCACACTCGAAGCTGTCGAAGACATGATTGCGGCCGGCGAGCTTGACCTCGAAGGCCTTGTCGTAATCGTTTCCGCAGACCTCGCAAATGGGCATCTGTTCCTCCTCGCCGGCGTCGGCGACGCCAACCACCAATTGAACTCCCCTGCCGGCCCCATCGGGCGAATCATGGTATCTGCAAATGGACAAATGGGGTAAGTCCAGAAATCCCGATTTCGGCGAACGGAGCCTTTCGACGATAGCGGTGATTGCGGCCTGAAATATCGGGTCCTGGTCGAGGGTTTGCTCGAGAGCCGAGACGGATTTGAGCAGGCACGATTCTTCCCTGCCGAGATGGCGCGCCATGCGAGCCAGAGGGATCGCCGCCAACTCTTCCCGACATAGCCGGCCAGACCCCTCGCCTCGGCGATTCGGCCGCCGCGGGCCCGGCCGCGGAGCGCATCGAGCGAAAACGCGGTGACGTCCGCGACGGCGGCGAGGACGCGCTCCTCGGAGAGCCCGCGCAGGGACGGTTCGAACCTCCCGCTTCGACCGATCCGGTCCAGGGCGAAGTCCTCGTCGCCTACGACCTGCCCGACCCCTTTCAACTCCTCGTAGTCGGGCGCTTCCGAGCCATCCACCAGCGCAATGCACGCCCGTCTGGCTGTTTGGCGCGTCGGACCGAGAAGAGCGAGCGCTGCGTCGCGATCGTGGAACGACAGGGCTCGCTCTCCGCGGAAAAATCGGTCGCTCGACCACCGGTAGTCGCGGGGCCGCTCGACCATTCGGGCTCGGACGGGATTCATGTGGACGTAGCGCAGCAGCGCAGCGAAGTAGCGCTGCTGCTGGACGAGGAAGGCATTGTAGCGCCCCTGGAAGAAATGCCCGACACGGCCGTGCCGGCGGTTGAACCACTGCGAAAAGGACGACTGGATTCCGGCCATGATGCGCGAAAGAGGCGCCTCGTCCGTCCTGAGCGCCAGGTGAACGTGGTTCGTCATCAGGCAGTAGGACGGAATCAGGTTTGATGGACTCAACCCATTGGGCCCCCGATGACCCAAAAAAAGCGCAGCCCCAGCCCGGCGGCGGCATGAATCCGCTCGAAGTGGGGCCCGCTTTCCTGCTTTGGGTCGCGGATTACGGCATTGGCCGCAGAGTGACCTCGCGCACGAGCTGGGTGCCCAGAAAGGTGCGTGCCTCAAAGCGCGGCGCAGACATCTGTCTCTGTTTATCCTGGTCCTGCGTCTTCCAGTGCTTTGACTGAATCGCCTTGGACTTGTCTTCGTCCCCCTTGTTGTAGTCGAGAGCCTTGCCGTAGCTGGGATAGAGCGTGGCGATGCAGACGTCCCAGTCGGTTGGTCCGCTCGGGTCCTTGACGAAGACCTTGCTGTCGAGAATTAGTCCTTCCTTCTTCGATTCTGCCGTCGTAACGACGTAATGCGTGCGCAGGTACTTCACGTAGTCATCGAAGTGATTGGGGGTGGTCCGGTAGAAGCTGATCTCCCAGACCGGTCCTTCGGTCCAGTGCTCCTGGGCGAGCGCAGTTCCCAGGCTGCAGAGAAAAGACACGACGGCCAGAGCGAGGATCCGTTTCATATTGTCTCCTCCTTATGTCTGCCCGTCTTGTTTCATGCCGGCAGGCGACTGTCAATTGAAAAGAGGAAGGGCGTCGTCACCCCTTGCGGGAGGATGGGGTCAGCCCAGAAATCCTGATTTCGCGGAGAGGAAGCTGTCGACGGTCGCGGCGATTGCGGCCTGCGATTTCGGGTCGCGGTCGAGGTTTTGCTCGAGAGCCGAGACGGGTGTTAACCAGGTCGCCCCGATCGTTTCTCCGAGTGGTCACGTGGTACAGGGCGCCGCAGGCTTTTTTCAGCAGCCTGCTAGACGGGCGGGCTGTCGCTGGCGTCGAAGGCCTCGACCTCCCGCTGCCAATCGGCAGGGGAGCGGCTCTGCAGCAGCCGCACGCAGCGGTTCCAGCGCAGGATCGCGTCGTCGTTGCCGGCGGGGCGGATTTTCTCCGCGTGCTCGAAGCAGGTCATCGCCTCCTCGAAGAGGACGACCAGCGTGTGGGGACGGCCGCCCGCGCGCAGGAGCGCCTTGGCCCTCCTCTCGTGCACGATCCCCACGTAGTAGAGCCGCTCGTACGGGTCTCGCAGTTTCTGGAAGACGCTCTCCGCCTCGGCATGCCGGTCCGCGGCGCCGCCGATGAACTGGTCGGTGATCGCGAGGGCCAGCAGGCGCAGGGCCTTTTGATGGTCGGGCTCGACGGCCAGGATGTCGCGGCAGATGGACTCGGCCTCGCCCGGCTCGTTCAAGAAGCGGTAGAGCTCCACCTTGGAAAGAGCTTCGGGGATTGCGGCGTTCGAGATCGACTTCAATTTCAGCTCCAAGAGACCTCCTTCCCGGGTCAGGCCTCAGGACCTGCCCAGCAGCCGCCGCAGGAATCGTCCTACGGGATCGTAGAAGTCGTCCACGACGCGCTCCTTCAAGGGGATGATCGCGTTGTCGGTGATGTGGATGTCCTCGGGACAAACCTCGGTGCAGCACTTGGTGATGTTGCAGAGGCCGATGCCGAGCTCATCCTTCAAGAGCCGCGTGCGGGAGCCGCCGTCCAAAGGGTGCATCTCGAGCGCCGCGACGCGAACGAAGAAGCGCGGCCCGCCGAACTCCTCCTTCTTGTCGTGGTCCCGCAGAACGTGGCAGACGTCCTGGCAGAGGAAGCACTCGATGCACTTGCGGAACTCCTGCACGCGGTCGAGGTCCTCCTGATACATCTTCCAGGCGACGCCGGGTCGCGGGGAGAACGGCGGGATCTTCCGATTGACCCGATAGTTCCAGGAGACGTCGGTGACGAGGTCCTTGATTGTCGGAAAGGCCTTCATCGGGAAGACCGTCACCGGCTGATCGAGCGGCAGAGAGTCCAGGCGCGTCTTGCAGGTCAAGCGCGGCCGCCCGTTGACCTCGGCCGAGCAAGACCCGCACTTGCCCGCCTTGCAGTTCCAGCGCACGGCGAGATCCGGCTGGAGGTGCCCCTGGACGTAATGCAAGGCGTCGAGCACCACCATGCCCGGAGCGACGGGAACGCGGTAGTCGACCGCGGCTCCTCCCTCCGGACCGCCGCGAAAGACTCGCAGGATCGCTTCCGTCATGTCGTCTGGGGGGATGGGGTCGACGGCAGGGTCCCGCCGCCTGATTGGTTCGAGAGGAGACGTTTCAAGTCTTCCGGCATCTCGGCCACCGGCGACTGCGTCACCTTCATGGCCTCTCCGTCCCGAACGACGACGTTGTTCTTCCTTTCCCAGGCGGCGTCCGGCTTGGGATAGTCGAGCCGGCTGTGCGCGCCGCGGCTCTCCTGCCGCTCGAGAGCGCTGCGCGTGACCGCCTCGACGACCGTCAGCATGGATTTGAGATCGCGCGCCAGGTGCCAGCCTGGGTTGAAGAGGCGGGAGCCCTCCACCCGTACGCGGGCCGCGCGCTCCTTGAGCCTCGCGATCTCCGCCAGCGCCCGCTTCAGGTCTTCCCCGACCCGAAAGATCCCGACCAGGCTCTGCATCTTTTCCTGCAGGTCGCGATGGATACCGTACGGGTCCTCTCCGTCCGCGCGCTCGAAGGGTCGGAGCAGCTCCCGCGCGGCTTCGTCGATCTCTGCGGGATCGAGCGAGACCGCGGGCGCGCTCCGGGCGCTCGCGACGGCGGCAAGCCCGGCCCGCCGGCCGAAGACCAGCAGGTCCGAGAGGGAATTGCCTCCGAGCCGGTTGGCGCCGTGGAGTCCCGCCGCCGCCTCTCCCGCGGCGAAGAGGCCCGGCACGGTCGATTCCGAGGTCTCGGCGTCCACGCGGATGCCCCCCATCATGTAGTGGCAGGTCGGTCCGACTTCCATCGGCCCTTTCGTGATGTCCACGTCGGCGAGCTCCAAGAACTGGTGATACATGCTGGGGAGCTTGCGCTTCACGTACTCCGCCGGCTTGTGGGAAATGTCGAGAAACGCTCCCCCGTGCTCGGTGCCGCGCCCTTCTTTGACTTCCGTGTAGATCGCGCGCGCCACGACGTCGCGCGTGGAAAGGTCCATCTTCTCCGGATCGTAGCGCTGCATGAAACGCTCACCCGACTTGTTGGTCAGCGTGCCCCCTTCACCGCGCACCGCCTCGGTCACGAGGATTCCCTGCACGCCCGGCGGCCAGACCATTCCGGTCGGATGGAACTGTACGAACTCCATATCCATCAGCTCGGCCCCGGCGTCGTAGGCGAGGGCCATGCCGTCTCCCGTGTACTCCCAGGAATTGGAAGTGATCTGCCAGGCCTTGCCGATGCCTCCCGTGGCGATGACCACGGATTTCGCCTTGAACACGACGAAGCGCCCTTGCTCGCGCCAGTAGCCGAAGGCCCCGGCAATGCGGTTCCCGTTCTTGAAGAGGCGGGTCACCGCGCACTCCATGTAGACGTCGATCCCCATGTGGACGCCGCGATCCTGCAGCGTGCGGATCATCTCCAGCCCCGTGCGGTCCCCCACGTGGCAGAGTCGCCGGAACGTGTGCCCGCCGAAGGCGCGCTGCAGGATCTCACCGTCCGCCGTCCGGTCGAAGAGGGCCCCCCATTGCTCGAGCTCCCGGACCCGGTCTCCCGACTCCTGCGCGTGGATCTGTGCCATGCGCCAGTTGTTCAGGAGCTTTCCCCCGCGCATGGTGTCGCCAAAGTGCACGCGCCAGTTGTCGGACGTGTCGACGTTGCCGAGCGCCGCCGCGATGCCTCCCTCCGCCATGACCGTGTGGGCCTTGCCCAACAGCGACTTGCAGACGACGCCGACGGACGCCCCTTGCGCGAGAGCCTCGATCGCGGCGCGCAGGCCGGCTCCGCCGGCGCCGATGACGAGCACGTCGTGCTCATGCGTCTCGTACTTCTCCGTCACAGCAGACGCAGGTCCCGGATGGCGCCGCACGCGACCGACCGGACGTACAGATCGGCTGCGCCGACCGACACGAGGCTCATCCAGGCGAAGAGCATGTGGCGCTCGTTCAACGCCGTCGTTGAGCGCCACGCCTTCCCGTTCGCGCGGCCCCACGCCGTGCAGGAGAAGCAGTCGAGCCGTCCTCCCGCCAGGTGCCGGAGCGAGTGACAGGAGAAGGTGTAGAGCGACAGCAGCACGACGTTGCCGGTCAGGACGAGAGAGCCGACGCCGACGCCGAAATGACCGCCGAACGAGAAGGAGCGCACGGCGTCGTAGCCGAGGAAGAAGAGAAGGAGGAGCGCCAGATAGAGAAAGTAGCGGTGCACGTTCTGAAGGATGAAGGGAAACGCCGTCTCTCCGCGGTATCGGCGGCGCCCTTCTCCCACGGCGCAGCCGGGGGGATCCAGAAAGAAGGCCCGGTAGTAGGCCTTTCGGTAGTAGTAGCAGGTTAGCCGGAAGCCGAGCGGCACCGCGAGGATGATAAGAGCCGGAGAAAGGGGCCACCAGCGGTGCTGCGGATCGATGAGCGGGGAGTAGAAGGGTGAGAGGTACGGGCCCCACTCGTAGTGCGCGCCCTCGAAAGCTCGAAACGTCGCGTAGATCCCGAAAAGGCCGAGAATCAGAACCACGGGCAGGATCTCGACCCACCACGCGTCGCGCCGCTGCGTGGCGCCGAAATGCCCTCGTCCCTCGGCTGTGCGAGCTTGCGCCAAGAATCACCTCGCGATCTCGGCCGCTAGACTATTCCCGCGGCGCGGCTTTTGCCAGCTTTCGCGCCCGGCCTTCGCCGTCGCCCTGGAAACGGTGGAATCAGTCCTGCAACAGAAGTTCTTCAGCGCGTCCTGAAAGTCTGATGTCGGCGAGGCGAGCCGTCAGCTTTCCGCGGATCACGATTTCAAAACGGACTCACGCCTCACACGGCCGCTCGGGCCGCGTCTCATTTCTTCGGCGCCTTCACCTTCTTGATCAGGCCCGCCGCGCGCCTGGCGTCGGACTCGGACTCGAAGCCGAAGATCCCCGTGTATTTCTTCCCGATCACCTGAGCGACGAGAAAGGCGAGGTTGATGCCGGCGTCGGCGAGCGAACGGGCGATCGCGTGGCCGAGGGCGGGACGATCGTCTCCCTCGACGAGCAGCGTCGGGATCCCGGAGGCGGCGAGCCCGGCTTCCCGGGCGGCCGCCGCGACCCTTTTTCCGGCGACCGGGTAGACCTCGATCGCCGCGCGCCCTTCGTCCCCGGGATACCGGTAGCCCATGACGACCTGCAAGTTCGCTCCCGCGCCGGCCAACGGCGAGAGAGTCTCCGCCAGAGCGCCGGGCCGGTTGCTGACGTCCCGCCGCCAGAGAGTGATGGTCTTGACCGTGACTGCCATGGTGTCGCTCCTTTCGATTCCTCGGGACCGATTCTAGGCCTGGACGAAAACGGAAGGAGAGGGAGTCGGGGACGTGGGGAGGAATGGGCGGTAATGTAGGCGTTCGGATGCTCTTCTGCCTGCTTCTGATCCTGCGGCTCCTCGCGACGCCGGGGCAGCCCGAGCGCGAGTTCGAAGAGTTCCGGCTCTACAAGTTCCAGCAGCCGATCGGCATCGAGCGCGCGATCCGCGTCCACCGCCCCGACGGCACGACCGAGATCCGCGCCAACTTCAGCTTTACCGATCGAAACTCGACCGTCCCCCTCGCCGCGACGCTCACGCTCGCGAAGGACGGCTCGCCCGTGCACTATCAGGAGTGGGGCTCGACGTCCCGCTTCACCAGGGTGGACGACCGCGTCTCGATCGAAGACGGCACCGTCGTGATCGAGCGGGACGGCAAGGTCGAGAGGGTGCGCGCTCCGGCCGCGTTCTTCGTCGCGGACGCATACGCGCCCGTCATTGTGACGGAACAGCTCTGGCGCTACTGGGCGTCGCACGGCCGTCCAGCGGAGCTGCCGCTCTTCCCGTCGGGCAGGATGTCGATCGAGCGTCGCGGGAAAGACGACGTCAAGGATGACGATGGGAAGCCGGTCAGCCTCGAGCGGTTCGCGCTGACGGGCCTCGAGTGGGGACGCGAAACGCTCTGGGTCGACGCCGATGGCCGTCTGGCCGCGCTCAAGGCGGTGGACGCCGAGTTCGACCATTTCGAGGCGACGCGCTTGGGATATTCCCAGGCTCTCCCAGCGCTCGTGGCCAGCGCCGCGGCGGACGGGATGGCGGCGCTCCGGGAGATCTCGCGTCCAATGCTCGCCGCTCCGGACGAGACCGGTCCCGTGGCCTTTGTCGGCGCGACGCTCATCGACGCCACGGGTGCCCCTGCGGTCCGCGACGCGGTCGTGGTCGTCGATAAGGGACGCATCGCCGCGGTGGGCGCGCGGGCCTCCGTCGCGATTCCCGCGGGAGCGCGGCGAATCGACGTCTCGGGCAAAACGATCCTGCCGGGGCTCTGGGACATGCACGCGCACTTCGAGCAGGTCGAGTGGGGGCCGGTCTATCTGGCCGCGGGTGTGACGACGGTCCGAGATTGCGGCAACGAGCTCGACTTCATCCGTGCCGTTCGGGACACGATCGAGGCGGGCAAAGGCCTCGGGCCGTCGATCCTGCTGGCCTGCATTGTGGACGGCGACGGGCCCTCCAGCCTCGGAACCAGCCGGCTGCGCGACGAGGGGGAGATCCCGAAGCTCATCCAGACGTTCCGCGACGCGCGTTGCTCGCAGGTGAAGATCTATTCGAGCCTCTCTCCGCGGCTGATCCCTCCTCTCGCTCGCGCGGCCCACGAGGCCGGGATGACCGTCACCGGGCACGTCCCGCTCGGAATTGGAGCGGTCCATGCGGTCGAAGCGGGGATGGATCAGATCAATCATCTCTCCTTCGTCGTCCGAGCGCTCTTTCCCCCTTCCTACGATCCCGACGCGAGGCTTCCCCGGCCGGCGATGGAGAAGGCGATTCGGGAGATCGATCTCGCATCGCCCTCGACTCGCAAGACGCTGGAGTTCCTGCGCCGCAGGAACGTTGTCGTCGATCCGACGCTCGCGCTCGCCGAGCTCGAGACCCATACCCCGGACGAGATCGCGCGCGTCGAGCCGGGGTTGAGCAAGGTCGCCGATCCGCTCAAGGCGCCGCTCGGAAGCATGGGCGTCCCGCCCGAGTTGAGCGAGCGGATGCATGCCCTCTGGAAGGTGGATCTGGACGTCCTGCGCGCGCTCCATCGAGCCGGAATCCCGACCGTGGCGGGGACGGACCAGGCGGTGCCCGGCCACAGCCTCCACCGGGAGATGGAGATCTACGCGTCCGCCGGTTTCTCTCCGATGGAAGCGATCCAGGCGGCGACGATCTTGCCGGCGCGGGCGATGAACCGGGACAAAGAGGTCGGCACGGTCGAACTCGGCAAGCGCGCCGACCTGATCATCGTGGACGGCGATCCTCTCGCGGACATCCGGAATCTGCGCCGCGTTGTCACTGTCGTGCAGGCGGGCCGCGCGTACGACACGGCAAAGCTCTGGCGGATGATTGGCTTCGAGCCGTAGAGATTGGCTCTTGCGCGATTCCGACCGAGGCAGGGGCGCGGTCCAGCCGTTGCTTCTCCCCTACGTCCGCGCTGAGCGGACGAAAACGGCTACTAGCTCCAGGTCGGTTAGGGGTAACGCCTGCCCGCGCCGATGTTTTCCCAACCGTCGAACTTGACTCTGATTTCGAAGTACTCGCAGCCGAAGTCAGCAAATCAGGACCGACCCCTTATCGTGACACCGTCACCGCAACCGTCAATTTCTGACCCTCGCCCTTCGCGCGCGGCATCCGAGCCGGCCTCCCCGATTGGGTTCTCGCTGCCCCGCCCGGGCCGATCCGGGCTTCGTTGCTCCCGCGCACGGCGGAGTGTGGAGCGGAAACGGTCAGCCCAGAAATCCTGATTTCGCGAGGAAGTTTCTGGACTCCATCGCGCTTCGGGTGCGGCGCGGCGCCGCAGCATGAACGGCAACCGGGAAGGAGCCGCGCCTTCTAAGGAGTCAAATCCTCTGCTTCGACGACGCGCGAAAAAGGGATCTTTGCTGCCTCATTAACTTCCTTGACCAGATCAGAACTGGCGGCCTCGAACAGGCACATGCACCGCGATTCGCCTGGTACGAACATGCTTCGAATGTACCGGACGTTCTTTCCTTCCGCGGTGAACTTCTGGGTCGTCGCGATCGCCGACTTCTGGGCCGCGGCCAGCTGATCGGCCGTGATCCCCGGTAAGTTCCGATCGACCATGTAGACGGGCATAGAACCTCCTTCGGATGGAAGAGAGTCTACGTCCAACCGGGCTTTCTAGCGCAAGGGTCGACGCTACAGGCCCGGTGAGACTCCACGCGCGAGCTCGGAAAACCACTCGAGAGTGACGGCAATCTGCGTGGGATCCTTTCGCTCTTCCGCCTCGGTCACCATCACGAAGCGGTTCGCCGGCCCGACGTCATAGTTCGGCAGGCCGGGGAAGCCGAGTCCGAGTCCCCTGCCGCAACGGCGCTCGAAGAGGGGTCGGGGAGGTGCGGCTTCGAAAGGGTCGCTCTGGACGGCCACGGTCATGAGCCGGTCCCCCTGCCGATAGAAGAGGGCGTTACCATCCCGGGACCAGAGCGGTTCCACGCCTCCTTCGGCTGAAATCTGCCACTTCGCGCCCGGGCCTGGAAAAGCCATCAGATAGACCTCGTCGCGGCCGCTTTCGTCCGACGTGTAGGCCAGCCAGCGGCCGTCCGGAGAGAACATCGCCGCGTACTCGTTGAAGGGCGTCTTGAGAAACGGGCGCGGGACCTCGGACGGGCCGAGACCCAGCGTCCAGATGTCGGCCCCCGTCTCAGGGTGGTACTCCGTGTACGCGAGGACACGACCGTCCGGGGACCACGAGCTCGCCACTTTCTCGTAGTCGTTCGCGAGCAGACGCTCGTCGACGCCGCTCCCGTCCGAGGCTTTCCAGAAGATGTTGGAAGGTCCATCCCGGTTCGAGCTGAAGGTGATGTGCCTGCCATCCGGCGTCCACACCGGCGCGTAGTTATCTCCTTCGAACGTGAGCCGGCTGACAGTTCTTCGGGTCGTGTCGTAGGCCCAGACATCGTGGGTCACGCCGCCGATGGCGAGCGCGAGCCGTTTGCCGTCGGGTGAGAGGCGCGGCTCTTCGTACTGCCGTGATGGAAGGGGCAGCCGCTCTTCGGATCCCGTCGGATCCACCCAGAACAGGCTCTGCCGCACCCGCTGCGCTCCACCGGGAACGTACGCGAGGGACCCCGCTTCCGAGAATGCGAAGTGCGCCGCGCCCGTGACCTCCGTGGTCACCCCTTCCAGGACCGGAAAGACTCCCCCGGTCAGGGCGAGGCGGCAGGGGTCCCACGTGGCGGCGAGCAGGGTGCCTCCCCGCGAGTACACCAGGTGACCCGTCCTGACCCCGCGCCCATCGCTGCCGCCTTTGAGGAGGACGCGCCGCTCGCCGGTTTTGAGCGACTGCGCGGCGACGAGCGCGTCGTCGAAGGATTCGGTACCGGCCGCCCCGATCGTAAAAAGAAGGATCTCACCTCCGCAGAGCAGGTGAGGCCAACGGTGCGTGCGCTCTCCTGCCTGGAAATCCAGCCTCGTCACCCGGGAAGGGCTTCCTCCCGCCGCCGGGACTTTCCATAGGGATTCGGCCGGGCCCGGCGTGAAGAAAATCGAATCATCGCTGCCCCAGCAGGCGCCCCGTGCTTCTCCCACCTCGCAGATGGTCAGTGGAGCTCCTCCGGCGATTGCGATTCGTTTCAGCTTGCCTTCGGCGAAGAAGCCGATCCATTGTTCATCGGAGGAGAAGAAGGGGCCGGCGGCTCCTTGCGTCCCCGGCATCGGCACCGCCTCGAAGCGATCCATCAGGCGCAAGTAGAGCTGAGTCGAGGTTTCGCGCCGGCCGACGTAGACGAGGGCGCGGCCGCTCGGCGACAAAGCAAGAGCCGCCTGCCTTTCGAGCGCGACGGGCGCGTCGGCGGGAAGAGAAATCAGGAACCGCGTCAGCGGCCGGGCGACTGTCGCGGTCGGCGCGAGAGGCCGCGTCGGGGTCTCCGGCTCCGTCAGGGCGTCCTCGATTTCGAGCCTGGCATCACCGGCGTCGCGCAGGCGTCGGTCCAACTCCTTGCGGAGGCACCGCGAGAGGAGAGTCCGGATTCGCTCGGGCGTCTCGGCGGGAAGGCGGGTCCAGTCGGGATCGGAGCGGAGGATAGCGGCGATCGCGTCCGAAGCGGATTCACCTTCAAACGCCTTCCGTCCCGTGAGCGTTTCGAAGAGAACGCACCCGAAAGACCAGATGTCCGTGCGCCGGTCAACCTGCCAGGTGCGCGCCTGCTCGGGGCTCATGTACGCAACGGTTCCGAGAAGGACTCCCGCGGAGGTGCCGATCGAGGCGATGGTGGGCGAGCTGGTGACGTCCATGGAAGCACTCTCCCCGCCCACGATTTTGGCCAGGCCGAAGTCGAGGACCTTCACCTGGCCGTCCGAAGTCAGCTTGACGTTGGCGGGTTTCAAATCGCGATGGATGATCCCCTTCTCGTGCGCGGCTTCCAGCGCCTCTGCAATCTGTCGGGAGACCCGAAGGGCGTCCTCGAGCGGCATCGGTCCCGCAGCCAGGCGCTCCGCGAGCGTCTGGCCGGGAACCAGTTCGAGGACCAGGAACCGCACGCCTTCGAACTCTTCCAGGCTGTATATGGCGGCGATCCGGGGATGATTCAGGGAGGCGAGCACCCGTGCCTCCCGCTCGAATCGCGCGAGGCGTTCCGGGTCGCGCGCGAACTCCTCGGGCAGAACTTTGATCGCGACTTCCCGGCCGAGCTTGAGATCGCGCGCTCGATGAACTTCCCCCATCCCGCCCGCGCCGAGCGGGGCAAGGATTTCGTAGGGGCCCAGCCGGGAGCCGGATGAAAACGTCAAGATGGCAGGAATTCTAGATCCGGGGCCGCACGGATGCGGGTCACACGGATGAGGGTCAGGCGTGTATTTTGGTATTTCCGGCGAAAAAGGCCGAAATACACGCCTGACCCCACGAGGCCCCCAACGTCGCCTGAAGGGAGAGCGTCATGCCGTACATGCTGATGATCATCGAGCAGCCGGAGAAACGCCGGAATCGGTCGGCGGAAGAGGGGCGTCGGGCCTATGAGCGGATGCTCGGCTTCACCGACGCTCTCAAAGCCCGCGGCGTGCTCAAGGCGAGCGACGCGCTCCGGCCCGATTCCGAAGGAGTCCGGATCGAGATTCGAAACGGCAAGCGGGTCGTCGTCGACGGCCCCTTCGCGGAATGCAAGGAGATCGTCGGCGGCTTCTTTCTCCTCGATTGCCCCACGAGGGAGCAGGCGATCGCGATCGCTGGCGAATGCCCCGCCGCGGAGTGGTCCACCGTCGAGGTCCGCGAGGTCGGCCGCTGCTGGGAAGAGGATTGAGGGAAGCGAAGAATCCGGGTGTGAGGGCGAAACGATCGAACCGGAAGCTTTCGCCGTCGTCGAAGGGACCACCTCGACGAGCGGCCGAGCCCACTCTCACCTTCGCCGACGCAGCGCGGTGGGACGGATGGTTGTCTGCGAACCACGACGCGTCACGCGGGAAACGATGAAGTCTCGAGCACCAACCGTCTCTTTCTTTCGAAGTACTCTGAAATTCCGCTCGTGCCAGGATGACGGCGAACGAGCCGGGAGGGAACCGGGGTCGAGCCGGAGTCGCCGCGTTGGCGAGGATGGGGCGCAGCGAGTCGCGACGGACTCTGCCGGCCGATTCCCGCCCCGTCTCACGATGTCTTGGGCGCCGCGGCCTTGCTCTTTGCCGCCTGAATTTGCGGAATCAGGATGTCTCGCACGTAATGCCAGTTCGGGACGAGCGCCAGCGCCGCCCGGGCATAGCGGTCGGCGGCAGAGAGAAGGGGTCAACGCTGAATTCGTGCGCAGTGAGTCAGCGTTGACCCCAGGATCTGAGCTGAATTCGTGCGCAGTGAGTCAGCGTTGACCCCAGGATCTGAGGCAGAGCTCGGTCGCATGCGAGCCTTTCTAGGACTCGAATCTTGGGGGCAGGAATGAGGCCATCTCGATTCGGCAGAGCCACCTGCTGGCCGCGGCCGTTTACGGCGGAGCGATCCGAATTGACGGTCTCGGGACTATGCTCTTCCGTCATGGACCCGGGCGATTCCTCCGACCGGCCGCGGGCGGTGACCGCCATCGGCTGGACGTCACTTGTGATCGCCGCGCTCTTCGTCGCCCGCGCGCTCATCGATCTCGTCATCTGGCGCATCATGCGCCCGGCCATACCCGCGCTGCTCGCCTCGTCCGCGGGCGGCAATCCGGCGCCGGAGTATCTCCGGCCCCTCCTGGAGCATTTGACGGAATTGAAAGTCGCGCAGGTGATCTTCTGGGCGAGCGTCGCCGTGTGTGCGGCCGGCCTCCTCCGGATGCGCTCCTGGGCGCGCGTGGCCATGCAGGCCGCTTGCGGGATTCTCGCCGCCTACTGCGTCGCCATCGCTCTCGTTCTGGTTCGAGCGTGGGTCCGGATTCCGGCCGGCGATCGTCGTGTCGGCGAGTTGTCCGAATCGCATAGGGTCATGGCTTTCTCGGCGGTCCTGTGCCTCTGCGCTCTCCTCGCGAGCGGACTCGTGGGTCTGGTATTTCTGTTGCGGAGCGCCCGGGCGAAAGAGGCTTTCGCGCGGTCGGCGGCGGCTCCTGTCGAGTGATGGCCAAGAAGTAGCCGCTTCCCGGTACGGGAGGATGACGAGATTAGAGGGTGAAGCTTCGGACCAGGCGCCATAATGTATAATAAAGACCTGACCCTATTCGACTTCTCAGATCCTGGCTCTTCTCGCAGGAGAGACGTTTCACTTCCGAAGCAAACTGCGACTCCTTCACCTCACCCAGCTTGATCCCGTGCGCCCGCAGCAGCCCTCGGATCCTCGATCCCTGCGCCAGAGCTGTCTGCACGAGACCCTGCCGCGCCTGTAAGAACGTTCGCGTCGCCCGCGCCTCCACCGACTTGCGATGCACCGCCGTGTACCACCCCGTCTTACCCAT
>JBBRDK010000093.1:0-14639 GCA_038203955.1 Thermoanaerobaculia bacterium | reverse complement strand
GCCATGATGTTGTCGAGCACGCTCATTCCCTTGAAGAGCGCGATGTTCTGAAACGTGCGGGCGATTCCGTGCTTCGCCGCGTCGTACGGCTTCATCCGGCGGCGCCGCTCGCCGCGAAAAGTGACCGTTCCGCGGCGGGGATGGTAGACGCCGTTTAAGACGTTCAGCAGCGAGCTCTTCCCGGCGCCGTTCGGTCCGATGATCGCGCAGATCTCGCCGCTGCGGACCTCGAGGCTCACGTCGGACAGAGCGTTGACCCCGCCGAAGGAGACCGATACCTCCTCGACCTTCAGCAGGACCTCGCCGATCCGTCGTGTCGGATGCATGCGGTTTTGCGCGAGTCTATCGTCGCTTCGCTCGGTGCGGGGCGTGCATTCGCGGACGCGAACGCACCGGCGGGTGGCTCGGCCGGATGCGGCCTCGACCGCCCGCCTCGCCCCTCCGCTCGCTTCGCTCCCGCAGCGTGAGCCTCCTCCCTCCCTTCGGTCGGGAGCCTACTCACGCTGCGAGCGGATGGACCTTTGAGGCGTCTCTCCCTCTCCCCGGGCGCCGGGAGAACTTCCCTGGGCCCGCCGGGGGGCCCTTGGCGGGCCTTTCGCCTATCGCGTGAGCTCGGGGATCGGGAACGTGCCGGTGGGGAAGGAGGATCGGTAGACCCGGCCCCCCAGGTTCGACAGCTTGATCTCCATCCGGTCGTAACCGCGGTCCAGGTGGTACACGCGGTCGATGATGGTCTCGCCCCGGGCGATCAGGGCGGCCAGGACGAGCGCCGCCGACGCCCTCAGGTCGCTCGCCATCACGCTCGCCCCGGTCAGGGGAGTGGGGCCCTCGACGATGGCCCATCTCCCTTCCAGCTTGATGCGAGCCCCCATGCGGACGAGCTCGGGGACATGCTGAAAGCGGTTCTCGAAAACGGTTTCCGTTACGGTCGTGATGCCGGCCATCTGCGTCGCGAGGGCCATCCACTGCGCCTGCAGGTCCGTCGGAAACCCGGGGTGGGGAGCGGTCGCCAGATCCTGCGGCTCCAGGGAATCGGTCCCCTGGACACGCAGCCAGTCGTCTCCGGCCGTTACCCGGGCCCCGCTCGAGGAGAGACGCGTGGTCAGGGCCTTCAGGTCCGCGGGCCGGCAGCGGGTAACGGTCACGTCTCCCCGAGTCAGCGCCCCCGCGATCGCGTAGGTCCCCGCCTCGACGCGATCCGGCGCGATCGAATGCTCGGCGCCGTGGAGCCGCTCGACGCCCTCGATCGAGATCACGTCCGTGCCGTCGCCCTGGATCCTGGCGCCCATCGCCCGGAGCAGATCCGCCAGATCCGAGACCTCGGGCTCCCGCGCCGCATTGAAGAGCCGCGTGGTCCCCTGCGCCAGCGTCGCCGCGAGCATCGCGTTTTCGGTCCCCGTCACGGTGACGGTCTCGAAGACGATCTCGGCGCCCGCCAGGCGACCCGCCCGCGCTTCGACGTACCCGTGCTGCATCGTGACCTCGGCGCCGAGCCGCCGGAACGCCTCGAGGTGCAGGTCGATCGGCCGCACTCCGATCGCGCAGCCGCCCGGAAGAGACACGCGCACGAAACCGCTGCGCGCCAGCAGAGGTCCCAGAACGAGGACCGACGCCCGCATCGTCTTGACCAGGTCGTAAGGGGCGTCGGCGGATCCGATCTCGCGCGCCTCGACCGTGACCGCCCCCGGCTCGGACGCGAGAAAAACGCCGATGTGCTGGAGGAGCTTCTGCATGGTCCGGATGTCGCGGACCTCGGGAACGTTCGTCAGCCGGACCGGTTGCGCGGTCAGGAGAGTCGCCGCGAGACAGGGGAGCGCGGCGTTCTTGGCGCCCGACGTCGGCACTTCACCGGCGAGCCGCGTCGGGCCTTCGACCTGGAACCGATCCATGCGTCCGGGGATTGTAAGGGGAGAGTGGGAGCGCGGGCCGGGAGCCGAGCGACCAACGGGAGCGAGACGGCCGCGGTACTCCGCGGTCCACTAGAATGGCGAGTGAGCTCTGAATCGGGAATCGAAGGCCGGAAGGCGGGCCTCCGGCCGACGTCTCACCTTCGTACCAGGCGGACGACGCGCGGGATTCCAGCCATGTCCTCGGCGATCCCGTCGAAGCGCCAGGCGGGGCGGTTTCGGACTTCCTGTTCGACGTCGCGTGCCTGGCCGAAGCCGATCTCGAAGAGATACGGGGCGCCCGGCGGAAGGACGCGCGGCACGGCGTCGAGAAGCTGGCGGATGCTCTCCAGGCCGTCGTCTCCGCCGTAGAGGGCGAGCTCCGGGTCGTGCTCAACCACGGTGCGGGAGAGCCCGCGGGACTCGGACCGCGCGAGGTATGGAGGGTTCGAGACCACAAGGTCGAACGGGGGAGCCTCGAGGGCGGTCAGCCAGTCGGATCCCGCCAGCCACAGGCGGGACAGAACTCCGAGACGCGAGGCGTTCTGCCGCGCCAGTGCCAGCGCCTGGACGGAGGCGTCGACCGCCAGCGCCCGCGCCGCCAGCAGCTCCTTTAAGAGGGTGATGGCGACGATGCCGCTGCCGGTCCCCAGATCCAGGATCCGGCGCGCCCCGGGGGCGGCGCCGATCGACTGGAGGACTAGGACTTCCGTCTCGGGCCGCGGAATCAGGCCTCGCGAATCGACCCGGAACGGCCGTCCGAAGAAGTCCCACTCGCCGACGAGGTGCTGCACGGGGACGCCGGAGAGCCGCCGGGTCCACAACTTCTCGAACCGCACGGTCAGCGCCTCGGAGAGCGGGGCGGCGGGCGGCAGGGCCAGAGGATTCGCATGACCGAGCGCATGGGCGAGCAGGATCCGCGCGTCCCACGCCGTCGCCTCCGACCCTCCCTGGCGCGCGAGGTCTGTCGCGCGGCGGAGCGCATCGCCGATGGTCATAGATGAGTTATCCGTTGTCAGTTTTCAGTCGTCAGTGAAGCGAGGAGACTCCGAACTGAAAACTGAGAATTGATGACTGAGAACCCATTCACGCCTTCGCGAGCTCCGCCTTCAGCTTCTCGGCCTGAAAGTGCTGCGTGAGCGGCTCGATCAACTCATCCAGGTTTCCGTCGAGGACGTCCGCCATCCGGTGCGTGGTGAATCCGATCCGGTGGTCGGTGATCCGGCTCTGCGGGAAATTGTAGGTTCGGACCTTCTCCGACCGGTCTCCCGAGCCCACCATCTTCTTGCGTTCCGCCGCGATCGCCCCCTCGTGCTTTTCGCGCTCCATCTCGAGGAGCCGCGCCTTCAGGACGCGAAGCGCCTTCGCCTTGTTCTTGATCTGGCTCCGTTCGTCCTGGCACTGCACCACGACACCCGTCGGGATGTGCGTCAGCCGCACGGCGGAGTAGGTCGTGTTGACGCCCTGGCCGCCGGGCCCCGATGCGCAGAAGCGGTCCACCCGGATGTCCTTGTCCAGCACCTGGATGTCGAGGTCCTCGGCCTCCGGCAGGACGGCGACCGTCGCCGCGGACGTGTGGATGCGCCCAGAGCCCTCGGTCGCCGGGACTCGCTGGACGCGATGGACTCCGCTTTCGTACTTGAGGCGCGAAAAGGCGCCCGCGCCCTCGATCAGGGCCGTGATCGCCTTCAACCCGCCGATGCCGGTGTCGTCGCGGTCCACGATCTCGACCTTCCAGCGGCGCCGTTCTGCGTAGCGCTCGTACATCCGGAAGAGCTCGCCCGCAAAAAGAGCGGCTTCGTCGCCCCCGGTGCCCGCGCGGATCTCGACGAAAACGTTGCGCGAATCGTTGGGGTCTTTGGGGAGAAGGAGAACCTTGAGCTCCTCCTCGACCGCGGCGAGCGCGTCGTTCAACGCGGTCCGCTCGGCCGAAGCCATCTGGTAGAGCTCGTCGCCGGGAGGCAGGGAGTCGGTCAGCTCCCGGGCGCCCTGCAGCTCCCGGGCGATCCGGGTGCGCTCCTCGATCTTCGCGACGATCGGCTCGAACTCCGACAGGGTGCGCTGCGCGTCCCGGACCGCCTTGTGGTCCTGGACGAACTCCGGGTCGGCCAGGCGTCCCCGGATCTCTTCGTAGCGGCGGCGGATGTCGTCCAGTTTTTCGAGCATGAGTCTTTCCGCTGCGGCTTCAAGCCGTCAGCGCGTACACGGAATTCGGTCCGCTAAGAAGCGGTGTGAAGGGGAAAAGCCGAGCGAACGGAACGCACGCTAGGAGTCCGTCCGAGAAAGGCCCGTCGCGAGGGCGGCGAGGCCGAAGCGAGAGCGGGAGCACAGGGAAACTGCGCGGAGGCGTAGCCCGGCTACGCCGCACAAGCAGTTTTCCGAGCATTCCGCTCGCAGCAAGAGAATCGCCGGCGCGCAGCAGGGCATTTCGAGGAGGGGCTCCTTAGGCGGGCTTTTTCTCGTACCGCTTGCGGAACCGCTCGACGCGGCCGGCGGAGTCCACGAGCTTCTGCTTGCCCGTGAAGAACGGGTGGCACTTGCTGCAGATCTCCAGGCGGAGCTCTTTCTTCGTGGAGCGGGTCGTCCAGACTTCGCCGCAGGCGCAGTGGACGTTGACGTCGTGATATTCGGGATGCAGATTCTGTTTCATAGGAACCGCGCATTCTAAGGCAGTCAGGGCCTTCCTGCAAGCGAGGGGGCGCCAGGGAGACGAGACGGCGGGCCTCCTCTCTCCAACTTCTTCGAAGGAAAGGACCTTCCGCCGGAGGAGTAGCCTTCTGCCTCCGTCCTTGGGAGTAGAATCCGCCGAGGTCCGCCGTGTTTTATCTCTACCTGACCGCGCCCGGCATGCCCGCGCAGAAATTCCTGCTCGATCGGCCTGTCACCACGATCGGCCGCTCCTCCATGAACGATCTGCCGATCCCCGACAAAATGCTCTCCCGCCAGCACGCCCGCATCATTCACGACGGCAACGGCGGCGTATCGATCGAGGACATGGGCTCCCGCAACGGCACGTTCGTCAACGGCGAGAAGCTCACGGTCCTCCTGCCGTTGAAGTCCGGCGACCGGATCACCGTCGGCGGCGTGACTCTGAAGGTCGAGTCCGAGTCGACGACGCGGGTGCGGATCGACGAGTTCGCGGGGGACGCCTCCCTCGACAACACGATTCTGAAGGCGTCCGCGGAGCTGCTTCGCAAGCCCACCCAGACGGATCCCCGCCTGCCGGCCGAGCAGCTTTCCAAGCTCATCGACTCTCTCCGGGTCGTCAACGAGCTTACGATCGAGCTCCTCCGCGACATCTCCGTCGATGAGCTCCTGAAGTTCCTCATGGACAAGGTCTTCGAGACGCTGATGCCCGACCGCGCGGTCGTCCTGCTGCGATCGAGCGTCACGAGCGAGCTCGTTCCCGCGGTCGTCCGAGTGGCCGAAGGCACGTCCGCGGAGGATATCCGCCTCTCCAAGACCCTGGTCGCCGCGGTCGTCGAAAAGAAGAACGGCCTCCTGCTCATGGACACCGCGAGCTCGTCCGGCGTTTCGATGTCGGAGTCCATCCGGCTGTCAGGAATCAAGTCGGTCCTCGCGGCGCCGCTCGAGAACGACGGCGAAGTCGTCGGGCTCATCTACGTCGACAGCCGATTGGGCCACCGGTCGTTCGAGGAGGCGGACCTGCGCCTCCTGACCTCCCTCGCGAACGTCGCGGCGGCGAAGATTCAGAACGCGCGCCTGATGGCGGAGGCCGCCGAGAAGAAGCAGATGGACCGGGAGTTCGCCCTGGCGCACGAGATCCAGAGCCGGCTGCTTCCGGACCGTCCTCCGGTCGTGCCGGGCTACGACTTCCACGGGTCGAACGTCCCTTCCCGCCAGGTCTCGGGGGACTATTTCGACTTCCGTCCCCGCTCCGACGGCAAGATCTACGCGGCGATCGCGGACGTCTGCGGCAAGGGCGTCGGCCCGGCCCTCCTGATGGCGTCGCTGCAGGCGTCCTTTCACGCCTGGGCGGACGAGCTCGTGCCCGTGGCGGAGATGACGGGGCGCCTGTCCGAGGCCATCGCGCGCCGCAGCGGGTCCGACCGGTTCATCACCTTTTTCCTCATCCTCGTCGATCCGGCCACCGGCGAGATCGAGTACACCAACGCGGGGCACAACCAGGGCCTGATGGTGCGGGTGAACGGCGAGGTGCAGGAGCTTCCTTCGCACGGCCTGCCGCTGGCGCTTTTCCCGGGGCGGCCGTACGGCTCGTCCCGGATCGTCCTGGCGCCGGGAGACATCCTCTTCCTCTACACCGACGGCGTGACGGAGGCGGCAAACGCGGAGGGGGAGGAGTTCGGCCTCGACCGGTTGAAGGATTTCGTGAAGACCCAGATCGGAAAACATCCGACGGAGGTCGACGCGGCTCTCGCGAGGACGCTCGAAGAGCATGCCGCCGGCGAGCATTTTGCGGATGACCGCACGCTTCTGATGTTGCGCCGGCTCACTTAGGGACACTCGTGAGCCGGCTTCTCGTCGAAGGCGGGACCCTCCTCGGCCTGAGCGACCGCGCCGACATCCGTTCCGACACGGATCTGTACGCGGAAAACGGAACGATCCGCGGCATCGGCGCGGACGGGAAACGGCTGGCGTCTGTCCCGGGCGAACCCGTCGAGAAGATCCCCGCCCGCGGGAAGTGGGTTCTGCCGGGATTCGTGCAGGCTCACCTTCATCTCTGCCAGACGCTTCTCCGAAACGGCCCCGAGGGACTCGATCTCCTGTCCTGGCTCGGCCGTCACGTCTGGCCCGGCGAGGCGGCGCACGATCCGGAAACTCTTGCCGTCTCCGCGCGCCTGGGGCTGTCCGAGTGCCTCGCCGCGGGGGTGACCGCCGTCCTCGACATGGGAACGGTCCGGCATTCCGACTCTCTCTTTCGCGCGGCGGCTCGATCCGGCATCCGCTACACCGGCGGAAACGTCCTGATGGACGATCCCGAGACGACTCCGCCGAACCTTCGGGCGTCGGCGGAGGAAGGGATGGCCGAGACGGAGCGGCTGCGCGCTACGTGGCACGGCAAGGACCGAGGCCGCCTTCGCGTCGCCGTGCAGCCCCGCTTCGCGGTGACGTCGACGGAGCCGCTGCTTCGAGCCGCGGCCGACTATTCGGCGCGGCACGACCTGATTCTGCACACGCATGCGAGCGAGAGTCCGGGCGAGATCGACCTCGTGCGGGGCCGCACCGGCCTCGCCAACATCGAGTGGCTCGACCGGCTCGGTCTGCTGACCCCGCGAACGTGCGTCGCGCACGTCATTCACGCGGACGCCGCAGACTGGTCCGCGCTCGCGCGAAGCGAGTCGAGCGTCGTGCACTGCCCCTCCTCCAACATGCGGCTCTCGTCCGGGGTCTGCCCGGTCTCGGAGCTCAAGAGGGCGGGGGTCCGGGTCGCGCTCGGGTCAGACGGCGCGGCGTGCAACGACCGCCTGGACCCCTTCACGGAAATGCGGCTGGCGACCTTTCTGCCGCGCACGCGCATTCCCCCGACCTCGCTGTCGGCCTTCGCGGCCCTGCGCATGGCAACGGTCGAAGGCGCCGCGGCGCTGCGGCTCGGACCGGAGCCGAGGCTGGCTCCCGGCGCGCTCTGCGACCTCGTCCTCCTCGATCCGGAAGCGGGTTGGGCGCTCCCCGACGCGTGGTCCGACGAGCCGTACGGGGCGATCGTCTACGCGATGGGGCGCGAGAACGTCTTCGCGACGATCGTCGACGGCGTCGTGCGCTACCGAGCCGGCGATACGACCGTCGGAGGGCTGAAGCCCACCGCGGCGGAAGTCCGGGGTGCGGTCGCGAGGATGAAGGCGGGAATGAATTAGTCGAGAGTTGAGAGTCGAGAGTTGAGAGTCGGAAGACAGTTGAGAGTTGAGAGTCCAGAAGGGATCAGAGGCCCGAGCGCGGCCGAGAACGACTCTTTGACTCTTCACTCTTAACCCTCAACTCTCAACTTCCTCTCAACTCTGAACCGCCTCCCGGCTCTGGATCTCCAGGCGCTTGATGATCTCGTGGAGGGTGGTCGGCTTCATCCGGAGCAGCTCGGCGGCGCGTTTCTGGACCCCGCCCGTGCGCCGGAGCGCTGTTCGGACCAGGCGCCGCTCGTATTCCTCTACCATGTCCTTGTAGGTCGCCCCGTTTTCGGGCAGGCGGACGGGAAGCTCCGACCGGTCCGGCGAGAGGACGCTCTCCGGCAGGAGGTCGAGCTCGAGCATGCCTCCGGGACACAGCACGACCGCTCTCTCGATGGCGTTTTCGAGCTCCCGCACGTTGCCCGGCCAGTCGTACTCGAGAAGAGCCCGCAGCGCTTCCGCGGAGAGTCCGGTGATCGACTTGTTGTTCTCCGAGGCGTACACGCGGACGAAGTGCTCCGCCAGCAGCGGAATGTCCTCGCGGCGCTCGCGCAGCGGCGGAATCGAGATCGAGATCACGCACAGCCGGTAGTAGAGGTCGTCCCGGAACTTGCCCTCCGCCACCAGCCGTTTCAGGTCGACGTTGGTCGCCGCGATGATGCGCACGTCGGCCTTCTGGGTCTCGACGCTCCCGACGCGCATGAACTCCTTCTCCTGGATGACGCGAAGGAGCTTCGCCTGCGTCTCGAGGCTGACCGTGCCGATCTCGTCGAAGAAGATCGATCCGCCTTCCGCGGACTCGAAGAGGCCCTTCTTGTTCGCGATCGCCCCGGTGAAGGCGCCGCGGACGTGGCCGAACAGATTCGATTCGAGGAGCTCTGTCGGCATCGACCCCGAGTTCACGGTCACGAAAGCGGACCCGGAGCGCGGCGAGTGCGTGTGGATCGCGCGGGCGACCAGCTCTTTTCCGGTGCCGCTCTCGCCTTCGACCAGGATGGTCGACTTCGAGGGGCCGGCGAGGCGCACCAGCTCGAAAACCTTCCGCATCCCCTCCGATTTCCCGACGATCCGGCCGAGCCCGAACCGCCGCGAGAGCTCTTCCTTCAATCGCCGGTTTTCCTCCGTCAGGCGGCGCGTCTCCGCGCCCTTCTCGACGGTCAGCAGGACCTCTTCGTTCTGGAAGGGCTTCGGGATGTAGTGGAACGCCCCCTCCCGCATGGCCTCGATCGCTCCCTCGATGGACGAGTAAGCCGTCACGATCACCACCACGGCGTCTGGATCCCGCCGCCGCAGCTCGCGGAGAACGTCCAGTCCCGAGCGATCGGGCAGCATGAGGTCGAGGAGCACGACGTCGTGAGGCTCCGCTTCGAACGCGGAGAGGGCGCGGGTTCCGTTGGACGCGGTCGTCACCTGCCAGCCCTGCCGTTCGAGCAGAGTGGCGAGCACGTCGCGGATGACCTCCTCGTCGTCGACGACTAGGACGCGCAGGGAGCGGGTCATGAAACGCGCGCCGCGAGGGGGAGAGTGACCCAGGCCTGCGCGCCTCCGCCCGACCGGGCCTCGAGCCCGATCTCGCCGCCGTGGCGCTTGACGATCTCGCGCGAGATCGCGAGGCCGAGGCCCGTGCCTCCGGACGTCTTGGTCGTGTAGAACGGCTGGAAGAGCCTCTCTCCGTCGCCTTTCGGCGGGCCTTCTCCCCGGTCTCCGATCACGACACGGACGAACTCCGCCTCCTCCCGCAGGACGCAGGAGACTTCGCCGTCTTCGGGAGAGGCGTCGCGCGCGTTCGTGAACAGGTTGACGAAAACCTGCTCGAGCTCGCGCGGATCGCCTTCGATCCAGATCGGGCCGGTGGAGCCGTCCACGTCGAAGGTGAGCCGGCGTGTGCCGAGCGTCGTTTCGACGGACTCGGCGGCGTTGGAGAGGATGCGCTTGAGGTCGGTCCGGACGCGGGCCGCCGCGCGGGGCCGGGCGAACTCCAGGAGGTTGTTCACGAGGTGGGCCGCCCGGAATGTCTGACGCTCCATTTTTTTCAGGATGGCGTAGCGCGGATCCCCTGGCGCCGTGTCCGCGAGCAGCATCTGCGCGTAGGACGAGAGCCCGGCGATCGGAGTGTTGACCTCGTGCGCGACCCCGGCCGCCAGCACGCCCAGAGACGCGAGGCGCTCGCGCTCGGCGAGCGCGCGCTCCGCGCGAAGCCGGTCCGTCACGTCGTCGACGAGGACGACCTTGCGCTCCGGCGCGCCCTGGAAGGCGGAGACCGAGACGCGGACGTCTCTCTCCTCGCCGGAGGCGTTCTCGAAACGCGCCTCGATCGTGTTTTCCGTCTCCGTGAACTCCGGCAGTTCGACTCCGGGCAGCACCTCCTCGAACCGGCGCCCGTGCAGGTCCTCCTCGGTCTTCCCGACGAGAGTCGCGAACGCCGGATTGGCGGTGTGCACGCGCTCCTCCGCGTCGAGGACGACGATGCCGGAGGAGGAGGAGCGGATGACGCTCTCCTGGTACTGCTGCAGGGTCCGGATTTCCTCGAGGCGCTCCGCCAGCGCCCCGTAGAGACGGGCATTCTCGTAGGCGAGACCCGCCTGCGCCATCACCGCGACCAGCAGCGCCTCGTCTTCCGTGGAGAGCGGGACTCGCCCGTCCTTGTGCCCGACGCCGAGGGCGCCAACGAGCAGGCCGCCGCATCGCATCGCGAGAAACGTTCGATACCCGGCGTCGTGGAGGCGGGTGGCACCGTCGGGAGTCTCCTCGCCGAAGCCGGGAGCGCGGAGCCGCCACACGTCCTCGGCCGTGAGGTTCTCCGTCAGGAGGCGGGCCTCGGGCCGCGGCAGCCCCTTCTCTTCGAGGAGAAAGAGCGAGCATGGGACGACGTGCATCCCCTCCTCGACGCGCTGCACGATCGCCCGGACGAGCTCTTCGCGAGGCCGCGGCGTCGAGAAGTCGCGGGCGACGTCGAGAAGCGCGCGCCGAGCGCGGTAGGTGTCGTGGTACTGGATGCGCTCGAGGACGCCCGTGATCCGCTTCTTCATCGGGACGAGAAGAGACGCGAGCACGAGACCGGATCCGAATGCGATCACGTTCTTGCCCCCTTCCGCCATGCCTTCGAGGGTCCGATCGAGCAGCGCGTTCAACAGGACGAACGCCATGCCGCCGAGCACCACGGCGGCCGTCGTCGCGAGCGCCTCCCGGACGAAGATCTCGACGTCCCAGAGGCGCCACCGCAGGATCGCGTAGGCAAACGCGAGCGGAATCAACACGAGCGGGATGACGGCGGCGTTCGAAAGGAGAGGGGACGAGAGGCCGAAGATCCTCGGGAGGACGTACAGAAGCAGGAAGGGCGCGACGCCGACCGTCACGCCGAGGCCGATCCAGCGGATCTGTTTCTCCGCAACCGCGTCGCCGCGCGACCGGCGGAGCAGCCGCCCGACGCGCAGAAGGATGGCGGCGGCCGAGCCGGCGAAGTACACGAGCCAGAACCGGGTCGCCCATTCGAGGAGGAGCGCCGGATCATCGACGCGCAGGAAGAACGGGCCCTCCTGCAGGAACAGGTAAACCACGCCCGGCAGATACAGGAGCGGGATCAGCCCGCGACGCGAGACGGGCTTCGGAAACACGAGGAAGAAATGCAGGAGGAGCGCGGGCAGGAGCGCCCGATAGGCGTCCTCCGCCAGAAGGAATGCCCGCCACGCCGCGTCTCGGGGACCCGCGGGCGTGATCGCGTACACGGCGAAGGAGGCCAGGCAGATCGCGCAGAAGACCCGGGACGCCTCCGACCGGTCTCGGGCGACCGTGAAGAGGCCGATCGCGAGATAGAGCAGGCCGACGAACGCGAGGAAGACGTAGGGCCAGTCCGCGCGGGCGTTCACCTTTCCGAGCAGGACCTCTCGGATCTCGCTGCCTCGTTCGACCAGGAGCCGGTGCGGGTACGGCTTTCTCGCCAGGGCCCGGTCGGGCTCGGGGATCGACGCCGCCGTCCTGCCGTCGGCGGTGATCAGCCGGTCGCCGGGGGTGAGTCCCGCCCGGGCCGCCGCGCTGTCCTTTTCGACGGATCTCAAGACGAGCGCGCCTCCGGAGGCACGACTTTCGAACCCGGCCCGCGTGAAGCTCTCCACCTTTCGGGTGAAGGAGAGGAAAGAGAGCCCGATCGTGCCCGCCGCGAGGACGACCGCGAGGGCGCCGAGAACGACTCTTCCGGGTCGGGGCATGGATCGGGTCACGGCGCTGAATTCAGCAATCCGAATGCCATGGGCTCACGGTACACCGGATCCAGGAAGTCCAGCCCTTGCAGCACTTAAACAGTTCTGACTTTTCGTCACCACGGGCGAAAATCCAAACCCTTGGATGCGCTCCAAATTTTCCCAGTGCCGTGAACGCCCACTCATCGAAACCCAGTCATCGGAAAGGCGGTTCGCCCGCCCTGCAGCCCGGCCCTCTTCCCGGCGCGCGGGACGCCGTACGCAAGATCTGTCTTGTTCATCCCCTTCCGCATGAGTGCCGCCCCTCACCCCAACCCTCTTCCCCGGCGCGCGGGGAGAGGGTGCAGAGGGGGCAGAGCTGCGCTTCCGTCGAGATCGTGGTTACGCTGCGGGAGTGAACGGAGCGACGGCTTAGAACGCGATCGCGAGGCCGCCCAGGAACCGGTTGCTGACGGGCGGGTCTTCGCGATCCGTCGATGCCGTGCTGCGGGCGGATTCGAGGGCCATCAGGAGCTTGCAGTCCGATCCGAACGGCGTCAGCCCGATCACGGAAAGGTCCTGCGCGATCGAGATGGCGATCTTGTCGGACTGGTTCAGGTGCACGCCGGCGCCGGTGAGAAGCTGCTGGCGCGCGCCCCGGAGCAGGAGCGCGATGCCGGTCCGGGTCGGAAGAACTTCGACCCCCGCGCGGGCGGTCCAGAAACGGCCGCGGTTCTCGTCGATCCCGAACATCCGGGCGGACGGAGCCGAGATCTCTCCGTCGATCGACCCGTAACGGACGGCGAGGGTCCCCGACACCGTATCGCTCAGACGCTGGCTGAGCGTTCCCTGATACTGGCGGAGCACGTTGCCGTCGAAGAGATAGACGCTGTCGAAGTCGGTCAGGAAATCTCCCTCGAAGAAAGCGCGCACCGCTTCGTTCACCCGCTGATTGGACGCCTCGATCCGGAACGAGCCGCCCTGTCCGGCGCGGCGCTCGAGGCCGACCGAGAACGCCTTCCGGGCCGTCGCTTCGCTCGAGTCCTCGATCGACGCGACGAGAGGCAGGACGTTCGTCGACAGGCCGCCGGATTCCGCGACGCGGTAAAGGCCGCGCACGAAGAGGTAAGTCTGATTGCCGACGTTGTAGCGCGCCGCGATCCGCGGGGCGACTCCGTAACCGCCCGACAGGTAGCGCGCCACCACTCCGCCTTCGAGCTCGCCGCGCGTCGAGACGCGGGTCGAGGCGGAGGCCGCCAGGTCGGCGTCCGGGGCCGAGAGCAGGAGAGCCCCGTCCGTGCCGACGGCGTTGGGGCCGATCGTGCCTTCTCTGTGGCGATAGGTCATGGCGACCGAGGCCCCCGGCGAGTCGCCGGCGGGGCGCGCGTAGCGCGCCTTGACTTCCCACGTCCGCGACGCCAGCGGGAAAAAGGAGGTCCCGGCGGAGGTCGCCCTGTAGAGGTTCGTTTCGTCGACGTACCGCGCCGCGACCGATTCGACGTGGCCTTCTTCTTCGCCGCGGCTCCAGCTCACTGCGTGGCTCTGGAGGCTCGCGGCCCGGTCGTCGCTGAAGGAGAGCGTGTTTCGCCGGCTCGCCACCCGAACGTGGTCCGCGTCAGAAGCGGAGAGATCGACAGAAAGCCCGGCGGAATTGCCGGTCGCGCGCGAGGGGTCCGCGACGACGCCGGCGGAATCGGAGAGCGCGGCGTAGTCGCCGCGCAGGTCGTACTTCCATCCGTTGGGAAGCCCGCCGCGGACTCCGACCGCGGTCCGGGACAAGGAGGTGTCGGGAGAAACGCCCGCGACCGAGCGGACCTCGCCGCCCATGGCGCGGTCGATCCGAAGCTTGTCGCCGCCGGCTACGGCGGGAAGGGCGGACGGGCCGTCCTCTTCAAGCGAGATCTCTCGAAGGACATCCGTCGGCACCCGATCGCGAAGCTCCCAGACGCTCGAGGTCGCGGGAGAGGCGCCGTCCGGCCCGGCCTCCCGGATCTGCAGCTGGATCCGCACCGCCGAGAGAGCGCCCGTCAACGACGGATGCCAGATCCGGATCAGCGCGGGGAGAAAGCCTCGCTTGTAGGCGACGAGGTCATAGACACCGACGGGAGCGGAGGGCACGACGAACGTGCCGTCCGGCGCGGTGCGCGAGCGGGTGAGAGACGTGTCCCCGAGGTTGTAGAAAACGACGAGGGCATCGGAGATCGGCTTCTGGAGGTGGCTCACCACGCCCGAAATCGGGGGAGCGGGAGGCTCAGCGTTCGCCGATCCCGGCGAAAGGAGCGGGATCAGAAGTAGCAGAAAAACGGGAAACCGACGTCTCATAACTGTCGGGCGCAACGGCCCGGCCTCCAAGTATATGCCCGCCAAATTTACGGGGTCAACCGCCAGAGAGGCAGTAGGCGGGAGGCGGGAGGCGGGAGAGGGGAGGGGAAAGGGGCCGGCCGGGGGGCGCCGGGAGGGGTGGCCCGTGGACGAGGACACTCGATCCTCGTCCTGCTCCAGGGGTGGCTCGTCCGCCTCAGACGCCCATTCGTTCCCGGCGTCCTGGCCCTGCTCCCTCACCCCGGGCTCGGGGATGTTCAGCCCGGACAGGATGGTGAACAGGTGTTCGGAGACATGGTGGACACATTTACGGGCGGAGGATTGGTTAGTGGAGGGCCGATCCGATGCCTTGGAGCGAGGTGTCCATCATGGAGCAGCGTGAGGAGTTTGTCGGG
>JBBRDK010000092.1:0-14753 GCA_038203955.1 Thermoanaerobaculia bacterium | reverse complement strand
TCCTGCGCCAGCGACCAGGCGTGGCGCTGCTGAGGAGAGAGCCGAAAGCCTTCCTGGCTCGTCTGGCTCAACCGGCCGCCTGGTTCATCTGGATCATCTCGCCCATCGCCACCACGATCTTTCGCGGTCCGACGTAGGGGTTCCGGGCGTGCGCGGTCATCATGTTGTTGAGCATGATGACGTCTCCGGCCTGCCACGGGAACGCGACGGAGGTCTCCCGGTACACGCCGCCGACTTCGTCCATGACGGAGTCTTCGATCCGCGAGCCGTCTCCGTAATAGACGTTCCGCGGAAGGTCCTCTTCCCGGAGGATCGAGCTCAGCGATTCCCGCACCGCCGGGTCGAGGCAGGAAACGTGATGGAGCTGGAGCTGGTTGAAGAAGGACATCTCTCCGGTCTGGGGATGCCGGATCACGGCGGGACAGCGCTGGCGCGTGCGCAGACCGTTTCCGCCCGTCCATTCGAACTCCGTGCCCGAGCGGCGGCAGGCGGCTTCGACCTGAGCCCGGTCCTCGGTCCCGTAAAAGCTCTGCCAGCTCACGTCGAGGCGCTCGGTGTAGTTGCGGACGTAGAGGAGGCCCTTACCGGCAAACCGCTCCCGCAGCTTCGGATCGAGCCGCTGGTACACCAGCCGGCAATCGACGATCGGCGTCTCTCCCCCGCTCTGCGAAGGAAGAACACAGTAGAAGAAGATCTTCATCGGCCAGCGGTGCATGTGGGAGCTCTCGTTGTGAAAAAGGATCGCCTGGTCGGAGGGATACGGCGTCGACCCGTAGACCTTGCCGCCCACGGCCTCCCGGGGAAGGTCGCCGTATTCGCCGAAGAGCTCCGGGCAGAGGCCCGACGCGAACCGTTCGAACTCGTCCGCCGATTTCACGCCGAACCCGCGGAAGAGGATCGCGCCGTGCTTCAGGAGGCTCGTTTCGAGAAACGGGCGCTCCCGGGCCGCCCACTCCGCGAGATCCATGGTCTCGCCGGCCGGCGCAACGACCAGGGGGCAGGCCTGCCCGGGCGAGAGCTCGCCCACCTTCACGTCCTCCATCTTCGCGAGGTCGACCCCCTTGCGCCGCATCGACTTCAAACGGCTTGACTGCGCCTCCCGACGCTCCGCCTTCGCATCCGCCAACCGCTGTTTTTCGGCTTCCGTGATCATTTCCAAATTCTCCAGCCGCGTGTCCGGCCCTTCGCCGGCGCTCTGCAGCAACCGCTGGTAGCGCTCGGCCATGCCCCGAATCGTCGATGCGTCGAAAAGATCCGTGTTGTAGACCCAGTTGGCGAGGAGGCCTTCATCCGTTTCGTTGATGAAGACCGCGAGGTCGAACCGCGCCACGTCGGTCCCGACGTCCAGCCCCGAGAGGACGAGGCCGGGCGACCGAACCTCCGCCCGCGGAATGTTCTGCATCACGAAGAGAACCTGGACCAAGGGGTTCCGGCTCAGGTCCCGCTCCGGCCGGAGCTCTTCCACGAGCTTCTCGAACGGCAGGTCCTGGTGCGCGTAGGCGCCGAGCGCCGACTCGCGGACCCGGCCGAGAAGCTCCCGGAATCCCGGGTTCCCCGAGACGTCCGTCGAGAGGACGAGCAGGTTCACGAAGAACCCGATCATGTGCTCGGTCTCCGACCGCGAGCGGTTGGCGATATCCGTCCCCACGACGATCTTCGCCTGGCCCGTCTCGCGAGCGAGCAGAGCCTGAAAGCCCGCGAGCAGCGTCATGAACAGAGTAGCGCCTTCTTCCCGGCTCACGGCCTTCAGCCTCGCGGTGAGCTCCTCGGGAAGCGGTTGCGGGTGGCGGCCGCCGCCAAACGTCTGGACCGCCGGCCGTGGCCGATCGGTCTTCAGCGCGAGAGGCGTCCGGTCGGTCCCCAGAACGCCGCGCCAGTACGCCAGGAGACGGGCGAGGACTTCGCCCGTCAAGAGCTGCCGCTGCCAGACCGCGTAGTCCGGATACTGGATCGGAAGCTCGGGCAGCGGGGATTCGCGCCCCTGCGAGAAGGCGTCGTACAGGGTCGAGAGCTCGCGGATCAGGACGCCCAGAGACCACGCATCGCACACGATGTGGTGGAGAGTCAGGATCAACACGTGGTCGTCGGAACCGAGCCGCGCGAAACGCACGCGAAGCGGCGCTTCGCGCGAGAGATCGAACGGAGCTCGTCCTTCTTCCCGCGCGATCTCGAGGATCCGTCTCTCGCGGGCCGCGGCCGGCAGGTCCTCCGCCTCGTCGGCCCCCAGCTCGATGTGGGACTCCGGAAGCACCCGCGCGTAGGGCTCCCCTTCCTGCGAGACGAAGATCGTCCGCAGGGATTCGTGGCGGCGCACGATCTCGTTGACGGCCCGCCCGAGGCTCCCGACGTCGAGGGCCCCCGACAGACGAAGCGCGCGCTGCACGTTGTAGTGCGAAGCCGACGGCTCGAGCTGTTGCACGAACCACAGCCTCTGCTGCTGGAACGACAGCGGGTATCGCTCTCTCGGCTCGGACTTTCGGAGAGGCGCGGTCGTGATCCCGTCCGCGGCGCGCCGGGCCGCTTCGATCCGCTCCGCCAGGCCGGCGACGGTGGGAGCCTCGAAGAGGGCGCGAAGCGGCAGCTCCACCTCGAACGAGTCCCGGATGCGCGAGACCGCGCGGGTCGCCAGCAGCGAATGGCCGCCGAGCTCGAAGAAGTTCTCGTGGACGCCCACCCGCGGCACCTGGAGCACTTCGGCCCATAGGCTCGCGACCAGCGCTTCGACTTCGGAGCGCGGCGCCTCCTCGACGCCAGCCGACGCGCTCCCCGACGATTCCGGATCCGGCAGCGCCGCGCGATCGACCTTGCCGTTGGGGGTGAGAGGGAACTCGTCGACCGTGACGTAGAGAGACGGGACCATGTACTCCGGCAGCCGCGCCTGGAGATACGCGCGCAGCTCAGACGCCGCGGAGGGGCTCTCCCGGTACCGGACGTAGGCGACGAGACGGGTCCCGACGGAATCCTTTCTCGCGGCCACGGCGTTCTCCCGGATCGCCGGGTGCGTCGCGAGCGCCGCCTCGACCTCCGCGAGCTCGACCCGGTGTCCTCGCACCTTGACCTGATGGTCCGTCCGGCCCAGGTACTCGATCGTCCCGTCGGGCGCGTAGCGCGCCACGTCACCGGTACGGTACAGCCGCGCCTGCGCGTCGCCGCGGAACGGGTCCGGCAGGAAGCGCTCGGCGGTCAGGTCCGGCCGGCCGCGATATCCGAGAGCGACGCCGTCGCCGCCCGCGTAAAGCCCGCCCGCGACCCCCACCGGGACCGGGCGGAGCCGGGAGTCGAGGATGTAGATCTGAGTGTTCGCGATGGGGCGGCCGATCGGGATCGACGGCGGCTTCGGATCCAGGACCTCGTGAAACGTGACGTCGGCGGCGACCTCGGACGACCCGTACAGATTGATGAGCTTGGTCTGCGGCAGCCGCTCGACGCACGACCTGGCGAGATCGAACGGCAGCGCTTCGCCGCTCGACACGCACTGACGCAGATCGGGGAGCCGCCGGCCCGAGGGACCGATCGAATCGAGGATCGCGCGGAGCAGCGATGGAACGAGAACCAGGCGCGTGACCCGGCCGCTCTCGAGGGCCTCGACCAGAAGCGCCGGATCCTTCACCGTCTCGTCGGGCACGACGCGAACCGGCACGCCCTGGAGAAGCGGCCCGAAAATCTGCCAGAGAGAGTCGACGAAGCTCAGAGAGCTGGTCAGGCACCCGATCTCGCCGTGAGCGAACGGATATCGGTCCCACATCCAGGAAAACCGGTTGATGGACGCCCGGTGCACCGCCTCGACGCCCTTCGGCGCGCCCGTCGACCCGGAGGTGTAGACGACGTACATCAGGTCGCCGGCCGCCGAGGGAAGGGCCGGGGAGGTGTCGGGCTGCGCGGCGATCGCAGCGGACTCCTTCTCGAGCGAGAGGAGCTCGGCCACGCCCTCGGGAAGGCGGCCGGCGGCCCGGTCGTCCACGATGGCGATGCGCGCGCCGGAGTCGCGGAGAATGTGAGCCAGGCGTTCGGTCGGATAGAAGGGATCGAGCGGCACGTACGCGGCGCCGGCCTTGAGCACCGCGAGCAGCGCGCAGATCATCTCCGGCGACCGGTGCACGCAGACCCCGATCAGATCCCCGCGCGCCACACCCCGGGCCAGGAGCAGGTGTGCGAGCCGATTCGCCCGCCGGTCGAGCTCGGAGAAGCTCCAGGTCTCCTCACCGAAGAAGAGAGCGGGCGCCTCCGGCGTCTTCTTCGCCTGAGCCTCGAACATCCGGTGGACGCACTCCTCGCGCGGATACTCGGCGGCCGTGTCGTTCCAGTCGCGGAGAATCCGCCGCTCTTCGTCCGCGCTCAGGATCGGGAGGTCTCCGACGCGCGCCTCCGGGCGCGAGGCCATCCCTTCGAGGACCGTCCGAAGATGGCCGAGCAGCCGCTCGACCGCCCCCGCTTCGTACAGCCGCGAATCGGAGACGGCGAGCACGTCGAGGTGATCTCCGAAGTCCACGAGCAGGGAGAGCGGGTAGTTCGTGCGCGAACCGAACCCGCGCGTGTTCGAAGCGCGGAGGCTCCTTTCCGTCTCCGCCGCCTCCACGCGAGGGGCGTTCTCGAACACCAGGAGCGTATCGAAGAGGGACGCACCCGGCGCGACCCCGCTCCACTTCTGCACCTCGACGAGCGGGCTGTACTCGTATTCGCGAAGCTCGGCCTGATGGCTCTGCAGATCCTGGAGCCACGCCGAGACGGACATGTCGGCCGGGAGGCGCACGCGCACCGGAAGCGTGTTCACGAAGAGGCCGATCATCGACTCGACCCCCTCGAGACCGGCGGGTCGTCCGGCCATGGTGGCGCCGAAAACGACGTCCTCGCGATCACCGTAACGGCCGAGGAGCACGGCCCACGCACCTTGGATCAGGGTGTTGAGCGTGAGGCTCTTCTCGCGGGCGAACGCCCGGAGCTTCGCGGTTACGCCGGCGGAGATCCGAAGCTCCTGATGCCGGTAGATGTCCTCGAGGTGAAGCCCGGGCTCGGGGGCGGGGCCCAGCTCGAGAGGCGCCGCTCCGGGAAAGCCCGAGAACACCTCTCTCCAGTGCGCTTGCGCTTTCGACATGTCCTGCGCCTGGAGCCACGCGATGTAATCCCCGTAGGGCCGGCTCGGGGCGGCCTCGAAGTCGCGGCCGCGCCGGAACGCCTCGTACGCCGCGAACACCTGCTCGAAGACGAGCGACCGCGACCAGGCGTCCAGGAGCAGATGGTGCCGGCTCCAGACGAGACGGTGGAGATCGTCCTCGACGCGAAAGAGCGTCAGCCGCATCAGGGGCGCCTTCGCGAGGTCGAATCCGGACGCGCGATCGGCCTTGAGGAACGCGTCCTCGCGCGCCTGCTGTTCCTCAGGAGAAAGCGCCCGCCAGTCCTCCACGAGAAACGGAAGCGCGGCTTCGCGATGAACGACCTGGACGGGCTTTCCCTCGCCGTCCGTGACGAAGGACGTTCGAAAGATCGAGTGCGTCCGGATCGCCAACTCCCAGGCGCGGCGGAACGCGCCGGGATCCAGAGTGCCGCGCAGATCGCAGACGAGCTGCTCGAAGTACTGCGCCGATTCCGGCGCCAGCAGGGTATGGAACATCATCCCCTGCTGCATGGGGGTCAGTTCGTAAACGTCTTCGAGATCCGTCAACCTCATGACTTGTCTTCCGCGGCCCCGAAACGCGACAGCAGCTTGTCGAGCCCCCGCTGGCTCAGCTTGGCCTTGGGAAAGTCCGAAGGGGTATAGCCGCCGGCGTCCGGCGCGACGCAATGCGCGATCAGGTCGCGCAACGCCTCCGTGAACCGCCGGGCGAGCGACTCGATCGTCTCCCGCCGGTGAACCGCCTCGCTGAACGACCAGGAGAACGCGACGCGCCCGTCCCGGATGCTTCCGTCGAGCGAGATCAGGTATCGCCTTTTCTGGCGCCGGCTGCGGGTCAACCCGACGGATCCGGCCGCGGGCCGAAACAACGATCGATCGGAGTAGCGGGAATCGAGCTGTCCGAGATAGTTGAAGCTGATCTCCGGCTGGGGGAGCTCGCGGAGCTGCTTCGCCACCTCGGGCTTCCCGCCCGAGTACCGCAGCAGCCCGTACCCGATCCCCCTCTGCGGAACGGCGCGAAGCTGTTCCTTGACGTGTTTGAGCACCTCCGCGAGATCCGAACGGCCTCCGCCGGAAAGGACCACCGGGAATCGCGTCGTGAACCATCCAACGGTGCGGGAAAGGTTGGCGCCCTCGAGGATGTCTTCCCGGCCGTGCCCTTCGAGGTCCACGAGGAGCGAGTCCGCGGAGGTCCAGCCCTCGGTCGCTCGAAGGAGGGCGGTCAGAAGAGCATCGTTGATCTGGGTCCCGTACGCCGCAGGGACGTCGCGAAGGAGCGCGGCCGTCTCCTCGGCCGTGAGCGCCATCTCGACGACTCCTTCCGTCTCGACCGAATTGGAGCCATTGAAGTCGACGGGCAGGCGTGCCGCCCGCGACCGGGCGGGCAGCGTCCAGTACTCGAGCTCGCCGTCGAGCGCGGAAGACCGCGCGTGGGCCGCGAGCCGCCTCGCCCATCCCGCGAAGGACGTCGTGCGCGGCGGAAGGGCGATCGGGGCGCCCGATGTCCGCTGCCCGTACGCCGTCTCGAGGTCTTCCAGGATCACCCCCCAGGACACTCCGTCGACGGCCAGGTGATGAATCGCGATCAGGAGGCGTCTCTCGCCCGGGCCGCGGTCGAAGAGGACGAATCGGGCGAGCGGGCCCCTTTCGAGGTTGAGCGCCGACTGGATCCCGGTCGCGGCGGATGACAGCGCGGAGGGGTCGGAGGCGTCGAGGACGACCGACGAGAAGACGTCGTCCGCATCCGCCGCCGGGAGCTCCTGGTGCCAGCCGCTGCCGTCTTTTCGGAACCGGAGGCGCAGCGCGTCGTGGTGCGACACGATCGCGGCGACCGCCTCCTTCAGGGCCGCGACGTCGAGGGCCGCGGGCGTCTCCAGCAGGATCGCCTGGTTGTAGTGCTCGACGTCGGTCAGGTCCTGCTCGAAGAACCAGCTCTCGATCGGAGTCAAGGGCACGAGCCCGGCGGCGCTCGCCTCCTCGAGGCCCGGCGCCGTGGAGGCGTCGACGACCCCGGCGAGCTCCGCGACCGTCTGGTTCTGAAACAGCTGCCGCGGAGTCAGCCGCAGGCCGGCCCGGTTGGCGCGCGCCACGATCTGGATCGCGAGGATCGAGTCTCCTCCCAGGTGAAAGAAGTTGTCGTGCACACCCAGCGCGTCCAGACGAAGGACCTGCTGCCAGATGGACGCGAGCGCCTGCTCGACGGGATTGCGGGGCGCCGTCGCGCCCTGATTCCCGTCCCGCGCGCCGGTTTCCGGCGCCGGCAGGGCGCGCCGGTCGATCTTTCCATTGGGGGTCAGGGGCAGCCGCTTCAGGAACACGACGCTCGCGGGCACCATGAACTCCGGAAGGGTCGAGCGCAGGAAGTCCTTGACGTCGCTCTCGCCGCCGGCCTCGGGTCCCGAGGATACGACGTAGGCGACGAGCCGCTTGTCCCCCGGCGCGTCCTCGCGCAGCAGGACGACGCTCTCGACGATCCCCGGACGCTCCCGCAGCCGCGCCTCGATCTCTCCGAGCTCCACGCGAAAACCGCGAACCTTGACCTGATGATCGGCGCGGCCGAGCCATTCGATCGCTCCATCCGGCAGATATCGGGCGACGTCGCCGGTCCGGTACATCCGGGCGCCCGGTCGGAAGGGGTCCTCGACGAAGCGCTCCGCGGTCAGCTCCGGGCGCTGCTGATATCCCCGCGCGACGCCGTCCCCGCCGATGGAGAGCTCCCCCGGCGCCCAAACCGGAACGGGCTGGCGAAAGCAGTCGAGGATATAGGCGCGCGCGTTCGCGATCGGGCGGCCGATGGGCACGGTTCGCGAAATCGCGTCCAATGTCTCTCCCTGAGCGATCCGAAACGTGGTGGCCCCGACCGTCGTCTCCGTCGGACCGTAGTGGTTGACGATCTCGCATCGGGGCGCGAGCCCGCGCACCTGCGCGACGAGCTCCCAGCTGAGCGCCTCCCCGCCGAGGATCAGCGCCCGCGCCGGAATCACCCCTTCCGGACGGGAGCCGGTCAAGAGCGCCGAGAGGTGGGAAGGAACGATCTTCAGGTAGTCGATCGCGTTCCCGGACACGTAGTCGGACAGGGCGTCGGCGTCGGTCGCGCGGTCCTGCGAGATCACGTGGAGAGTCCCCCCCGTGACGAGCGACGGGAAGATCGCGGTATGGCCGAGGTCCGCCGCGAAGGTCGAAACGGTGGCGAAGCCCGCGCCCGCCGGAGGGCGGAGCTGCCCGACGATCGCCGCGACGTAATTGGAAAGCTGCCGGTGCTCGATGGCAACGCCCTTGGGCTGCCCCGTCGAGCCCGACGTGTAGATGACGTACGCGAGGTTCTCCGGCGCCGCGTCCGGGAGAGCGCCGCCGCGCGCGGAACCGGATTCTCCCGCGCCGGCGTCCTCCAGAGCGAGAGTCGCGCACGGCCATTCGCTCGAAGTCTGCGCCAGCACGCGCGTGGTCACGAGGGCCCGCGCGGCGGCGTCTTGCAGCATGAAGGTCCGGCGCTCGGGCGGCGTCGAAATCTCGATCGGCAGATAGGCGCCTCCGGCCTTCCAGACCGCCAGAATCGCGACGACGCTCTCGACCGACCGCTCGAGCAGAATACCGACGACCGAGTCCGGCCCGACCCCGAGGGCCGCGAGCCTTCGAGCGATCCCCTCCGCCAGGGCGTCGGCTTCGCCGAAGGTCAGGCGGCGGCCCTCGCCGGCGAGCGCCACCGCTTCCGGCCGTTCCCGCGCCTGCCGTTCGAAGAGCCGGTGGAGAGGCACATCGGCCGGGGCGCTTCCCGCGCTCTCGTTGAAAGTTTCGAGCAGCCTGTGACGGTGCTCCTCTGTGAGAATCGGCAGCCGCGCGACCGGCGTCGCGGGCGCGGCGAGCCCCGCCTCGAGCACGGTCCGAAGCGCGCCGGCGAAATCCTCGATTTCGGCGGCTCCGAAGCGGCCTGAGTCGCAGTGCAGCGCCACCGAAAGGGAATCCATCGCGCGCGTGCAGGCCACACGCATCGCGAAGGCGGGCGACTCGACGTCGATCGCGCGCACCGAGAACGCGGCGCCACCGGCCGTAAAGGGTTCCGGCAGATCGCGGAACTCGAAAGCGATCGGAGACCAGGAGCCACCCGGACCCGCGCCGGACGCCGTCCCGTCGTCGGAAGAGAGGTACTCCTGCCAGAGCTCCTGGTCGGCGAGCCGGCGGCCGAGATCTTTCGCGAGCCCCTCGAAGGTCTCTGCTTCGGCCATCTCGCATCGCAGAGGCAGCCAGCGCGAGAGCGGCCCCAGAGCGTCCTGGAGCTCCTCCAGCCGGCGGCCGTCGGAGCCCCTCGCGAGAAGGAATTCCGACCGGTCGGTGTATCGCGAGAGGGTGGCGGCCAGCGCCGCGAGAACGACCGCCGGCGGAGAGCACCCGATGCGTTCCGCCGTTTCGGCGAGGGTCCCGGCGAGCGCCGCGGAGAGGGTGAACGCCCGAGACTCCGTCTGCCCGTACTCGAGCCCCTGGCGTCCGCGCTCGAACGGAAGCTCAATCAGAGGAGAAGCGTCCGCGAGGAATGGCTTCCAGTACGTCTGGCCGGCCGCCGACATGTCGCTCTCGAGCAGATCGTTCAACCATTGCGCGAGATCCGCATATTGAACCGGGGCGGGTGGGACCTCCGCCGCCTGGCGCGCCGCGCCGTAGAGCCGCGCGATGTCGCGCGCCAGCAGCTCGAGCGTGCGCCCGTCCGCGCACAACGCGGGAAGGGCGAGCCGCAGCATGTGCCGGGAGGGAGAAATCTCGACGAGCTCCACGGCGCAGACCGGTCCCTCGGAAATCTTCGAGCGGAAGCGAAGGGGTTCCCTTCCCGCGATCGCGTCCGGCGCCGCGGCCTCCCGGCGGACGGCCACGGGCTGCGGGTCGGCGATCACCTGCAGGGGCTCGGACATCCCGGGCAGCGTCGGAAAATAGGTTCGGAGAACTTCGTGCCGCTTCCACGCCTCGTCGATCGCGCGCAGAAGGAGGGCCGCGTCGAGCTCGCCGTCGATCGAGACGGAACATCGCGCCGCGGGCAAACGGTCGGCGAGCACGCCGCGCCACGCCGCGCGCTGTTGCGGCGAGAGCCGGAATCCTTCGAGGACTTCCGCGCTCATCCGGCGGCGCCTCCGGCCTTTCTCTTTCCGTGCGACTCCGTCATGCCGACGACGATTCGCCGCGGGCCGGAAAAAGGCCGCCGTCCGTGAGCGGTCAGCATGTTGTCGACCAAAAGCAGGTCGCCGGCGCCCCAGGGAAAGGCGACCGTTTCGGACCGCAGGACGCCCCGGATGTGCTCGAGCGCCGCGTCTTCGATGGGCGAGCCGTCCCCGTAATACGCGTTGCGCGGCAGGTCCTTCTCATCGAACATCGCCAGCAGCGCCTCACGCCCCTCCGGCGGCAGACCCGAGACGTGGAACAGATGCGCCTGGTTGAACCAGACGTCCTCGCCGGTGACCGGATGCCGTGCCACCGCCGGACAGAGCTCTCGCGTCCGGAGCCGGTCGCCGCCGAGCCACTCGCACTCGACTCCGTGCTCCCGGCACAGCTCCTCCACCCGGGACTTGTCCGACGTTTCGAAGACCTTCTGCCAGGGGACGTCCAGGCCTTCGCCGTAGTTGCGGACGTAGAGAATCCTCTTTTCGATGAAGCGGGCGCGGACCTCCGGGTCGAGCCTCCGGAACACGTTCCGGCTGTCCCCGAGCGGCGTCTCTCCCCCTTCGGGCGAGGGTTGCAGGCACAGGAACCAGATCTTCAACGGCCAGTCCTGCGAGTACGACATCTCGTTGTGGAGGGGAATCTCCTGGTGCGCCGGATACTCGGTGGAGGTGTAAACGTTTCCGCTGACGTGACTCCGGGGAGTGGACCCGAACGTGTATTCGAGCAGCGGTCCGCCGACGGCCAGGATCAGTTTCTCGAATTTCTCGACCGAGTCCACCTGGAAACCCCGGAACAGAATCGCTCCATGGGCGAGCAGGTCCCGTTCGATTCGCTCGCGGTTGGTCGCGGCCCAGCCGGCGATGTCCACTCCGGGCACGCCGGGCTCCACCAGCAGCGGGAGCGGTCCCTCGGTTCGCAGGGGGCCGGAGTGAACGAGAGACTCGGCCGACACTTTCTGCGCCCGGCGGCCGCCGCTTCCCGGTTTCGGGGCGTCGGGACGCGAAGTCGAGTCCCCCGGGCCCTTCTTGTCGTCGTTCATATGCGAACCGCCTTGCGGCGGCCCGCTTCGAGCCGCTTCTTCATTTCGAGGTCCATGTCCCGTTGCTCCGCACTCCGCCTCCTCGCCCGTTCCTCGTCGATCGCTTCGTGGAACCGGGTCAGCGGCGCGTCCGGAGACGACACGGCCAGATACAGGACCACTTCGAGCTCTCCCGCCAGATGAAGAATTGTTTCGCGATCGAACAGGTCGCTGCTGTACTCAAGCGTCGCTTCCATCGATCCCGTGAGCTCCCGAACCGTCAAGTGAAGGTCGTGCCGCACCGCGGCGGACTCGACCCGCAAAGGCCGTACCATGAGGTCGTCCAACTGAGGCAAATGCACGGGCGCGTTGTCGAGGACAAACCAGACTTGGAAGAGAGGATTATAACCCAGGCTCCTCGACACCCGAAACTCGCGCTCGCCGTGGCGATCCACGACGGCGACGTGGACGGCGACGGCGTCCGGCGTCTGACTCGCCTGCTCCTCGAAGAGACGGGATATGCCGGATTCCCCGCGGTACGGCGCCTCGGTGGCGTTCGCTTCCAGGACGAGCCGCCGGATCCCGTCAGGGGCCGGATCGGTGCGTGGCGTCATCGCCTCACGCCCTCCGCAAAGGCCGCGACCGCGGACGCCCCCACTCTCGCCTTCACAGGCGCACCGCCTTGCGCCGACTCTCCTTCAACCGGACGACGGAATCCATCTCGGCCTTCTGCCGGCGCTGCTGCTCCCGTTCGCGGACCTCGTCGTCGATTTCGGCCCGCAGCGTCGAAAGAGGAGCGTCCGGCCGCTCGAGGATCCGAGTCAGGAGGACCTCGAAACGGTCCGACAGCCGCTCGACCGTCGCGGCGTCGAAGATGTCGGTGGCGTAGTCCCACTGGATGTTCAGGCCGGAGGACGTCTCCTCGGCCGAAAGCTGCAGGTCGTGCCGGATGGCTCCGGTTTCGAGCGCCACGTTCTCGACGGAAAGACCTTCCAGAGCGGGCGGCGTCCCGCCCGAATTCTGCAGGACGAACCAGACCTGGAAGAGCGGGTTGTGGCTCAGACTCCGTTCGACCTTCAGGGCGTCGACGAGCCTTTCGAACGGCACCTCCTGGTGCGTGTAGGCGCCGAGCGCGGTCTCACGAACGCGCCGCGTGAGCTCACGGAATGAGGGGTTGCCATCAAACCGGAGGCGAAGGACGATCGTGTTGATGAACAGGCCGACGACCCCCTCGGTCTCGATCCGATCCCGGCCGGCGACCGGCGATCCGACGACGACGTCTTCCGAGCCGGTCTGGTGCCACAGCAGCACCCCGAGGGCGGCCAGCAGCGTCATGTAGAGCGTGGACCCCTCGCTTCGGCCGAGCACTGCGATTTTCTCCGCCAGCTCCGCCGGAAGGTCGAACGAGAGCCGCGCGCCCTTTCCGAAGCGCGCCGCCGGGCGCGGCCGGTCGCCGCGCAGATCGAGAACGGGAGAGGCGCCCTCAAGCTCTGCGGTCCAGTAGGACAGCTGCCCGTCGAGAACTTCGCCCTCCATCCAGTGGCGTTCCCAGACGGAAAAGTCGGCGTATTGAATCGGCAGCGCGGGAAGCGACGAGGGCTCGTCTCTCACGAGCGCCCCGTAGAGAGCGCTGAGCTCGCTCGACAGGATCCCCATCGACCAGCCGTCGCAGACGATGTGGTGAACCACGAGGAGCAGAATGTGATCTTCGGGACCGAGGCGGAACAGGACGGCGCGGAACAGCGGCCCCGTGCGGAGGTCGAAGGGCCGATTCGCCTCCTGATTGACTAGCCGCAACGCCTCTTTTTCCCGGTCGGAGGCCCGCGCCTCGGCCAGATACCGCACGGCGAGAGGAACCCGTTCGGCCGTATGGACGACCTGGACCGCGCGGCCGTCGCGATTTTCGAAAGTCGTCCGCAGCGACTCGTGCCGGGTCGTGATCGCGAAGAGCGCCTCTTCGACCGCTGCCGGATCGAGTGGTCCCCTGAGGCGAACCGCGCGACGCGAGTTGTATGAGGACGCTCCCGGGTCGAGCTGATCCAGAAACCACAGCCGTTGCTGCGCAAAGGACAGCGGGATCTCGCCGCCCCGGGCGACCGACTCGAGCGGCGGAGGCTGGTTCCCGGGCTCCGTCTTGCGCGCGGCCTCGATCCGAAGGGCGAGCTCCGCGATGGTCGGGCCCTCGAAGAGGTAACGCAGGGGCAGCGCGACGTGAAAATAGTCGCGAACCCGCGAGAACACCTGGGTGGCGAGAAGCGAATGCCCGCCGAGCTCGAAGAAGTTTTCGTCGATCCCGATGCGGTCGCGGCGCAGAAGCTGCGACCAGATGCCGACGAGGACCTCCTGGACCGGAGTTCTGGGGAGAGCGGCTTCCGCCGACGCGGCGGCGGGGGCGGGCAGCGCGCGGCGGTCGATCTTTCCGCTGGCGGTCAGGGGGAGATCGGCGAGGAAGACGAAGACCCCAGGAACCATGTAATCCGGGAGGGAAACCTTGAGCCCTCCCCGCAACGCGGACGCCGAGGTGGCCTCGGCGGACGAAAGCACGATATAGGCGACGAGGCGTCGGTTTCCGTCGTCATCGCGCGCCAGCACGGCGCACCTGGCGACACCGGGCAGCCCCTTCAGCGCCTCCTCGATCTCGCCCGTTTCGATGCGAAAACCGCGAATCTTGACCTGCTGATCGAGCCGACCCAGGAACTGGATTTCCCCGCCGGCCAGGAAGCGTCCCCGGTCGCCGGTGCGATAGAGGCGACCTCCGACCGACCCGTAGGGATCCGAAACGAACTTTTCGGCCGTGAGCTCGGGCCTTCCGAAATACCCGCGCGCGACGCCGACCCCGCCTATGAAAATCTCCCCGGGAATGCCGGCCGGGACCGGCAGCCCCCGCCGGTCGAGGATGTAGACGCGGGTGTTCGAGATCGGCCGCCCGATGCTCGGAGCCTCCGCATCTTCCGCCATGAGGTCGACGGGTCCGGCCGTCGCGACCACGGTCGTTTCCGTGGGGCCGTAGTGGTTGACGAGCGCGAAGGAGAGCCGTCTCGCCGGCGGCCGGCGCAGCTGATCGCCGCCGGTCAGGAGGAATCGCAGCTCCCCGGAGGGAGGCTCCCTCTCGTCGAGCATCGCCTGCGCGAGGGGCGTGGGGACGAAGCTCACGGTGATTTGTTTCTGTTCGAGCCAGCGGCTCAGCCTCGCCGGCGACATTCTCGTCTCCTCGTCGGGAACGTGGACGCTGCCGCCGGAAACGAGGTACGGCCACAGCTCCCACACCGACGCATCGAACGAAGGCGACGCGAGCAGAGTCCCCCGGTCCGCCGGTGTCAGCGAGTAGGCGCCGCAATGCCAGGCGGCCAGGTTCACGGCGCTCTCGTGCTCGACCGCGACGCCCTTCGGGGTTCCCGTCGATCCGGACGTGTAGATCACGTAGGCGAGACTCTTCGCCGTGGTTCCGCTCGCCGGAGCGGCGGACGCGGGAGGCGCGTC
>JBBRDK010000091.1:0-15323 GCA_038203955.1 Thermoanaerobaculia bacterium | reverse complement strand
ACCGCTTCTCTCGCACGAGGTCACGCCGGAATTTCCGCTGAACGTCTCGTCCCGCGATCTCGTCGCGTGGACGGGAGAGCTGGTGCCTTCCGTCCTCGAAGACCGCTTCCTCGAAGAGGTCATGATGCCCGACATCGGCAGTGCCCCGAAGATCCGGTTCGAGGGGCAGGGAACCGTCATGACCGAGCCGCCGCGGCCCCGCCGCCGCGCCTCCGATCTCGCCCGCGCCCCGGAGGCCGACCGGAGGTCGTAGGGGACGGGGGCCGGGAGCCGGCTCCGTCCCTCGCCAGGGGGCGGTCAGAAACGGACGCGGCGAGATCAGAGCGAGACCGGGATCCGGCTGCCGCGGTCGCAGGTAAACCATGTAATCGCGTTGCGGCCCTCGAAAAAATCGCGGTTCAACCCGCTCTGCATTTCGAAATGGCGACGGGCCGTCTTCGTCGCCGGCAGCTCATCGGTCGCGAAGTTGCCGGGGAATGGCACGCCGAGCAGGTCACCCCGAGGAGTCCCGTGAGCGCGCTCATCATGCCGGGCAGGCGTCCCGCGGGCTTGCCCCGGAGAAGCTCGATGTTCTTGAACACGGTCTCCGCCGGCTGTTTCTCCTCCCGGCGAGGAAGCCATGAATGCGCTCACGCGCCCCACGATTCTCCGCGGCGGGGCGGATGCGAAAACCGAGCGCGCGGCTGACGCCCGGTCCGGGGGCCGCGCGGCCCGCTCAGGGCCACGGCTTGGTTCCGGCGAGAGAGGCGAACGTCTCGAGGCGCGAGCGGGCGGCCTCGAGGATGCGCTCCACCGAAGCCTCGTCCGCGTGCTCGCAATACAGGCGGACCATGGGCTCGGTTCCCGAGAGGCGGTGCAGCAGCCAGCCGCGGCTGCCGAACGCGTACTTGACCCCGTCTTTGTCCCCGACCGCGGTCACAGGCTCGCCCGCAACCTCCGCCGGCGGCTCCTCGCGCACCGATGTCAGGAACGCCGAAATGACGGGGACGGGCAGGTAGACGTCGCGCCGCCCGTAAGCGAACTCGCCGAATTCCGCCGCCAGGTCCGCCAGCGCGCCGTCGAGATCGCGGCCGGAGAGGGCGAGGCTCTCGATCAGGAGCAGGGCGTTCAAGACGCCGTCGCGCTCGGGGAGGTGAAAGGTAAACGCATAGCCGCCGCTCTCCTCGCCGCCGGCCGCCGCCTCGCCCCGGTTCATCAAATCCGCCACGTACTTGAAACCGATCGCGGTCTCGTGGAGCGGCGCGCCGAGAGACGCCGCGATGCGGTCGATGAGAAGGGAGGTGGAGAACGTCTTCGCGATCCCCCCCGTCAGCCCGCGCCGCCTGTAGGCGTGCAGGAGAAGGAGGGCGAGAATCCGGTGCGGCGAAACGAAGCGGCCGCGAGCGTCGAGCACGCCCAGGCGGTCCGCGTCCCCGTCCTGAGCGACCGCGAGATCGAGCCTCTCCGCGCGGACGCGGTCCGCCGCCGCCGCGAGGTTGGAGGCGATCGGCTCCGGATGGACGCCGCCGAAGAGCGGATCCCGCTCGGCGCGGAAGGCGGCCACGCGCGTCTTTCCTCCGGAGAGGATGTCCGGGACGAGGGACCCCGCCGCTCCGTGCATGGAATCCGCGAGCACAGCGAGCCCGGCTTCCCGCATCGCGGGGAGATCCACGAGGGCGCTCAACCGCTCCCGGTAAGGAGCCAGCAGGTCGTCGACGCGAACGGTCCCTGCCCGAGCCGAAGGAGGAGAGCGGCGGTCCTCCGCGGCCCGCGCGACGGCATCGTACAGCTCCGGGGGGGCGCTTCCTCCGAAGTGCGACTTGATCTTGAAGCCGTTGTACGCCCCGGGGTTATGGCTCGCGGTGATCGCGACGCCGCCGGCGAGCCCGAGATGGTGGACGTGGTCCGAGACCGCGGGCGTCGGGATCGGGCGGTCGGTCAGCAGAACCTCGAGGCCCGCTGCGGCGAGAGTGTCAGCGGCCCGGCGCGCGAACTCGGGAGAGAAGAAACGGGTGTCGTGGCCGACGACGATTTTCGACGTGTCGCCGTTCGGAAGCGATCGGTAGACCTCCGCCGTCGCCGCCGAAAGACGCTCGATCGCCGCGAACGTGCACCCCTCGGCGATGACCCCTCGCCAGCCGTCGGTTCCGAGAGGAAAGCTCAACGCGCGAGCGGCGCATCCGACCGCGGGAAGCGGATCGCGGCGAGCCGGTCTTCGGTCAGTCCCTCCCGGGCGAGAAACTCGGACGCGCGCGCGAACCGGAATCCCCGCGCCCCCAGCCCATCGAGCAGCGCCGGGATCCTCGGCGCGACCGGGTCGTCCCGGTCGCTCCCCAGGTGGAGGAGCACGATTCCGCCGTTCTCCGCGCGCTCGACCAGCGCCTCCACCACCCTCTGCGAGGATCGGTACCCGCGGGACCGCGGATTCGAGATCCAGTCGAGCCCGTCCAGGCCGGTGCGGCCTCCCGTCCAGCCGACGTGCCAGTACCCGGCCTCCGCCGCCCAGCGGCGAACCTCCTCGTTCTGCTCTCCGAACGGGGCCCGCCAGAAGGGCGCCAGGCTCCGCCCGGTCGCTTCATGGAAGAGGCGTTCCGTCCGGGAGAGCTCGCCGGCGACGAAAGCGCGATCGACCCCGGCGCGCGTCGCCTGCCGGCCATCGCGCGCGTACGTCGTCAGGTGAGGATGGGTCTCCGTGTGATTGCCGACCTCGTGACCGTCGGCCACGATCCGGCGAACGAGCTCCGGATAGCGGCGAATGAACTCCCCGGTCAGGAAGATTGTCGTGCGGATCCCGCGGGCGCGCAGGGCGTCCAGGATCTGGCGGGATCCCCGGTCGGAGGACCCGGCGTCGAACGACACCACCACCTCGCGCCGGTCGCGCGGCCCGCGGGAGAGGTCGGGAATGGACGCGGGGCGTTCGACGCCGCGCGCGAGAGGCCGCGAGGGGATCGCGGGGATCGGGGCCGGTTCGGCGCGGCCAGGGGTCAGCGCCGCGTGATCGGGCGGCGGGAGAGCGGGCGTCGGGCCGGACGCCGGCGGCAGAGCGGAGACGGCGACGGGAGCGGCGACCGCGGGAGCGACTTCCTCGGCGGCCGGTGCGGCCAGGGGAAGCGCTCCGACGCGATACGGGCCGGGAGACTGCACGCCCTCGAACCGGAAGCGGCCGTCTCCCGCCACCGTCGTCGCCGTGAACTGGCCTCCGGAGAAGAGAAAGACGGCGGCCCCCGAGGGCGCCGTCCCCTCGATCCGCGCGCCGTCGGCGCCGGCGGTCACGCGCTCGACGCGGGCGAGCGGCGGGCGGCGAGCGGGGGAGAAGCGGGACGGCGAATTCAGTCGGTCGAGTTCCGCGACGGTGCGAACGGCGAGGATGGCGGGGGCCGAGCACGCGAGAAGAACGGCGAAAACCGCCAGGCGCGGCGAAACGGGGCGGCCGAGCCTCCGCCGCACGCGAGATCGCATCTCCGCGCGGCCGTCGTCGCGAGCGCAGCGCGTCGAGCAGTAGAGATGCCCGCGGAGCTTCAACTCGCAGAGGCTGCAGATCGGCTGCCGGCAGCGGTGGCACCCCCGATGTGCGCGCTTGCTCCCGTGGATCGGACATGCGACGTTCATGGAGCTATTATCACCGGGTGCGAGCCGCTTCCGCGTTCGGGCGTCCGACGAGCCCCGCGCCAGTCTCTTGAAACTGAATCTTCCGAATGCGCTCACGCTGCTGCGCATCTTCCTCGTCCCTTTTCTCGTCGTCGTCCTGCTGACGAAGTTTGCGGGCCGCGAGATCGTCGCGCTCGCCATTTTTCTGACCGCGACCCTCACGGACTTCCTCGACGGATGGCTCGCGCGGCGCCGGGGCGAGATCACGACGCTGGGGACGCTTCTCGATCCCATCGCGGACAAGTTGCTGATCTCGGCCGCGTTCATCTCGCTGGTCGAGGTCGGGCTCGTCCCGGCGTGGATGGTCGTGGTGGTCGTCGGGAGGGAGTTCGCGGTGACGGGACTTCGGGCGATCGCGTCCGATCAGGGAGTCATCATCGCCGCCTCGGCGTGGGGAAAGTTGAAGATGGCCTCGCAGATCGCCGCCATCTCCCTCCTCATCCTGTCGGAGCGCTTCGACATTCTCGCGCTGCCGGGCAAGGTCGCGCTGTGGGTGGTGGTCGCCGTCGCGCTGGGATCCGGAGCGCAGTATTTCGCGATCTTCCTGCGGCGGATCGTCACTTAGGGGGCACGTCGGGTTGGCGCGACCTCGTTATCGCCTCTTCAGCAGATATCTCCAGATCGCCCGCCCTTCCTGCCTGTACTTGAGCTCGTAATGCGTGGGTGGGGGAGCGGGAAGCTCCTCCCAGGCGAGACGCTGCAGGGAGGGGACGCTCTCCAGGATGGGATCGAGGCCGCTTCCATAGCCGGAGTGGTCGGTCGCGATTCGCAGGGTGCCGCCCGGCTCCAGCCGGCGGGCGAGGATCTCGAGCGTGACACCGTCTAAGAACCGCCGTTTCTTCTGCTTCTTCTTGGGCCAGGGATCCGGAAAGTAGATGTGGAAGGCGCGGACCGACCCGAGCGGTAGCGCCTCGGCGAAAATCCGGCCCTCGGCCCGGACCATGCGCGCGTTGGAAAGCCCGGCGCGTTCGACGCGATCGCGGCAGATCCGGTAGTAGGACAGGGACCGCTCGATTCCCAGAAAGTCGTGGGCGGGGGTCTCCCGCGCGGCCTCGACTAAGAATCGCGCCTTCCCGCTGCCGATCTCGACCTCGAGGGGCGCCCTTCGAACGAAGAGCGTCGCCGGGTCGACGGCCGGCCCGCTCCAGAGGGCTTCGTCCGGAGACCTCGGGAACGACGAAGGCTGACGTCCCAGGGACGCGGCGCGCGCGGGCGTGGGAGTTTCGGGCACGATTCCTACCGGAGTTTTTCGGCGATCGCCCGGGAGAACGCCGACGTGCCGAGCGTGCCCCCGATGTCGGCCGTTCGGGCCCCCTCCGCAAGGGTCGCGAGGAGAGCGGCCTCGACCCGCGCGGCGATCTCCGGCAGCTGAAGGTGGCGCAGCATGAGGATCGCGCTCATCAGGAGCGCCGTCGGGTTCGCGCGATCCTGCCCCGCGATGTCCGGCGCTGTTCCGTGCACCGCCTCGAAGACCGCCACCTCCGGTCCGATGTTGGCGCCCGGCACGAGGCCCAAGCCGCCGACGAGACCAGCCGCGAGGTCCGAGACGATGTCGCCGTACAGATTTTCCAGGAGCAGGACGTCGAACGTCTCGGGGTTCATGACCAGGCGCATGCACGCGGCGTCCACGATCCGGTCGTCCGCCTGGATGTCGGGATAATTCTCCGCGACCTTGCGGAAGCAGTCCAGAAAGAGGCCGTCGGAGAGCTTCATGATGTTGGCCTTGTGGATCGCGGTGACGCGGCGGCGTCCGTGCCGCCGGGCGTATTCGAAGGCATACACGGCGATCCGCGTCGAGGCGTATTCCGTGATGATCTTCAAGGACTCGACGACGCCGGGCACGACCTCGTGCTCGAGCCCGCTGTAGAGATCCTCCGTGTTCTCCCGCACCACGACGAGATCCACGCCCTGGAAGCGGCTGACCACCGTCGGGACGTTGCGGACGGGCCGCAGGTTCGCATAGAGGTCGAGGGTCTTTCGCAGGCGGACGTTGATGGAAGCGAACCCCTTCCCGACGGGCGTCCCGACTGGTCCCTTCAGAGCGACCCGGTTTCTGCGGATGGACTCGATCACACGCGGCGGCAGCGGATCGCCCTCCGCGACCTCGGCGGCCCGGCCGACGACCGCCTCCTCGAAGGCGAGCGGAGCTCCCGCGGCCTGGAGGATGGAAACGACGGCCTCGGCGACTTCGGGTCCGATGCCGTCCCCTCGAATCAGCGTGACGGTCTGCACGAGTCTCCTCAGTGGCGGGAGGCCGCTTCGCGCGCCGCCTCGCCTTCCTTTTTTTCGGGCAGGATCATCAGAACCCTGTCGATTCCGGTCGGGCTCGCTTCCTCGATGACGAAGTCGGCCCGGCGGCCCCGCCATCGCTCTCCCTTGCGCGGGATGCGGCCGAAGCGGTTCATGAGGTGGCCCGCGATCGTTTCCGCCTGGTCTCGGGGCAGCGCGATCCCGAATTGTTCCTCGAGGTCGTCGAGACGAAACGCGCCCTCCAGCAGGAACCGCTGCTTTCCGGCCGCGACGAACCCGGGCGTCTCCTCTTCGTCGAACTCATCCAAAATCGGGCCCAGCAGCTCCTCGATCGCGTCCTCGATCGTGACGATTCCGGCGGTGCCGCCGAATTCGTCCACCACGACGGCCATGTGGGTCCGGCGGCGGCGCATCTCCCGAAAGAGGTCTTCGGCCGGCTTGAACTCCGGCACGAGGAACGGAGGGTCGAGATACTTGACCAGCTGGAACGCCTTCTCCTCGTCGTCGGTCACGTCGAAGAGGTCCTTCGCATGGAGGATGCCGACCACGTTGTCCAGGGAGCCGCGGTAGACCGGGAGGCGGGACAACTTGTGCTCGCGAAGAAGGACACGGAGGTCCGCGAATTCGGCGGTGTCCGGGACGGCGACGACGCGCGTCCGCGGGACCATAATGTCGCGTACGGTCCTGTCGCCGAACTCGAGGACGTTGTGCAGCAGCCGCTTCTCCTCGCCGTGGATGATGCCTTCGTCCGCGCCGAGGTTGAAGACGCTCTTCATCTCCTCCTCGGTCAGTGCCGGGGACTTCTCCGCGATTCCGAGAAGCCGAAGGGATCGAGTCGTCAGCTGAACGACGAGCGTGACGACCGGAGAGAAGATCTTCATGAACCAGGTCATGGGAACGGCCACCGCGCGCGCGATCGCGAGGGGCGACGCGGCGCCGATGGCCTTCGGAGCCATCTCCGCGAAAACGAACAGAATCACCGTCGAGACCACGATCGCCGCGGGAACGCCCCAGCGCTCGCCGACCCAGGCCGTCGCGAGAGCGGTCGCGAGCGCGGAGGCAGAGCTCAACGCGAGATTCTGGCCGATCAGAATCGTGGCGAGCAGGGCCGACGTCTTCGACTTCAAGCCTCGGATGAGGGCGCCCCGGCGGTCGCCCTTCTCCCGGAGGCGCTGAAGGTCGATGCGCGACAGCGAGACGAGGGCGGTCTCCGCGGCGGCGAAGAACGCCGAGACCGCGAGCGACACACCGAACAGGATCAGAAACAGAGGGGCGCGAGGCGTCATCCGCCGGCCTCCGCGCCGGGGGTTTCGAAGGAGGGCAGCCGGGAGAGAGCCCACCGCGCCGCGTCCGACAGCCCGCGATCCGAGCAGGCCGCCGCTGCCGTCAGCGCGCCCGAGAGGCCGGCGTCGCCCTCGCATCCGGCGGACAGCGCGGCATTGCGCTGCAATCCCCGCCAGCCCGCGCGGTTCAGCGCGGTGGCGCCGAACACGCGCCGGAACTCTCCGCGCCCCATCGCGATCCAGTCGGCGCGCCCGGGCGCCGGCGAGGTTTTCCCGGCGCCCAGAGCGGCATTCCAGGGGCACGCGTCCTGGCAATCGTCGCAGCCGAACACCCGGTCGCCCAGAGATTCCTTCACGGCGTTCGGGATCGCGCCGCGGTGCTCGATCGTCCAATAGGCGAGGCAGCGGTTGGCGTCGAGCAGTCCGGGCTCGAGGAACGCCCCCGTCGGGCAGGCCTCGAGGCACCGGACGCAGGAGCCGCACCGCTCGGCGACCGGGTCGTCCGCGGGGAGGTCGAGGTCGGTCAGGATCTCGGCGAGAAGAAAGAAAGAGCCCAGCTCCGAATCGATGAGGCATCCGTTCTTTCCGACCCACCCGAGGCCCGCGGCCGCCGCGAAGGACCGTTCCGCGAGCGGGGTGGAATCGACGCAGACGCGCCACGCGAAGGGGGAGTCCACGCGGGCCGCGATCGCCTCCGCAACGCGGATCGCCCGCTCCCGGAGCGTGCCGTGGTAGTCGGGGCCGGCCGCGTACCGGGCGATCCGGGATCCATCCCGGGCAGAGGGCGTCTCCGGCGCATGAGGGGCGGCGAGGCAGAGAACCGAGCGGGCACCGGGTAGGAGCGCCTCCGGAGACGCGCGCACGTCCGCGGTGTCTTCCAGGTAACGCATCCCCGCGTGGCGACCCTCGGCGATCCAGCGGCGGTAGCGGGGGAACTCGGGCGGCGTTTCCGCGCGCGCGATTCCGGACCGCGCGAAGCCTTCCCGCTCCGCCTCCTCGCGGAAAACGCGCGCCGCGAATGCCCGGTCGGTCCTGTTCCATGTCATGTCTTTTCGAGCCTCTCTGTCGCGCTTTCGGAGCGCCGATCAACGAACCGCTCATGCTATAGCATCGCCGGCCGGGGGGTGAGTGGCGAGCGCTGACCGATTCTCCGCACGGGCGTTCTCGATCGGCTTCGCGCTGCTGCTGCTCTACCTCCTCTGGCTCATCTTCCGCCCTTTCGTCAGCCCGATCCTGTGGGCGGGCCTGCTCGCGTTCATCCTGTTTCCGCTGAATGAGGCTCTGCGCCGCCGCCTGCGCGGCCGCAACGGCACCGCTGCCCTTCTCCTGACCGTCGGCGTGCTCCTCGGCGTGGTGGTGCCCACCGTCTTTCTCGGGATGCTCTTCGCGAAGCAGGCCGCCGACCTCGCCGGAAAGGTCTCCGCGCTCGCGACCCGCTATCAGATCGAGAAGCCCGCCGACCTCTTCCGGATTCCGTTCCTCGACCGGGTCGTTCAGTGGGTCGACGCCAAGACGCCCGTGACGGCGGCGGAAATCCAGCAGTGGGTCATTTCGGCTTCGAAGAGCGTCGTCGAGCTCGCCCTCGCCTACACGAAGGTTCTCCTGCTCGGCGCGCTCGGCCTGGTCACTTCGCTCTTCCTGATGCTCTTCATTCTCTATTTCTTCTTCCGCGACGGGGACGGCATGGCCGCGGACTTTCTCCGCATCCTTCCCACGGAGCCCGGGCGGAAGGCGCGGCTGGTCGAGCACCTCTCGTCCGTGACGAAGGCCGTGGTCTACGGCTCGCTTTTGACCTCTCTCGTGCAGGGAGCGCTGATCGGCATCGCGTTCGAGGTGTGCGGACTCCCGTCGCCGGTCGTCTTTGGAGTCATCGCCGCCATCATGTCGCTCCTCCCGGTCGGCGGAACGGCCTTCGTATGGGGACCGGGCGCGGTCGTCCTCGCCGCGCAGGGCCGCTGGGGCTGGGCGATCGTGCTCGCCGTCTGGGGCGCTCTGATCGTCGGCTCCGCGGACAACGTGCTGAGGCCGATGCTCATCTCCGGGCGCGCGGAGATCTCGACTCTCCCGATCTTCTTCGGCGTTCTCGGTGGAATCGGAGCATTCGGGCCGATCGGCATGTTCCTGGGCCCTGTGGTGCTCGCGCTCGCCCTGGCGGTGATGCGATTCGCCCGCGAGGAGAAGGAAGAGTAGGTGTCAGTCGTCAGTTGTCAGTTATCAGTTGTCAGTCAGGAAGGCCGGACTCTCGACCCTTAACTCTCAACTCTCAACTTCCCCTCACTTCCTCAAATCGGGCGCCTTCCCCTCCTCCCGCTCGGAGGCCGTCGTGAACGCGATCCCGCCGGGGCCGCTCACGATCCAGATTCTTTCGTTCACGGGCGCGGCGATGGGACGCCAGCTTCGCGTGACGGAGAAGCCGAACGCCGTCAGGAGGCGTGGAACGCTCGCGAAGCTCCGGGCGGCGCTGCCGGAGCGGCCCCGCCAGGGAAACGCCTGCCCGCCCGCGCGCAGGTGCGCGAGCCCCTCCCACGAAGACCCGAGCAGCGGCGATCCCACGGAGACGACGTCGGCCTCGACGGCTTCGGCCGGGGGCGCCGAACGGCGCGCTTTCCCGCCGTCGGAGACGTAGAGCGCCGACGGCGTGCGCCACAGGCTTCCCAGCGTGCGCGGACCGGGCGGGTCGGCGGCGCGCGTCAAGACGAGGAAGAAGAGCGCGGGAGCGACGGCGACCGCGGCGCCCCCGCACGCGAGGAGGCGTCCGAAGGCGCCGTGAACGCCGGGGGAGACGGCGCGCAGCGCGGCGAGCAATGCCCCCGCAGAGAACAGGAACCCGGCCGCGCCTGCGATGGCGGCCAGCGGAGGCGCGGCGGAATCGGCGATCCGGAAGGCGCGCGCTGACACCAGCGCGAGGGCGACGATCGCGGCGCATCCCGCGGCCGCGGCCGGAGCGACCCAGTCGCGCCGGGTTCCCGCCGCCTGGCGGCGCATCTCCCGCGCGGCGGCCCCGGGAGGAAACCGGACCGGATGACCTTCCGGACACTCCACGAGAGCCGGGTCCGCGACCGGGCGCGCGCAGCTCCGGCAGCGGACGAGAGAGCCCGTCTCCCAGCCATAACGCCGGGCCGCCACGGCCCGGACGATCCCCGCGATCGCGAGGATCACGACGAGCCCGAGGGAGGCGAGCGCGGCCAGGCGCAACGATCCGGCGGCGGGCAGCAAGGCCCCCCCGAAGAGGCGCTCGACGGCGCGGGCGGCGGTTGGGATCATGCGGGCGCGTTCCGGCGGGCTCCCGAGGTTGCATCCGGAATGCCAGCCTCTTATATCCTCGATGCGGTGAGCTCCGAGCGCGATAGGACGAGGCTTCTCGCGGACGAAGTCCGGCGCGCCGTCGCCGCTTCCGCTCCGGCCGGAGTTCTTCCCGTGGCTCCGGACTCCGCCAGCGCCGAGGAGAAGACTGTCCATCGGGCGGCGGAACGGGCGCAGGGGCATATGACGCCTTCGGTGCCCCCGGGGGTTAGGCTCTCGGGCATCAAGCGCGCGGCGGTTCGCGCGCTCCGATTCGTGTGGCGGGACCAGGCCTCGTTCAATGCCCTGACCCTGGAGGCCTTGGACGCGCTCCGGGAGGGCCTCGCGCGGGAGCGGCAGCGGCGCCTGGATGCCATCCTCCGCGTGGAGCGGGAAGAGGCGGAGCGCGCACGCTGGTCCGCCGCCTGGGAGCGGCGCGGCGCCATTTACGACGGCCGTTTCGCGCTCCTGGAAGCGGGAGCCCCGGCAGGCGGACAGGCGTCCCGCGCTGCGATCTCGAGCGCCGGGAGCGGCGGCGGATCGCCCTCCGGTCCACCCGCGATGCCTCCCGCCGTGTACAGCCTGTTCGAAGAGCGGTTCCGCGGATCGCCGGAAGACGTTTCGCGCAAGCAGCGCTCTTATCTTCCGTTTCTCGCGGGCGCGCCGGGCCCGGTTCTGGACGTGGGGTGCGGGCGCGGCGAGTTCCTCGATCTCCTGCGCGAGGCGGGACTGCCGGCGTCCGGCGTCGAAGTGAATCCGATCGGCGCGGCGGAATGCCGCTCGCGCGGACTCGACGTCGTAGAGGGAGACGGTCTCGCATTCCTGGCGGGCCGGCCGGGGGGCTCTCTGGGGGCGGTCGTCGCCCTGCAGGTCGTGGAGCACTGGACCCCGGAAGGGGTCTTCGCGTTTCTGCGCGAGGCGCGCCGCGCGCTGGCGCCCGGCGGTCTTCTCGTCGCCGAGACGATCAACACCGACTCGCTGTCCGCGTGGAAGGCGTTTTTTCTGGACCCCTCGCACGTGAGGCCCGTGCCGCCGGAGGCCCTGCGGTTCCTGGCGCAGGCGGCCGGGTTCGCCGACGTGCGCATCGAGCTCCTTTCCCCCCTTCCCCTTGAAGAGCGGCTCGAGGAGTCCTCAGCCAACGACGTGAAGTTGAACGGTCTCCTGTTCGGGCCGCAGGACTACGCCGTCCTCGCCCGGTCCCCCGAAGGGCCCGGCGGCGCGTGATCGCACCCGGCGCTTGTCGCGGCGATTCGGCTCGCTCTCGCTCGACACGGTGAGCCTGCCGCCGCGAGTTCTCGTCCTCGGGGTCCAGAGCCCGTTTTCCGAGGGAGGCGCCGAGAAGCACGTCCGGCGTCTGACGGATGAGCTGAAGCGCCGGGGCGTCGAGGCGGACCTGGTCACGATGCCGCTGATCGAGCGCGAGCGATTCGACCTCGTCCGAAGCGCCCTGGCGTGGCGGAGTCTCGACCTCTCGGAGTTTTCCGGCCGGCGGGTGGACGCCGTGATCGCGACCCGGTTTCCGAGCTACGCCGCCCGGCATCCCAACAAGATCGTCTGGCTGATCCACCAGTACCGGCAGGCGTACGACCAGTTCGGGACCGCGTACAGCGATTTCACATCGAATCCGGAGGACCGGCGCACGCGCGAGGCGATCGCGCAGGTCGACCGCGTCGGTCTGACCGAGGCCCGCCGGGTTTTCGCCAACTCCCGCACCGTGGCCGAGCGTCTCGCGCGGTTCAACGGGATCGCGAGCGAGCCTCTCTACCATCCACCCCCTCTGGCGGGGCGCTACCGGAACGGCCCCTTCGGGGACTATGCGCTCTGCGTCGGGCGGCTCGACGCGTGGAAGCGGGCGGACGTCGCCGTCGCGGCTCTCGCGCACGCGCCGGACGCCCGGCTGGTTCTGGTGGGCCGCGGGCCGGAAGAGGAGCGCTGCCGGCGCCTGGCGGCCGAGCTCGGCGTCGGGGCCAGGATTCGCTGGATCGGCCGGGCCGAGGACGAGGAGCTTCTCGACCTCTATGCCGGCGCGCGGATCGTCGTCGTGCCCCCGGCGGGCGAGGACCTGGGATACGTCCCGCTCGAGGCGTTCCTGTCCGGAAAACCGGTCCTCACGACCGACGATGCGGGCGGGCCGCTCGAGTTCGTCGAGGACGGCGTGACCGGGTTCGTCGTGCCGCCCCGGCCCGAGGCGGTGGGGGCCGCCATGCGCGTGGGTTGGGGAGAGGTCGAGGTCCTCCGGGCGATGGGAGAGCGCGGCCGCGCCCGCGTGTCGGAGCTGACTTGGGACGCCGCGATCTCCGCGCTCCTGTCCGCCGTGGGAATCCAGACGCCATGAAGGGAAAGCGCGAGACGCCTTCGCCCGCTTCGCAGGAGGCGCTCCTTCAGCTGGCGAGGGAGACCGGCGCCTGGCTGGGCCAGCTCGGCGTGCGCCCCGACGACGATCGCTGGATCGCGACGCACTCCGAGACCCTGGAGAGTCTTTTCCGAGCCGACCGGGCCCGGGGATCGGGCCGGGCCTGGCTCTACCGCCTCGCGCGGAGAGCGGCCCGGACGGCGAGATAGCCCGCCAGGATTCCGTCCTCGAACTGGAAGTCGGAATGCGTCGCGACCTTCGGATGGTCGTGGGGCTGCATCAGATCGTCGGCGGACAGGGTCGGGTCGATGCGCCGGGCGATCTCCATCAGGCGGACTCGCTGCGAGTCGATCATCTCGTCGACGAGCGCGGAGATGGCCTCCGGGTCAGCGGGCTCCTCGGAAACTCTCATGTCACCTCAGGACTATAAGGGGAGAACTCAGCCGGCGCGCGGGGACACAAGCCGAAGGGCGAGGACGGGTTTCGATTTACCCTCGATTCCCGATTCCCGATTCCCGATTCCCGATTCCCGATTCCCGATTCCCGATTCCCGATTCCCGATTCCCGATTCCCGATCGAGTTGACCGCGGAGTACCGCGGCCGTCTCGCTCCCGTTGGTCGCTCGGCTCCCGATTCCCGGCCTCAGGCCGGATACGCCTCGATCCTGTCTCGCCCCGCCCCCTTCGCCGCATAGAGGGCCTTGTCCGCCTGGACGAGAAGACTCTCCCGGTCGGCAGCTCCGCGCGCGTCCGCGACCCCGCCCGAGACCGTGATCCGGAACGGCGTCCCGGCGCTGTCGAAGACCTCCGCCTCAACGGCCGACCGGATGCGCTCGGCCACGGCGAGGGCCGCTTCGCCGGAGGTCTCCGGAAAAAGAACGGCGAACTCCTCGCCTCCGTACCGGCAGGCGATGTCGGAGCTGCGGACCGCGTCGCGCACGATCTCGCCGAACCGCCGGATGGCGACGTCTCCCGCGGCGTGGCCCAGGGAATCGTTCACCGCTTTGAAACGGTCGAGGTCGAACGAGGCGACCGCGAGGTCGCCGCCGTACCGGGCCCGCCGCGCCCATTCCTCGGAGAGCCGCGTCTCGAAATAGCGTCGCGAGGCCAGGCCCGACAGCTCGTCCGTGACGGCGATCGTCCAGTTGCGAAACGCATGGAGGGAGGCGGTCAAGGGGCCGAGCAGGGATCGGATCTCCTCGCGGGTGGCGTCCGCGATCGTCTCGGAGCTCGTCAGGTCGAGGTGAGCGATCAGCCGGTCGCCCGAGTAGAGGGGGAGCCGGAGGCGCCGCGAGGGCGGCCCGCCCGAGAGCAGGTCGCGCGGCGCGAAGGATCTGTCCGTTTCCGTGGCGGTGATCTCCCGCAGCCGTGCCGGATCGATCCGTTCATCGAGATGCGAGCTGTTCGTTTCGAGGACGGGCTCAGGATCCGCGCCGGGCCCGGGTGATGAGACGGCCCAGACCTCTTCGACCCGGAAGTCGGAACCCACGCGGTAAAGATCGAAGCGGGTGACGGGAAGCACCTCGGCCGCCGCCGAAAACGCGTGCTTCAGGATCTGACGGAGATCCGGCGACTCCCCCAGAAAGTGGCCGCGCCGCTCCCGCACAGCCAGCCGGGCGAGCGCTCGGCGCTCCCGCGCGCGAAGAGAGAGCGCGGACGCCGTCGCTCCCGCCGCGGCGAGAACGAGAACGATGTCGACCCAGAAGGGGAGCAATGGGAAAAGTCTAACCGGGGCCGGGAATCGGGAGCCGAGCGACCGACGGGAGCGAGACGGCCGCGGTACTCCGCGGTCAACTCGATCGGAGATCGAAACGCGGTCGCCCTAACTGTTCAGCGCCCTGTCCCGGGATATCACCAGGGGGTTCACCCCCCTGGAGTTCAGCTGGGCCTCCATCCGGCCGCCCGCAACCTTGTCCAGATCCTCGTCCGACAAGTCCGTCGGCCTGGCCGGAATGACCAGATGAAACACCTTCTCGTCGTTGACCAGCACCCTGACCGAGGTGCCCGCGGGCCACTCCACACCCGCCGCCTTCAGCACGGCCTCCGGGTCGGCCGACAGCTTCTGCTTGAAGCCATCGTCCGCCCAGCACCTGGCAATGAGCTGGCCCAATATCGTTTCCTGCCCGGCGGTGGGTTGCCTGCCCTGTTCGTCGCTCATGGCCGCTCCTTCTTCTCGATTCCAGAAAAGCGCTCTTTGATTGCCGTTTTCGTCCGGCGGCGAGAAGGCGAAGACAGTCTATCCAATCCGGTCGGGCCGACGGACGACGGACACGCAGTCACCTCACGCCAGGGTCGTCGAGCCCACTGAATGCGATCGCCGGCGCGCAAGAACGCGACCAGGGGCAAAGAAAAAAGGCCCCCGAGCGGAGGCCCTTTTCCTATCCAGCTTGGTTTGGAACTACTTCTTGGTCGCCGTGGACGTCGTCGTCTTGGTGTCGGTCGTCGTCGTCATGCTTCCCGAAGCGGCAGGCGTCGACATCGCAGAGGGCGTCATGTCCATCGACGGTGTGGTCATCATCGTGCCAGTCG
>JBBRDK010000090.1:0-15515 GCA_038203955.1 Thermoanaerobaculia bacterium | reverse complement strand
CGCCGTCTTTCCCCGGACATAGTCGTCGAGCGTCATCGCCTCCGGCAGTCCCGATTCGAGGATCAGGGCTGTCACCCGGTGGCGCCGCACGAGGTCCTGAAGCAACTGGAATCGAAAGGTCAGGAACGGCTGGACCTCGTGAACACTCTCCCCGACGCCGATCAGGCGCGCGCCCGCGATCGCTCCGTCGAGGGTCCGAAAAGCAGGCTCCGACGAGTCCATGGGAACGAGGCGATGGCGGGCCCACGCCACGAAGGCGGCGTCCGGCCGGCCCGCAAGGGGGGACGTCAGGAGAAGAAGCAGAGCTGCGGCGACGGAAGGAACGAACAAGAACACCTCCTGCTGCCGTGGATACGCTGTCTGACCACGAGGAGTTCGCCCTAACCGGCGAAAGCGGCAATCCCATCACCGGGAAAGCGCGACTATTCGCGTCAGTCCCCCGCCCGACCGCGACGTGAGGAGACTCGCCCCTTGAATCGCTCCGCGCGACCGGCCCATCCGTTCGGACGGGCGCCTGGTGGCCTAGAGGTCGAGAAGAAAAACGGGCGCGAGCGCCGCGAGCGCGGCTCCGCCTTGCACCGCCAGGACCAGCAGCGCCTGTCGCGGAGTCTGCGGCAGCCACTTGATCGCGAAGAAGGCCACGATCGGTATCTGAGCGGCCATCAGGAGCTGCCAGATATGCGCCGCCGTTCCCTCGTCCGCCTCCCGGGCGGCGCCGAACAGGGCCACGTGAACGAGCACCGTGGCGAGCGCCGCGCACGACATCCCCAGCGGGAGAAACGCGCTCGGCTTTTTCAGGATGGACAGGGCCATGCAGAGCCTCCACGTCGCGTCACGACACGTGACGAAGCCTAAATCATTATAAAGTACTTTGCATCGTGGAGCCACGCCCCGCCACTACGCCCGGAGATCTCGTCGCGTCCATTGGCGGAGCGGGACGCCCGGCGCCGACCGGCCATCATCCGTCCTGGGCAGCAGCCTGCGCGTCCATCCATCGTCGGTCGGCCAGAACGACCGACGTCTCGATCTGTCTATCCGGGATGGACCAATAGGTTCGGAGCAGGCGCTCCTTGTCGCTGTCGGGCAGGATGGAGAATCCATTCCGCCGATAGAACTCGATGGCCCAGGAAGCATCCGCCCACGTTCCGATCAGGATCGGTTTGTCCACGAGACTCTGGACGTGCCGCAGCAGTTTCGTTCCCACGCCCTTTCTCTGCGCCGTCGGAGCGACGTACGCGTGGCGCACCAACGCCACGGCTCCCCTGTCCTGGATTCCCATGACGCCTGACAGGCGCCCTTCCTCCTCCGCGATCCAGAAGACGATGCCGCGGCCGATGTCTTTCACGAGGTCATCCATCGGCATGTAAGGCTCGCGCCACTGGTCGATCGGAATCACGCCTCGATACGCCAGCGCCGCATCGTTGACGACGGCGAGAACCTGCGGCAGATCCGCTTCGTCACTCCTACGGATTCGCATTTCTCCCCTCGAGGAGTCCCGCGTCGGCAGCGAAACCGCCGCCTCGCCCGCAGTCAACTGTCAGACCGCGCTCTCGATCTGCCAGAGGTTCGGATAGTGCGTGACGAACCCCGTCTGGTCGACCTGGAGCTCGGCGACGAAACTGCCGCCCGCACTCTCATACCGATACGTATCGGCGTCGAAACGAAGGTAAACCTGCTCGAGCGGTTCGAGAGCAAAGCCGGGAAACCGCAACCAGGCCGCCCGCACTTCGGCCTTTTCACCGACCGCCAGATCGAGCCGCCGGATCGGCAGCAGGTTCGTCGACGGACTGAAATTCAAGTCGAGGTCGGTGCAGCCCTCGACGGAGGGACACTCTGTTCCGTTGAGCAGCCATCGGCGCTCGGAGTCGACGGAAATCTCGATATCGACCGTCTCGCTCCCGACCCAGCCCGAGACCCGTCCCGACACGGTTCGCCACCCCGCGTCGCACACGACCCGGTAGTCCAACCGGCACGCCTGCCGGCGATGAGCAAAGACCGCCGCGCCGGACAGGTCCCAGCGGGACTGTCGGAAGCGCAGGAGAGCCGACTCGTGGCCAGGATGATCGAGCCTGCGCCAGACGACGGCGACGCCTGAGGTGCCGTTCTCTCGGATCCCTATCGGCTCGTCCAATTCCACGGTGGCAACTTTCGCACACCGCGTCAGGCGCGTTTACGGAGGATGGCGAGCGCGTCGGCGAGGGGCGCCCGAAACTCGGGATGCCGGTTCCCGTCCCACGAATATCTCGCCTCGATGTCCGCGAAGAACGCCCTGGCGAGCACCTCGTCGCCGGCATCGAGCTTCCCCCGAGGCGCGCCCCGGGCGCGGAACGTCGATCTCATAGTCACTCTTTGACCTCCATCAGGACGATGCGCACGGGCGTCTTGCCGACATTTTTCGCGAAGTGTCGGCCGAGCGCGTCCATCCAGATCGCGGCGCCCCGGCGTTCTCTGGCCAGGAAGGATCGCCCGTCGTCGGTCGTAATGCGAAGCGTCCCGCCCGCAACGACGTACGACACTTTGGGTGGATGTGTATGCCATTCATCGCGCTGCCCGGGAAGCAATGTGTACTCGACGACCCGAACATGCCGATTCTCGAGAAGCACCGTGAACCGATCGGGCGACACCACGACCGGGTCAATCTCGGCAGGCCGTCGAGCGGCCTCTTGAGCGCTGGTTCTCAACGGCCACAACATCACCAGCCACACCGCGTACCGGAGCGATCGTTTCCCCATTTCAGCCGTTCCTTCTCTTTGGACGGGCATCACGGTTTCGAGCCGGTCCCGACGACCACCTCATCGTCTCGTGAACCCGGCCTGCGGCCCGTCACGAGAAGTCTGCATTGCCCCTGGGTACTCCGCTCAGCCGTCGATCCTCAGCAGTCCTGTGTCCGTTCGTTTTCGAAGCGCCATGCCCACCCGCCCGTGTAGCGCGATTTCTCCGACTCTTTTCGCCGATCCGAAATGCCAACCCGTGCAGCACGAGAACCAGCGCCAGAACGGCGCCGCCGAAAATCCAGGACCCGATCACGTCCGGCTTCATCTCAAGCCTCCGACGAGTGGCGCGTCAGACCGCTGCCGCGCCTGTTGAACGGAACGCGGAGCGATCCTCCTACTCCACGGCACGTTTCGTCCACTGCCACAGGCCGGCAATCACGGCGGCCGGCAAACGGGAGCCCATCTGCCTGGCCGCCAGCACGATCTGTCCCCGGTGATGGCCCTCGTGGGCCACGAAGTAAGTCAGGACGTGGCCGACGTCCAGCGGCAGATTCCGCCACGCGTAAGCGGGAGTGGCGGGAACCTCGCCACCGCAGCGACATCCCAGCCGCAGGAGCGCCTCCATACCGCGGCTGCTTCGGTTCATCGCGGCGATCAACTGCCGGCGGCTCACCTTCCGGCGGTCGACAGAGGGTGGAACCGGGATGCCATGAGGCCGACCCAGAGTCTCGAGCCACATGCAGCGGCTGTTGTGGAGATGGCCGGCGAGCATGCGAACCGTCTTGCGCGGAGCTCCCGGGATCGGACTCGACCAGACCGCCTCGGGGATGTGGTTGATGAGAAAGACGGTGACCCGGTGATTGGTCCGCCAGGCCGCGACGATGGTCTCGGCGAGATCGCGGCCTGGCGGCTTTTCGGATTTCTCCTGAGATTTCGTTCTCACGCTGGCGTGCTCACCCGTCCGATGCCGAGTGAATCATCCCGGCGCTGCACTCACTCGCGCCGCGCTGGCCCGCTCCTGCCACTTCTGGACATCCACGCCCTTCAGCAGCAGCCAGAGGCAGAGCGATGCCTCCCCGACGAAGGGGGGCAGCAGGATGAAGGGAGACACGCGGCGCGCGAAGTCGGGAGCCACGAATTGCGCGAGGCCGATCGTCAGATAGCACACGCCGGCAATCTGGATCAGGATGCCCAGGACGGGCGGCAGGAAGCCGGATCGGAAGATCAGCCTGCCGTGAAACAGGAAGCAGCAGCCGAAGAAAAACAGGGCGAGGCCAACACCATAGGCATGCGATCGAATCGCCAGGCTCATGAAGGCGTAGAGCTGATCGGGAGTAAACGCCTTGGCGGAATCGGCGTTTCGGAGCGGCAACAGAGCCGCAACGAAGTCCAGGGCGGCGACGGCCTGGACGGAGATCGCCACCAGCCTGAGAAACGTCGCTAATAGATTGAGCTCCCGGCTCACGGGTCCCAGCAGGACGAAGTACACCATCGCGAGGGCTGTGGCGCAGACGATCGCGACGAATTCGAAACCGATCGCGAGGCGCCACAGCGGCTCCCTCGACATGAGCCTGGCGGCGGTCGCCGCAGCATCGCCCGAAACGATGAGGCTGCTCCGGATCGCCATGCCCGCGACACCCGAGAGGATCAGCGCCAGGTAAAGCGCTCCGCCGCCTCGTGCGTAGAGCTGCGGCGACGATTCCACGGCCCGAAGCGCCATCACCAGGCTCCTGGCACGCGCCTCACCATGGCCGGGCTCGCGAGACCACGAGGCTGCCGACATAACAGGCCAGCGAGATGCCGATCCCGATGAACGGGACGCTGAACCAGTACATCCTGCCCAGAACGAACAGGCCGCCCAGCATGGCCAGCCCGACGATGAGCAGGAAGGGCGAGAGAAACAGCAATCCGGGCGATGGCCAGATAGCCGTAAATCAAGCCGAACAGGATGGCGGCCATGCTGTGACTGGCATTGAAGCCGATCCAGGCCTTCCACATTGTCGTCTCCTTCGTGAGCACCAGCGGAACCTCGCTCATCCTGACCTTCAACGCAGGGTCAAGCGGTGTGAGCCTGGATCCCCAGAACGTGTAGACGAGATGCAGGCTACCGAGCGCGAGCAGGATGCCAGCACTGATCACCATGAGGACTCTTGCGATCAAGTGTTCGTCATCGCTTCGATTCCAGAATCTTCGGCCCGGGGATGAGCCATGCTCTGGCTATCCTGCCACTCTGGATTTCATAGATCAGCACAGCATCAAGAGTGCCCTGCCCTTCCGGAAAGGTCCTCGTGACCCTTTCGTGATCCACCACCACATTGCCCATCACGATTCGCTTCACGACGACGGCGTGGAGGTTGATTTCCTTGAAACGAGCGGTATATCGCTCGCGCATCTCGGCTTTGCCACTCGCCAGCAATTTCGCCGGATACTCGAAGATCTGCGCATCGTCCGCATAAGCGGCGAGGAAAGCGGCCATGTCGTGGGCGTTGTACGCCTCCAGCTGAGCCTGTACAACGGCCTCGGGGCTTGTCGGCTCGGTCGCCGCCGAAGTCGCGATGTCGGGCAGAGCCGCCAGAGACACGGCAAGGAGAACTCGGCGAAGGCGGTTGATCATCCCGTACCTCCAGGTCTGTTCATGCTTCCGACGGCTGTCAAAGCCCGGCGGCAACCGGCATCAATGCCTCTTCTTCATCGGGAGCTGGAAAGGTTTGCGGAACGCCAGACCCGACCCGGACTTCACTTCACTCGTTGGATGTTGAGCTCCGGCGGCGATCCCTCCCCTGAATCCTCTGAGCATACCGATACGACGGAACGAACGACCGGAGGGGCTTCTCCGATCGGCCGGAGACTCACGCGGGTTCGAGGTCGGCCCTCACACCGTGCATCACCTCGGCTCGAAGGGTTCATAAACCGTCCGACGAAGCGATTCGAGCCCGACCTTCTCGAGGAGTCGGGTCGCCTCTGTCGCGGACAGGCGGCGGCCGGGAGCCCCAGAAGCATCCGCCACTCGGTAGGCCGCCACCGCCATGACCGCCGCGTCCAGCGCCAGCATCCGAGGGTCGACTTTGTCGAAAGTGTCGGACACGGCGTGGTGATGCGTGTCGTACTCGCCAGCGTCCACCCAGAGCGTCAAGACGGGAATCCCTTCCGCGAGGAATGGTCCATGGTCCATGTCGAAGGTCGCGTCGAGGCTCACTCCCGATGCGCCGAGCGAGGACAGCGGAGCCAGAATGGTCCGCGCGGCGGCCTCGACATCCGAACGCCCGTGGATCTTGAACCCGCGCGGCGTCTGCGCACCGTCGTCCATGATGACCGCGGCCCGCAGCCCGTCGAGCTCGTTGCGGTGCGCTTCGACGTAAGCGCGTGACCCGAGAAGGCCCTGTTCCTCGCCGCTGAAGAAGACGAACCGAATCGTTCGGCGCGGCGTGACGCCCACGGACTTCAAGATTCTCGCCGCCTCCAGGACGGCGGCCACGCCCACCCCGTCGTCCTGGGCGCCCTGGCCCGGATCCCACGAGTCGAGGTGGGCGCCGACGAGCACGACCTCGCCGGGAGTCGTCCCCCGGATGTCGGCGACGACGTTGCGCTCCCGGGCAGGGCTCGTGTCGACCGTGTTGGCAACGTCGAGCGTCACGCGAACCGGTCCGTCTGCCAGAAGCCGCCGCAGGAAGAGCACGTCCTCTTTGGCGACCGACAGGATTGGGAGCGGAGCCCGGGGATAAAACCCGAAGGCCGACGTGTAGAGCATGCGATGCGGTTTGTCCGAGGGGATCAGCATGACGGTCGCCCCGGCTCGGGCGAGCTTCCCGGCGAGGGCGGCGCGCATGACCTGCGCCGGAGCGTCTTTCACTCCGTAGGGCTCCACGATCACCGCCGCGCCTCGAACCCTGTCCGCAGAGACGGCGGAATCGCTATTCGGTGGCGCGCCCAGATCCACGAGGGAAGCCGCTATTTCGCCCTTCGTGCCCGGCGCCCAGCCGTAGGAACCGACGGCCAGCGGCCGGGTCACCGGGCTGACGACGCGCCCGACCGCTCGGCCCCGCTGCCAGCGCGACGCGAGCGCGTACTCCTCGAAGTGCGCGTCTTCGAAGCCGGCCTCGCGCAGCGTGCGAAGCAACAGATCCGCAGTCGCACGGGACTCGGGACTTCCCGTCACGCGTCCCCCGATCGAGTCGGTCAGCCGCTGGAGAAAGGCATAGGCTCCGCCCCGCGCCATCGCCTTTCCGACGATGCGGTCGACGCGGTCATCCGCTTCGATGGCCGCCTGCGGCGACGCGGCACCAGAGCCCAGGGAGAGCGCGATCGCCACCGCGACGACGAACCGATGAACCTTCATCTCATGGACCTCCTGTGGGGGCCGTCCGCGGGGTGTGAAAAACGTTTCGGGGTGACGCCTCGATCTTATGCCGGTCCCCGGGACACGCACCGAACCCGACTCGCCTCCGGGCTCGGCCTCCTCGTTCTCTGACTCAGCTTCGCCGGTGCGCCGGAGGAAACAACTTGCGAAACACCGCCGGCGAGACGGCGCCATAAATGGTGCTGTGCTTCTCGTGAGGCCAGGCTTCGAAGTGCCACGTCAGACCCTTCTGCGGCGCGGCGCGCAAAGCGGCCGACAAATCTCCTGCCGAAGCCTCGAGCCCGTCGTCGCCGGCCGTGGCGAAGTACAGGGTCACGGCGGATCCCGGCCGGCCCCTCAACCGCTCGGCCGCGCCGCGCACCAGCGCGCAGGCGTTCCACCAGAGACTGGGGCTCAGCGCGATGTAGGTGTCGAAGAGTGCGGGCTCCTGCAGAAACGTCTCGAGGACGAAAAGCCCCGCCAGAGATTCGCCGACGATGGCGGTCTCGCCGTTTCCGCGGAATCGCGCCCGAACGACGGGCATGAGCTCGTCGCGGATGAAGCCGCGGAATCGCGCGGAGCCGCCCACCCGGGGCGCGATCTTCCTGTCCGACTCGACCTCGGTCGGTCCCGTCATGTCGCGGCGCCGCTCGGTGTTCTCGATGCCGACCACGATGACCGGCCGCATCTCCCCCGCGCGGATCGCCGTGTCGACGTCGCGCGCGACGTGCGGGAAGTCCTCCTCCAGGCCGCCGTCGGGCATGTACAGAACGGGATAGCGGATCCGCGGGGAACGCTCGTACCCGGGAGGCAGGTAGACGTGGATGCGCCGGGTCTCCTCGAGCACCCTGGAGTCGACGGCCAGGGTCTGGTGGGGCGGAACCGGACCCTCGGCGGAGGCGGCCCGCGAGCCGGCTCCGAGGATCGCGACGGCGGACAGAATACGCAACCCCCGCGAGGCCTCCCGAAGACCTGGGCTCCGGACGTCTCCGCCGGTTCCGGTCACTTCGAGCGCGTGATCCACCCGGGCAGCTTACGTCCTCAGTGTGGATTCTCAGTTTTTCAGGTCCTCGAGGCGGCAGATGAATCCCATCCGTCGCCGACTCCGCGCAAAACGTTGCGCTCACCGAGAGGACGGCCGTCAGGCGCGCTTGCGGAGGGTCACGTGCGCCGCGGCGCGGCCGCCGGCGACGTGCTCGACGGATTCGTAGCCGAGCGCGCGCGTGTCGATCCCTTGCAGCAGGTGCTCTCCCTTGCCGAGCAGGACGGGCGAGATCGCGAGGTGCAGATCGTCGATGAGACCGGCTCGCAGATACTGGCGGATCGTGGCGACGCCTCCGCCCAGGCGAACGTCTCGTTCCGCGGCCGCATCCTTCGCCTGTTCCAGCGCGGCGTGAATGCCGCCGGTGACGAACGTGAACACCGTGCCGCCCTTCATCTCGAGCGGCTCCCGCGGGTGATGCGTCAGCACGAAGACCGGCACATGGTACGGAGGCTCGTCGCCCCACCAGCCTTTCCAGCTGTCGTCGGGCCAGGGTCCCCGCACGGGACCGAACATGTTCCGCCCGAGGATCCACGCGCCGAATCCCTCGAACCCCTTCGCCGCCATCGCGTCGTCGACGCCCGTTTCCCCCTCTTCGCTGCCGTGCATCCGCTGGAACGTCCGCGTGTGGAAGAACCAGTCGAACAATTCGGGGCCGCCGACGCCGAGCGGATTCTGGAGGTCCTGATTCGGGCCCGCTCCGTATCCGTCGATGGAGAGCGAAAAGGTATGAACGCGGAGCTTCGACACGGTGCTCACCTCACAACGAGAGGGCCATGAAACGCGAGCCGGGCACGGGGTTGTGGCGGTAGGGGGGAATCTCCTTGAACCCCAACCACTCGTACATCGCCGCCGCCCGTGTCATCGAAGGCAGCGTATCAAGGCAGATGGTTCGGTATCCGATCCCGCGCGCTCCGTCGAGGAGCCTCGCGACGAGCACGCGGCCGACCCACGAGTTGCGCCACGCCGGACGCACGAAGAGCCGCTTCATTTCGCACGTTTCGGCATCGACCGCCTGAAGCGCGATACATCCGCGTGCGATCCCCTCGCCACGCGCGAGGAGGAGCCTGCCCGACGGAGGCGCATACCCTCCGGGAAGCCCCGCGACCTCTTCGGAAAAGCCCTGAAAGCCGAGGTCGACGTCGACCGACGCCTGGTACTCCAGAAGAAGAGAGCGAACCTCGCGATTTCCCGGGCCTCCTTGGCGGAGACGATCTCGATCACGAAAGAAAGACCGCCCTGACTTCCGGTTGGCTAGGCGCAGCGGTTTTGCTTACTCGACGGAAAACTGATCCCACCCGAAGAACCCCTCCCGTTCTCCTCTCCGAGACGCCCGAGAGCCCTCAGTGGGGATGGAAAAGGCCTTACTTCTTGGGATCGTCTCCGCCGGCCCACGCGAGGAACAGCCAACGGCCACCCTCCTTGACAAGGACATCCGTGTAGCGGCCGGCCACGGTCTCACGATCCTTCTTGTAGTTCTCACGCGCGATCGAATAGCGGTACTGCGCGACGGCGATGTTGCCCGTGATCGTGTTCGAAATCGGGAAGAGCTCCTGCTCGAGGACCGTGGCGTTGGTGTTGCTGAAGCGGTTCCACCGCAAGAGGGATGCCTTGTTCTGCGGTGCCGGCCGGTCCGCATCCCAGTAGCTGACGTTGGGGTGCACCATCTTGTCGATCCAGGTCAGGTCCTTCTCCGCGGCCATCTTCCATTGCTGCTCTTCGAACCGCCAGATCTCCTGCTGCTCCGGGCTCCAGGTCTGACCCATTGCTGTGCCGGCGAAGGCCGCCAGGGCGAGAAACAGAAGAATCACAGAGAAGCGTCGAACAACCATACACACCTCCTTCGCCCCGGGGGGCCGGGGCAGGCAGGCGCTCCCGGGGAGCGTCCCGGATTTTGGGAGAGTGTGACACACTCAATTCGTCAGTTCCGGGACATTGTGTTTCGGCCAGCCGAGTTTCCTTTCTCCGTCGCCGCACGGAGGCGTATGGTCTGTCCGACCGCCAGTCGACCGATGCGAGTGACCGCGCCGTAGATTCCCGCTTTGTTCTGGTTCGCACGTACGACAGCCTTCATCACTTCCGGAGCGAGACTCGCCGAGTCGGGATCAATGTTCACCATCGAGCAGCGAACGTCTCGTATCGTCACGGTGATGGCGGGCGCGTCGTCCCCCTCACCGAAGGAGAGCACGCCGCCCACCCACTCGTCCTCCTGGAAGGGACCCGGTCGCAGTAAACGAGCTACAACATTCGGGCGAAATCGTCGCACGTCCGGGCTCCGCCCTGCGAGTCGTCCGATCTCGCGCACCGTATCGGAGGCGATCACGGAGATGGTCGCTTCATCGAAGATGCCATGTCTCAACTGCATCAACTGCACAGGAGCCCCGTACCGGCGTCCGACCTCCGTGGCCAGGTCCTCTCCGAAGACAGGCATCTCATCGCCGTCGGGCGTGCGAACATGCGTAGGAAGGTCTGCCGGGGCACTGTCGTCACGGTGGTGCGGAGCAAACAGGATCAGGTCGGGAAGCCTGCTTGCTGACAGCCACGGGAACCCGCTGCGATCATCCATGCGCCGGAATGCCAGGCGCCTATCGCCATCGAGGCCGTGCCAGCCCAGCCGGGCGACCTCGAGTCGTTCGCCGCCCATGGACTTCACGGGATACCGGAAGATCGCCTCCACATGTCCGATTTCCATGAGCATGCCTGCTCCAACTCCGCTCTGCCCTCTTTGCACTTCAGGCGGCCGGACATTCACTGCATGTATGCTTCGATGTGAATCTTTCCAACCGCGAAATTCACGGTCCCAACTCCCCACACCTGTCGCGTGTTGACCCAGAGATATTCCTCGGCCGCGGTGTTGAGGCTGACGTTCTCAAGAAGGTCGGCGATCGGCTCAGCGACGCGCAGCATGGCCACGCCGTCGGCGGACAGCGCAATCCGGGAACCGTTCTCAGTTTCGACGACGGCGCGAATATCAAGGTCGATGCGGCCGTCGGCGCGCATCCGCGCATAGTCGATGCCCCGCACTCGCCCCGCCAGACGTCCTATCGCGCCGCCCTCAAACGCGACGTCGATGCGAATCCCCTGCGGCGGTATTTTGTCCTTGCCCGAAAGGATCGCATCCAGGCTCACTCCGTAGTCCGTCACCCCCGTGACATCGAGATCGTACTCAAAGATCTTCTCGCCCCTCATTGATGACCTCCGTCCTTTCTATGCTGGTGACACGTAACTAAAACCAGTCTTCCCGAGTTCTCTCAGTCTGACGTCTCAAAGCTCACCGCGAGCTCAGCGTCGGGCGGCGCAGCCGACGGCGTCCGCTGATGCACGTGTAGGCGGAGCTTTATATGCCGTTGGTCAGGCGTCACTGCCAGCTTCGCGACATTTGAGTCCACGGGTCCTAGGTTCTGGTTGAAGCGCCTTGCCCAATCCACAACCGATTCCCGTCCGGGTCGTCGATCCGGAATTCGGTCATGCCATAGAAGGTGACCTCCAGGTCCGGCACGACCAGGCCGTTTCTCCGCGCCCGCAGGTGGAACTCGGAGATATCATCCGGGTAGAGGTAGACGACCGACGTTCGGGGACCGTCCGGGTGACCGTTGATGGACTCATCCACCATCAGTCGACATTCGTCGAAGCGAAGCATCGCCCACCGCCTCTCATCCCGTCTGTTTTCGACGCGGAAGCCGAGCTTCTCGTAAAACGCGACGCTCGCCGGCATGCTCCTCACGGGCAGCATCGGCGTGATGCGGTTCATCTTCATGGGTTACGGACGATCGCCCGGCCGGGGGCGGCGCCTTCCACGATCCGACCCTGATCGACGACGACGGTGCCCGCCACGACCAGGTACCGCACACCCGTGCTGGCCGCGGTGGGAGCGCGGAAGGTTGCCCGATCCTGAATGGTCTGTGGGTCGAACACGACGACATCCGCCTGGGCGCCCTGCTGGAGCCTCCCGAGGCGTTTCGCCACGGAGGTCGCCTTTTCGAGGCGCTGCGCCGGCATCAGCGACATCTTTCGGATCGCCTCGTTCAACGTGATCCTCTTCTGGTCGCGGACGTACCGCGCCAGCACCCGTGAATAGGTTCCCGCCCCGCGCGGGTGATCCTTCACACCGTCGCTCGCAATGGTGACGAGAGGGTGGGCGATGATCGCATCCACCACCTCGTCCGGATTCGTGTGAATCAGAATGAAACGTTGCTCCGGCGCCGCATGGAGGGCCTCGAAGCGCTCCCGAGTGAGCCGTTCTCCAGACTCCGGCAGCTCCAGATCGCTGTAGTCGAGGCCTCGCTGTTCGCGCCAGCCGGGATTGAACAGCGCCGAGTTGATGAGCGTCATTCCAGCCGTGTACGGGTACGCCTCGGTCGTGACGTCCAGACCTCTCGCCCTGGCGCCGCCGATCATCGACAGGCATTCCAGCGAGTCGCGCATGCAGGTGCTGTTGATGTGTACGATGTGAAGGGCCGCGCCGCTGATGGCCGCAGCGCCGATGGCCTCGGTGACCGCCTCGACTCCCGAGCCGGGCTCGATGCGGCCGCTGCTGCGAACATGGATGAACACCGGATTGCCGAGCGCCGCCGCCAGCCGGAAGACTTCGATCACTTCATGTCGCGTCGCGCCGGGTGCGTACTCGAGTCCCATGCCGATCCCCAGCGCGCCCGCCTGGACCTGGCTGCGCAGTGAGGCGAGGATCCGCTCGAGACGCTCGGGAGAGGCCGGCTCATTGGTGGCGGGCCCGGACCTGGGAACGATTCCGGAGTCGGGCCCGAACACGCTCGTCGGCAGCGGAACGCCCCAGGCAACGACGCGCGCAGCCAGATAGCTGGCCGTCGTCCCGAAATGGATCGGGCTGCGCCCGGCGCGCGCGTCGATGAAACGCCGGACATCCGGTACGCCGACCTCGAGCTCCAGCGCCGCGGTCACCCCGTCCAGCGCCATCAGGCGGTACCCCTCCCGGTTCTGCCCATGCTCGTGCAGGTCGATGAACCCCGGGACCACCACGAGACCGCTGACATCGATCGTGCGAACTCCCTCGAGCCGTTCCGTCGTGACTCGTCGGATCGTGTCTCCCGCGATGCCCACGTTACGGACCGCGTCGAGTCCCGTCTCCGGATCGATGACCCGACCTCCCGTCAGCACGAGATCGAAACGCTGCGCCGCCGCGGGCCGCTCCTGGCTTTCGAGCCGGCCGACCGTGAGTGAGAACAGAATCAAGACGCACACCGCAGGGACGACCGGGAGCCTCTTCATGCCGTTCTCCTTCTGGCCACGCAAGCCGCAGCGCCGGCCGGTCAGCGTAGACCCGCGTGGCTGGTCAGGTAGACGGCGAACGTGCCCAGCCAGTGTCCGCCTTCATAGTGCTCTCCGGTGACCGCAGGCAGAGCCGCTTCACGATGACGACCGGCTGCCGCGCGGAGAGCCGGCACACGCCGGTCGGTCGGAGTCAGCGCGGACGCAATCCCTTCCAGCATCCAGGCACGGCTGAGATTGAGGCCATCGATGTGCGCGAGCTTCGGATCGGATCGATCCGTCACGATGCCGGGAGTCAGCCACGTCTTGACTGCATCGATGGGAATGCCTGGCATGAACCCAGTCAGCCACTCGGTGAACGCACGGCGGTCCAGGACGCGGCGCATGAAATCCGCCTCCGCAAGACAGGGGGACAGGAAATCCTCGCCCGACGGTTCGTAAGCCAGCGGGCAGCTCTTGTCATTCAGATAGAAGCGTCTTGCGGTCGATTCGAGCAGCGCCCGCAGGTCCGTGTCGCCCGAGACGCGGGCCCAGTCCCAGACCAGCCCGAAGGAGAAAGCCGTCTGGCTGTGCTCGCCGATGCGGATCGGATACTGAAGCTTGGGCAGCCACGTCTTGAGCTTCTTGCCCGCCGCAGCCTCCAGAGGCGCGAGGGTCGAGGCCCACTGCCTGGCTTGTGGATCGCTCCACTCGCGCAGCTCCGCGCAGAGTTGCAGCAGCCAGGCGAGACCGTAAGGGCGCTCGAAGGACGCGCGGTCCGCACGCTCCAGATAAGCGGCTTCCGCGGCGATGTTCTGCGGAGTTAAGCTGCGCGCGAGCTCCATTCGAGCCGTCCGGGCAAATGTGGCGTCCGGATACAGACGGGTCAGGCGCACGAGGAGCCAGTGGCCGTGGACCGCCGAATGCCAGTCGTAACAGCCGTAGAAAGCCGGCGTCAGCTCACGGGGCGCGCGCGCATCCGCATCGCCCTTCATCGTGTGCGAGATCTTGTTCGGATATTCCTGGTGAAGACATCGGAGCGCGAGCGCCGCGAAACGGCCGGCCGACGCCGAATCCAGGGAACCTAGCAGATCCGCCGCGCGAGCGACCAGGGGAAACGCGACGGTGAGAAGACAGACGAAGCGGATGACTGCCACCCGACTCACGGGCGCCCTTCCAATTGACGCTTGTACTCCGCCTCGTCGAAATGACCGAGAGACCTGGAGATGAGGCCGCTCGCGCCGATGACCCACTCTTCATACCCGCCGATCTGGACGCGATTCCCGGTCCCGCCGGGCCCCGTGTTCGTGCCGATCAGGGTCCAGCGGTAGATGAAGCCAGGCCCGTTCTGCTGCACCGCGTCCATGCGCACGACCATGTCGGGGAAGGCGGACATGAAGCCCCGCGCGGCAGCAGCGATCGCCGCGCGTCCGACCGACGGAGCTCCCGCGTTGATGGTGAGCGAGCCGTCCTCCGAAAAATGCGATGCCACCTGCGAGGGGTCCTGGCTGCACCACGCCGCGGTATACCGGGTCGCAAAGGCCTTCACGCTCGCGAGGTCCATGGGCCTGCCTCCGGAAGCGCAGCCGCCGCCCGAAAAGAGCGCGATCGTGGCGGCGACCGGCACGGCGAGGCTCACCGGAGAGCGCACAACATGACCTCCTGGGCGGCGGTGGCGAGATTCTGGACGGAGCGTAGCAGACGCCGGCGCCGCGTCGGAGGGTCAGAAGAATCGCCGGAGGAAAGCTCCCGCGACATCCGAGATGCCGGCGATCTTGTTGGTGGCCTGACGATAGAACTTGAAATGGAGCTCGGTCTCCGGCCGGCCGTCGCTCCAGTCGGTGAAGCGTTTGAGCTCGCTACGGCCCAGCCGCCGCTTCGCGATCGCGGTGCGCCGGATGCGGATGCTCACGCGGGGCGTCTGCCGGTCGACGCCGCGTTTCTTCGCGACCGCCTCGGCCGAGGTGACGACGCCGCTCGCGATCAGACCCGGGCCGCCCTCGTTCTCGCTCGCGAAGACGAAGACCGTGTCGCCTGTGGCGATCTGCTTGCCCCCATACATCGTCTTCTGCGCGATGAAGGAGAACCTCTCCGCCTGCCGATCGCTGACCTCGGCTTTGATCGCGAACAGCAAAATTGTCCGCCGGTCCGCAGAACCGCAGACTATTTTTTCTCAGCCGGCGCGGTCGGTGGCGCCGGT
>JBBRDK010000089.1:0-15764 GCA_038203955.1 Thermoanaerobaculia bacterium | reverse complement strand
TTTTCAGTTCTCAGTTTGCTGGTCCTCATGCGGCGGGCAACTGACAACGGATAACCGACAACTGACAACTGATTACTGACAACTCCTCATGGCCCGCGTCATCCCCGAGTGGGAAATCCGTATCACCAACTTCGGGCTCGGCTACATCCTTCTCTGTCTCGTGGTGGCGATCGGCGCGACGAACACAGGCAACAACGGCCTCTACCTGGTGCTGGCCGCGATGCTCTCCTCGATGGTGGTGTCGGGGCTCGTCTCGAGGCGCAACGTGCGCGGAGTCCTTTGCGAGATCGAGACCGTGGGCGAAGTCTTCGCCGGCCGGCCTGCCCTGCTGAAGGTGCGGGTCGAGAACCGGCTCCGGCGGGCGACCGCGCAGGCGCTCTTCTTCCTGCACGAGGGACTGCCGGGGCCGCTCTGGATCGACCCGCTCGCTCCCGGTGAGATCCGGGAAGTCTTGGTGGAGGGGTCGTTCGGCCAGCGGGGGGTCGTGCGCGAACCGGACGCGGGACTGCTGTCGCGATTCCCGCTGGGGCTCTTCCGCAAGTACCGGCGCGCGCGCCTGCCGCGCGAGGTCGTCGTCTACCCGGCGCCCGAATCGACGCGCTTCGAAGAGCCGCCGCCGGAAGATGGACGGGGAGGCCGCCCCCACCCGCGGCGGCGGGGCGGCGGCTCGGACATCCGTTCGCTGCGGGAATTCGTCGCCGGCGACGATCCGCGCGACGTCCACTGGAAGCAGTCCGCCCGCATGCGCAAATGGATCGTTCGAGAGAGGGAGGCCGAACGCGACCGCGCGCTGGTCCTGACCGTCGAGAACGCGCTCGCAGACCCGTCGAGCCCCGCGCTGCTCGCCGACTTCGAGGGCGCGATCTCCCGATGCGCGGGCCGCGCCCTCGCGTTGTTGTCCCAGGGCGCCGAAGTCGGATTCCAGGCGCGTGGCGTGCGCGTGGCGTGCGCGTTCGGGCCGATGCAGCGGGCGCGGGTCCTGGACGCCCTGGCGCGTCTTCGTCCGATCCCGGTCTCGGGCGCGCCCGACTTTCCGGAGCTTCGGCGGGGCGAGGCGCGCGTGATGGTCTCGTGACGGGCAATCTCCTGCGCGGCGAAGTGAGCGAGATCCCGACGGGGCTGCGCCGCGCGTATCTCCTCGTGCTCGCGCCGCTCGCCGCTCTCGCTCCGATCCCCCTGTTCTGGACCGAGGGCGCGGTGCCGGTCGCCCTCGTAGCGTACGAAGCGGCGCTGCTGCTTCTCTGGTGGCGGGCCCGGGCGGGCTGGCCGATTCGCCTCTCCGACGGGTTCTTGAACGCGATCGGCCTCTCCTACTTTCTGTGGCTGGGCGCCGAGGTCTTTCTCTTTCATCCCGGCCTGCTCCGCTCGGTGTCACACCTCCTCCTCTTCACGACGATCGCGAAGCTCGCGTCATTGAAGCGCCCGGGGGAGGCGCGGACCGCCCTGCTCGTGCTCTTTCTCGTCACGCTCGCGTCCGCCTCGTCCGCCACGCACGTCTCGTCCCTCTTCTATTTCGCCGGAATGGCCTTTCTTTCCTTCCGCGCGCTCGGGCGGCTTGCCATCCTGGCCGACTTCGAGGAGGCGCCGCCCGACCGCGTCCTGCGCGCGGTGCCCACGGGAGGGATGGCGGCGAGCCTTCTCGTGGCCGCGGCGCTCCTGACCACTCCGCTCTTCTACTCGCTGCCGCGGCTGCACAGCCCGTTCGTCACGGCTCCCGTCCGGGTGGAGGACGCGCTGTCGAGCGCGCTCGCGGCGGATCGGGTGGATCTCGAGTCCTTCGGCGCGGCCAAGAGGAGCGACCAGGTCGTTCTGCGGATGGAGGTGTCGCCCGAACGGATGCTGCCGCGCGTCTTGCGCCTCCGGGAGGCGGTCTTCACCGACTACTCCTCCGGTTCCTGGACGCGGAATCCCTACGCGCGCGGCCTCCGGTCGCTCCACACGCCGCGGCGGGACTCCTCCATTCCCGAGCTGCGGCCCGGAGACGGGGTCGCGGGGCGGATCTCGATCGACCTGAACCCCTTCACCAACGGATTTCTCTTCCTTCCGTACGAGGCCGTCGGGCTCGATCTCGACCGGGGATTCCCGGTCTCGCTGTCGGACGGCGTCGTCCGCCTGCCGAGCCGGCGCCGCACGGTGCGCTACACGGCGGGCGTCCGGAAAGCGGAGCCGCGCGGTATCGGCGCGACGGCCATCGACCCCCGCGTCGTGCCTCCCGAGATCCGCGCCTACGCGAAGAAGCTGACGGGAGACTTGACCGACCCCCGCGAGATCTATGAGCGCATCCGGCAACACTTCTCGAAGGAGTTCGTCTACACGCTCGACCCCCCGCGGACGTCGGGGGATCCGGTCGTGCACTTTCTGCTGCGATCGAAGGCGGGTCACTGCGAATTCTTCGCCTCGGCCGCGGCGCTCATGCTGACGTCTCGCGGAATTCCGGCGCGCCTCGTCACCGGGTCCTACGGCGGAGAGATGAGCTTCTTATCCTCCGCCGTCGTGGTCCGCGGGTCGAACCTGCACGCATGGGTGGAGGCGGAAGTGGACGGGACGGGGTTCTCGGTTCTCGACCCCACGCCGCCGTCCGGGATTCCCTCCGCCACATCGCGCGCCTCCTGGTGGAAGCGCGTCACGAGCCTCGGCCGCGAGATCGAGTTCTTCTACGACCGGCGGATCCTCGGCTTCGACTCGTTCGATCAGGGACAGTTCCTCGACTCCGCCCGCCAGTCCGTCGGGACGGCGGCGGAGCGTTTCGGATCCTTCAAGGAGATCTGGAGCCGGGACCTGTATCTCGGCCTCGGCGCGCTTCTCGGCGTCGTCGCGCTCGCGGCGCTGGCGAAGTTCGGCCGGGCCCACCGCAGAGCCGTCCCCGCGCCCACGCGGGCGTACCTGACGGTGCGGCGCCTTCTTTCGCGGCGCGTGGGGCGGCTGGCGCCGTCGGTCCCGCCCAACGAGGTCGCGCGCCTCTTCGCCGAGGCCGTTCCCGCCGCCGCCGAAGACGCCCGGGCCGTGGTGAAGGTCTACTGCGAGAGCGCCTTCGGCGGGCGAGAGACGGGAAAGGAAATCGAAGCGGAGCTGGGGGGGAGACTCAGGCGGTTGAGAAAGTTGGGCTGAAGCCGTTCAGTTATCAGTTTTCAGTTCTGAGTCGGTTACCCTTGGCGTTTCTCGTTTTTCGCCTTTCGATTCCCGATCTAGTTGACCGCGGAGTACCGCGGCCGTCTCGCTCCCGTTGGTCGCTCGGCTCCCGATTCCCGGCCCCGGTTCCCCCTCAATACGCATTCCGATGCCGCCAGCCGTGGCGCGCGGTCAGCCACAGGATCTTCAGGTCGAGGGAGAGCGACCAGTTCTCGATGTAATAGAGGTCGTACTCGATCCGCTTGGTGAGGCTCGTGTTGCCCCGCCATCCGTGCACCTGCGCCCAGCCGGTGATGCCCGCGCGGACCCGGTGGCGGAGCATGTACTGCGGGAACTCGTGCTTGAAGGCGCGGACGAACTCGGGCCGCTCGGGGCGCGGGCCCACGAGAGACATCTCTCCGCGGAAGACGTTCCAGAGCTGCGGCAGCTCGTCGAGGCTCGTCGTCCGCAGGAAACGGCCGACGCGCGTCGAGCGCGGGTCTTCCCGAACGGCCCAGATCGGGCCCGACTCGTCCTCGGCCCCAGCCCGCATCGAGCGGAACTTCACGATCTCGAACGGACGGCCGTCGAGGCCCATCCGGATCTGGCGGTACAGGATCGGCGCCCCGTCTTCGATCCGGATCGCGAGCGCGATCGCGCCCAGGATCGGCGAGAGGAGAAGCAAAGCGGTCGCGGAAATACCGAGGTCGAGAGACCGCTTGACGAGTCCCATCCATCCCGTCAGCGGCACCGAGGTCAGGTGGACGACGGGCAGCCCGTCGAGGTCCTCGATTCCGGCGCGGAACGTGATGTGCTGGAGAAGGTCCGGCACGACGCGCACGTCCGCGACCGTGCGCCCCACTTCCTGCAGGACCGCGAGCATCGTGCGGTGGGCGTCGAGAGGCAGAGCGAGGAAGACCGTGTCGATCCCCTTCTCGTCGACGACCGACGCCGTCTGCGCGGTCGTCCCGACGATCGGGATGCCGCGGTAGCTGTCGGATTGCTTGCCGGGGTCGTCGTCGAGGAATCCGACGACGGCGAGTCCCGCCTCCGGATGCTCGATCAGCTTGTCGACCAGCGCCCGGCCGAGTCGGCCCGCGCCGACCACGACGGCCTGCCGGACGCCGATGCCGTGTCGGAACGCCTCCTCGTAGTAACGCCGGATCGCCGTCCGACCGGCGAAGACGAAGAGCACGTCGCCCCCGAAGAAGAGCAGGAGCACGAGGCGCGAGTACGAGAAGCCGCGGAAGAAGGTGCCGAGGCTCACGAGAAGCAGGGTGGCGAGGCCGGTTGCGACGAGCACCGCGATGCCCTCGTCGAGTCGGGAGCGGTGCCGGCGGACCTGGTAGAGGCCGTAGAACGAGTACACCACCGGCCAGAGGACGGCGATGACGGGAAAAAGCCGCAGGTACGAGGCCGCCCCGGGGACACCCTGCCGGACCGGCACGATCTCCAGGCCGAACCGCAGCCCGTAGGCGGCGGCGAGCGCGAGGAGGGTCGCCCCGAGGTCGGAGGCGAGAAAGAGCGCCGCGCGGCGCCGCGTCTGTCGGATCATCGGAGAAGGCTCTCGATCTGCCGGCGGAAGTCCTCGAGAAAGCGCGGCCGGGAAAATCGCAGAGCCCGGCCTCGCATTCGAGTGTAATCGAAGGACGCCGGGAGCGCGCGCTCGATTGCGCCCGCGAGCTCCCGCGCGCCCTCTTCGGGATAAAGAATTCCGGTCTCGGCGTCCGCGACGATGTCGAGCGCCCCCCCGCGGGCGAGCGCCACGACCGGGGCGCCGCACGCCATCGCCTCGACGGCCGCGATCCCGAAATCTTCCTCGCCGGGCTGCACGAAGAGGGCGCACCGGCGGTACAGCCGCCGCAACTCTTCGGGAGACACGTCCATCCGAAAGTCTACGGACCCTCTGCCCTCGGCGCGGAGGCGCTGCGCCTCGGCCCGGAGGCGGCGCTCCTCGGGGCCCTTTCCGACGAGAACCAGTCGGCGGCCGGTGAGAGCCGCGGCCTCGATCGCCTGCTCGAAGCGCTTGTAGGGAACGAGAGCGCCCACGGCGAGAAGAAACTCCTCGCGCGGACCCCCTTCGGAGGAGTCGCCCTCGAAGAACTCGACGTCGACGGGCGGATGGCAGACCTCGGAATCGCGCCCGTAGTTCCGGAGGATGCGCCCGGCGACCGCGGACGAGTTGGCGAGATAGCGCGTGGGGCGTCCCGCCGTGTCGCGGTCCCACCGGCGGAGCCGCTCGACGAAGGCGCGCTTGACGCCGCGCCACCGCGTCGCGCCCGGCGGGAAATACGCGTCGAACTGATCCCACGCGTATCGCACGGGCGTGTGGCAATAGCAGAGGTGGGGCGCTCCGGGCGGCGCGATCGCTCCCTTGGCCACGCAGTGCGAAGAGGAGACGACGAGGTCGAAGCCGGAGAGGTCGAACGACTCGACGGCGCGCGGGAAAAGAGGCAGATAGTTCCGGTAGAGCGACTCTGAAAAAGGCATCCGGTTCAGGAACGAGGCTCGGATCGGATATTTCTCTATGGCGGGGGAGACGGCGCCCGGGACGTGAAAGAGAGTGAAGATCGTCGGGTCGGGGACCATTTCGAGGATCGCCTCGAGGACCTTCTCGCCTCCGCGCATCCCGTTCAGCCAGTCGTGGACGACGGCGGTCCGGCGAGGGAGGGAGGCGCGCGGCGCGGGGCGCGGGGCGGAAAGATCGAGCGGAGCGGCCAATGCCTTCGGGCCCAGCCTCGCGCCTAGCGCCCGGCGCCCGGCTCTTCCCGGCGGCGCTCTCGCTGGAGCGCCGCCGCATACACCTCGAGCGTCCGCTCCGCGGCCTTGTCCCAGGAGAAGTCGAGCGCCCGCTTGCGCCCGAGCAGGGAATAGTCGGCGCGCACCTTCGGGTCCGTCGCGAGCTGAACGATCCCCCGGCCGATCGCGTCGACGTCCATGGGGTCGACCAGAAGGGCGTACCCTCCCGCGATCTCCTGGAGGGCCGAGGTGGAGGACGTCAGGACGGGCACGCCGCAGGCCATCGCCTCCACGACGGGAAGTCCGAAGCCCTCGTAGAGCGTCGGGTAGAGCAGGGCGTCGGCCCCGGCATAGAGACCCGGCAGGTCCGCCTCTTCGATGATGCCCGGGCTTCGGATTGACCCGGACAGATCCAGCGCGGAGATGAGCGCCGCGAGCCGGCCCTCGTTGGCGGGCATCGGCCCGGCCAGGACGAGGGTCTGCGGGAGGTTTTGTCTGCGTCGCGCCTCCGCGAACGCGCGCACGACGTTCTGGACGTTCTTATGCGGCTTCTCGCCTCCTAGAAAGAGAAGGTACGGTGACGTGAGACCGTGCCTCGCGGCCACGCGCTCCCGTTCCTCGACCGGGACGTCGGGACGAAATCGGGCCGACACGCCGTTGTAAATCACCTCGGTGCGCGATCCGGGGATGCCGAAGTAGTCCGTCAGGTCTCTCTTGCTGTTGTACGAGACCGTGATGATCCGGTCGGCCCTCTGGAGGGCGCGGCGGATCATGAATCGCGCGTAGACGTGCGCCGCGCGGCTCGGCAGGAAGTGGGGGTAGAGGAGATGGATGATGTCGTGGATCGTGACCACCGAGTTCGTGTTCGGCAGGGGAGGCAGGACGTAATGGGTCGCGTGGAAGAGGTCGAGCTTGTCGCGGAAGATCCGCCACGCGAATCCGGTCAGCTCCGCGATCGAATACCCGGGCGCCTCTTCGTTGGCGATCTCGAAGTGCGGCGGGAGAACGGGAAGCGCGTCGCGGTCCGCCGCGCCGACGTAGACGAGGAACCGGTACTGCTCGGACTCGGGGCGGCGGGCGATGGCGTCAAGGAGCTCCCGGATGTAGGAACCGATCCCGTAGTCCTTGAGCTTGCGCGCGTCGATCCCGATTCGCGGGAAAACGCGGCTCCGGCTCACGGGCGGTGCTCCCGGACGGCTTCCTCGAGCGTCGAGGCGGTGGCTTGCGCCGCCGCCGCCCAGGTGAACTTCGCCGCGCGAAGCGGGCCGGCGGAGCGCAGGCGCGCGCGCAGAGGCTCGTCTTCGAGTGCGCGCTCGATCTGGCGGGCGAGCTCCGGCACGTCGCGCGCGGGCGCATAGAGGGCCGCGTCTCCCCCGACCTCCGTGAGAGCGGCCGCGGTCGAGGCCACGACCGGAACCCCGCATGCCATGGCCTCCAGCACCGGCAGCCCGAACCCTTCCGAGAGCGACGGGTAGACGAAGGCTTCCGCGGCGCGATACAGCTCGCGCGCGGCGCGCGGGGGTGTGTAACCCACGAGGTGGATCTTGTCGCGGAACGGAGAGCGCCCGATCCGCCGGAGGAGGGGCCCGGACTTCCAGCCGACGCCGCCGGCCAGGACCAGGTCGGGGCGCGATCGGCGGCGGCTCCAGAGCCGCTCACAAGCGAGGACCAGGCTTTCCACGTTCTTGCGCGGTTCGAGCGTCGAAAGGGAGAGAAGGTACCGTTCGCCGTTGGCGTGCTGGCGGCGGGTCTTCTCGGCCTCGGCTCCCGGCGGCCACGGCCCCGGGGAGAGGTCCGGGTCGACGCCGTTGCGCGCCACCCGCACTCGCGGCGCCGCCTCCGGATAACGCTCCACGAGCTCGCGCGCGGTCGTCTCCGAGACGCAGAGGAGCCGCGCGGCCCGCTCGAGGGTGCGCTCCCAGAGGGGAAGAAAGCCGATGAGCGTCCGGCGGGCATGCCACTCGGGGTGGGTCCACGGCGTCAGGTCGTGGACCACGGAGACGAAAGGGAGGTCACGGGCCGCGAAGGGGCCGATCGTGAGCGCGGAGAGAAGCACGTCGGCGCCCCACTGGCGCGCGCGGGAAGGGAGCGTCGTCTGCGCCCAGAGCATTCCGAACGGATGGGAGTCGGTGAAGACGGTCCACGGCCCCTGTTCGCGGCCCTCCGGAAGCGGCCTCGGGGAAAACAGAGCCAGGGTCGCCCCGTTTCTCGCCGCCAGGGCCGCCGCGATGCCTCGGGTGTAGGTTCCGATTCCCGTCGCCTGCGGCAGGAGAGCCCGAGCGTCTATCGCGATGCGCATCGCAAAAGAACGTATCAGGAGCGTCGCCTTCGCGCGCTACGGGACGTGCCTTCGCCCTGGGGCGAAGTCACCGGCGAGCGGCTCGCCCTGTGTAGGCTCGACCGCTCGCGCTTCGGCTCCCGCAGCGGGAGGCTCCTCCCTCCCTTCGGTCGGGAGACTCCCTCCCGCTGCGAGCGTATTCGCCAGTGAGGTGAACAAGACCTCCCTCTCCCCGCGCGCCGGGGCAGAGGGCCGGGGTGAGGGGCGGGACTCATGGGGAAGGGGAAGCCGAGAGATGTGCTTCTGTACGGCGTCCCCGCGCGCCGGGGAGGGGTTGGGGTGAGGGGCGTTCTCGTCTGCCGCCGCTGAACCGGCCGGTCCTCAAGGCTTTGACGCGGCTCCCCCGGATTGCTAGAATGCCCGGTCCTGTCGGAAGAGACCGCCCTTTTGGCCGTTTGAGACCCTATGAAAGACGCCAACACCATTTCGCTTGAAGCCGCTCAGGACCAGCCCGTCGACTTCGAGTTCCAGCTCACGTTTCCGCTGGAAGCGCTCGACCGGGAACCGCTCGTCGAAATCTCGCCCGTGCACTTCGCCGGCCAGGTCTCGGCCATCGAGTCCGGCTTCGCGCTGCAGGGAGACCTCGGATGGGGCGGCCGCCTCGAATGCAGCCGCTGTCTCGTGGCCTATCCGTTCCGTTCCGACGAGGAGTTCTCCCTGGTCCTCTACCCGCGCCAGCCGGCGGGGAAGGACGAGCGCGAGCTCGAGCGGGAAGAGCTCGACGTCTACTTCTTCGAAGAGGCGGAAGTCCCCGTCGCGCCGATCGTCGAGGAGCGTATCCAGATGGCGGTGCCGATGAAGCCCCTGTGCCGCGAAGACTGCCGGGGACTCTGCGTTCACTGCGGGCAGGATTTGAACGTGGCGACCTGCGACTGCAACGAAAAATCGATCGACGCGCGCTGGGAAGCGCTCAAGAAACTGAAGAAAGTGTAGGTTCACGATGCCCAATCCCAAACGCCGCCACAGCAAAGCCCGCCGCGACAAACGCCGCGCGCACGACGCCCTGACGCCGCCGGCGCTCTCGGACTGTCCCAACTGCCGGGAAGCCAAGCAGCCCCACCGCGTCTGTCCGCACTGCGGACACTACAAGGGCAAGCAGACGATCAACGCCTGAGCGCGGAAGGCGTGAGGCGAAAGGGGGCAGGCGGGAAACGCCGCCTCTGGGTCGCCCGCCTGCCGCCTGCCGCCTGCCCCCTCCCGAGCGAGTCTTTCCCACTCGCTATAATCCCGCCACCGTGCTGAACCCGAGGCTGTCTCGCTAGCCATGCGCATCGCGGTCGATGCCATGGGCGGCGACCACGCCCCGCGAGTCAACGTCGATGGGGCGATCGCGGCGGCCCGCGAGTTCGGCATCACCTCTCTCCTGGTCGGAAAGCCGGCGGCTCTGCAGCCCATGCTCTCGGGAGCGGGCGAGGCGGGGCGCCAGATCGAGATCGTCGAGGCGACCGAGGTGGTCGAGATGGACGATCCCGCGACCGCGGCGATCCGAAAGAAGCGGAATTCGTCGATCCGCATCGCGGCCAACTGCGTCCGGGACGGGCGGGCCGCCGGCCTCGTCTCGGCTGGACACACCGGTGCCGCCATGGTCTCCGCGAAAATGGTGATCGGAACGATCGAGGGCGTGGACCGGCCCGCTCTGGCGACGGTCCTCCCGAATCTCTCGGGCCATTGCCTGCTTCTCGACGTCGGAGCCAATCCCGAGGCGAAGACCTCGCACTTCAAGGAGTTCGCGATCATGGGCTCGATCTACGCCCAGCTCGCGTTCGGCAAGCCCAACCCCTCGATCGGCCTCATGTCGATCGGGGAAGAGGATTCCAAGGGCACCGACAGGACGAAGGAAGCGTTCAAGGGACTGAAAGAAGCGGGTCTGAACTTCATCGGCAACGTCGAGGGCCGGGACGTGTTCAGCGGCAAGGTCGACGTGATCGTCACGGACGGATTCACCGGCAACGTGATCCTGAAGGTGTCCGAGTCGCTGTCGGAGATGGTCGAGCAGCTCCTTCGCGAAGAGATCAAGAAGACCCTGCAGGCCTCCGTCGGCTTCCTCCTCTCGCGCTCCGCGTTCCGGAGCTTCAAGACGCGCCTCGACTACTCCGAGTACGGCGGGGCGCCCCTGCTGGGGGTCAAAGGCTGCGTGATCATCTGCCACGGACGCTCCAGCGCGAAGGCGGTCAAGAACGCGATTCGGCTCGCGGCCGAATTCTCGCGCCAGAACCTCGCGACGAAGATCCAGTCCTCGATCGCGGAGCTGCACACCCGCGACGCGCAGGCGCAGGCGTAGGGCGGATGGATGAGAGCGGCGCGATGACGCCCGCGGAAAGTCTCGCGCGATGATGCGGACGGAAAGTCTCGCGCGATGATGGGGACGGAAAGTCTCGCGCGATGATGGGGACGGAGAGTCTCGCGCGATGATGCGGACGGAAAGTCTCGCGCGATGACGCGGACGGAGGGTCTCGCGCGATGATGCGGACGGAGAGCCTCGCGCGATGATGCGGACGGGAGTGATCGCGCGATGATGCGCGCGAAGGTCATCGGGACCGGCGCCGGAATCCCGAAAAAGCTCCTGACCAACGCCGACCTCGAGAAGCTCGTCGAGACCTCCGACCAGTGGATCCGGGATCGCACCGGAATCCGCGAGCGCCACATCGTCGCCCCGGGAGAGAAATTCTCAGACCTCTGCACGCACGCGGCCGTCGAAGCCTTGAAGCGCGCGAAGGTGAAGGCCGAAGACCTCGACATGATCCTCGTCGGGACGATCTCGTCCGACATGCTCTTCCCGGCGACCTCGTGCCTCGTGCAGCGCAACATCGGCGCGACGCGCGCGGCCGCCTCCGATATCTCGGCGGCCTGCGTCGGATTTCTCTACGCGCTCCACCTCGCCGACGGCCTGATCCAGTCGCACAAGGCGGAGAACATCCTCGTCATCGGGGGCGAGATCCTGTCCCGCTACGTCGACTGGACGGACCGCTCGACGTGCGTGCTCTTCGGCGACGGCGCCGGGGCGGTCGTCCTCCAGGCCACGCGCGGCGACCACGGAATCCTCGGCAGCCGCATGAAGTCCAACGGCAACTATGGGGATTTCATCTGCATGCCGGGCGGAGGCTCGAACGCTCCGGCCAACGACCCGAAGACCCTGGAGGACCGGCTTCCCTTCATTCGCATGCGCGGCAACGAAACGTTCAAGGTGGCCGTGAAGGCGATGGCCGATGTGAGCTCCGAGCTTCTGGCGGAACAGGGCTTCGAGAAGGAGGAGATCCGCCTCTTCATCCCGCACCAGGCCAACGAGAGGATCATCGACGCCGTCGGACAGCGGATGAAGTTTCCCGCCGACCGCGTCTTCAAGAACGTCGACCGGTACGGCAATACCTCCGCCGCCTCGATCCCGATCGCGCTCGACGAATGCGTCCGCGGCGGTTTGATCAAGACAGGCGACCTGATCCTTATGACGGCCTTCGGCGCGGGCCTCGTGTGGGGCTCGGTGCTTCTGCGATGGTAGGGAATTCAGTTGAGAGTTGAGAGTTCAGAGTTGAGGGTCGTGATGCGCTGCTGGCGGGTGTGGTTCCTACTCTCAACTCTCGACTCATAACTCTCAACTTCCCATGACGCTTGCGCTGCTTTTCCCCGGCCAGGGCTCGCAGTTCGTCGGAATGGGGAAGGCTCTGGCGGAGGCGTCGTCGCCAGCGCGGCGTGTTTTCGAGGAGGCGGACGAAGCGCTCGGATTTTCCCTGTCGCGGCTCTGTTTCGAGGGTCCCGAAGAAGAGCTCCGGCTGACCGCGAACACCCAGCCCGCCATCCTCACGCACTCGATCGCCGCGCTGCGGGAGCTCCATGCTGGCTCTCCGCAGAAGGTGGCGGGAGCGGCGTTTGCGGCGGGTCACTCGCTCGGCGAGTACTCTGCCCACGTCGCCGCGGGGACGCTGGCGTTTGCCGACGCGGTCCGGCTCGTCCGCGAGCGCGGGCGATTCATGCAGGAGGCCGTCGCCCCCGGCGTGGGTTCGATGGCGGCGATCGTAGGGCTTTCCCCCGAAGACGTGGAAGCCGCCTGCCGGGAATCCGCCCGCGGCGAGGTCGTCGCGCCCGCCAACTTCAACTCCCCGGAGCAGACCGTCATCGCCGGCCACGCCGCGGCGGTCGCGCGCGCCTGCGAAGCGTGTACCGCTCGCGGCGCGAAACGGGCGATTCCCCTGGTCGTCTCCGCGCCGTTTCACTGCGGGCTGATGGCCCCGGCGCGGGCGCGCATGGAGCCTCTCCTCCGCTCCGCCTCGATGTCACCGCCGCGGTATCCGGTCGTGACGAACGTCGACGCTCGGCCCGCGACCGCCATCCCGGAGCTGCGGGACGCGCTGGAGCGCCAGATCGACGGGCCGGTGCGCTGGGTCGAATCGGTCCGGCGTCTTGCCGCCGACGGGGTCGACCGGGTCATCGAGATCGGGCCGGGCAAGGTCCTGACGGGTCTCGTGAAGCGGATCGATCGCGCGATCGGACTGGAATCGTATGGGGGTCGCGCGTGAACGTCGCTGCCGCTCGCTGCGCTCGCTCACGCTCCCGCACCGAGAGGCTCCTCCCTCCCTCTGGTCGGGAGACTCCTCTCGGTGCGAGCGTATTCACCTCCGTGGGCTTTGCGGAGCTGCCTCCCTCTCCCCGGGCCCGGGGAGAGGGTTCGGGTGAGGGGCCGTCTTCCTCCCGCTTGCGCAACCTTCCGGTCGCATCGACGTGTCTTTTTCTGCTGCTGCTCATTTCCGGCTGCGCGACGACGCGCGTCGCCTCGGACCGGAGCACGGTCGTCATCGATGCCGCGGTGGCTGCAGCGTCGAAGCGGTGCGGGTGCCGCATCGGCGTCTCGGCGCGGCACCTGGAGAGCGGCCGCGTCTACGAGAACCTGGCGGACCAGGAGTTCGAGTCGGCCTCCGTCGTCAAGATCGGGATTCTCTCGGAGGCGATGGCGCGCGTGGGTGCGGGGGAAATCGACCTCTCCGAGCGCTGGACCCTGACCGAGGCGCAGAAGGCCAGCGGCTCGGGCACTCTCCTGATCCTCGACCCGGGCTTGAATCCGACGTGGAACGACCTGTTGACCCTGATGATCGGACCGTCGGACAACACGGCCACGAACGCCTGGATCGACCGGCTGGGCATTGACCGCATCAACGCCCGCATGTCCGGCCTCGGCCTCGCCCGGTACCGCCTCTTCGCCAAACTTCCGGCGCTGTCCCGTTCGTCCGAGACTCCATCGCCGTGGAAGGGGTTCCGCCTCGGCGTCCTGACTCCGCGGGAGGCGGCCGAGTGGATGGCGCGGGTGGCGCGGAGAGAGCTTCTCGACGCGGCCTCCTCCCGCCGGATCTTCGAGTACCTCGACAAAGACTCGACCCGGCTGAGGATCGCGCGCCGTTTCCCGTCCGAGTACCTCTGGGCCGGAAAATCCGGGTCGATGCGGGGCGTCCGCAACGACGTCGGGATTCTGCGGACCAGGAAGGGACGCTTTGCGATCGCGATCCTGACCGACGGCAGCGAGTCGGAAAGCCCGTCCTCCGCCGATCACCCCTCCGTCCTGGCGATCGCCGACGTGGCGCGCGCCATCGTGGAGGCATGGTTGCGCGAGCTGCCGGACGTCACGAGCAAGCCCGAGTAGTGCCAGGCGAGGCGAGGAGGGTGCGATGAATCGATTCGAAGGCCGGACGGCGCTGGTGACGGGGGCTTCACGCGGAATCGGGGAAGCGGTGGCCCGCCGGCTCGCCCTCGAAGGGGCTCACGTGATTGCCGCGGCGCGGACGACGGCCGACCTCGACCGGGTCGTCGCGGAGATAACCGCGGGCGGGGGCCGGGCGCGCGCGCTGGCGATCGACCTCTCCGACGCGTCCTCGATCGACACGGCGGCGAAGACCGCGCTCGCGGAAGGGCCTGTCGACGTGCTCGTGAACAACGCCGGCGTCACCGACGACAACCTGCTTCTGCGCATGTCTCGCGAGGCGTGGGACCGGGTGATCGGGACGAATCTCACGGGCGTGTTTCTCCTGACGCAGGCGCTCATCAAGTCGATGGTCAAAAAGCGCTACGGAAGGATCGTCAACGTCACGTCCGTCGTCGGGATGATGGGCAACCCGGGGCAGGCGAATTACGCGGCCTCCAAGGCGGGCCTGATCGGTTTCACGAAGTCCGTGGCGCGGGAGCTCGCCTCGCGCAACATCACGTGCAACGCGGTCGCGCCGGGCTTCATTGCGACCGCGATGACGTCCAAGATGACGGCGGAAGCCAGAGAGACCCTCTCGGGTCAGATCCCGCTCGGCCGCCTGGGCGAGCCGTCCGACGTGGCCTCCGCGGTCGCCTACCTCGCGTCGGAAGAGGCCGCCTACGTGACGGGGCACGTGTTGAATGTGTCAGGCGGACTGTTGATTTAGGGTCGGGAAACGGAAAACGGAAAACGGAAAACGAATCGACGCGGGGACAGGCGCTGCCCTCGGGGGCCTCCGTTCGATTCCCGATTCCCGATTCCCGATTCCCGCCCGGTTGACGTTCCGCGGCAATCCCTTGTACGGTTGGCCCCTCTTGCCCGGGTCGGGCTCCATCAGAAAGAATACGGCGGATTTTCGCAGGGAAGGGGAGGATCGAATGAGCGTGGAAGAGAAGGTCAAGAGCATCATCGTCGAGCAGCTCGGCGTCGATGCCAACGAGGTCACCCCGGAGGCGTCGTTCGTCGACGACCTGGGTGCCGATTCGCTGGACACCGTGGAGCTCGTCATGGCCTTCGAGGAAGCCTTCAACATCGAGATCCCGGACGAAGCCGCGGAGAAGATCCAGAAGGTCAAGGACGCCGTCGAGTACATCCAGAAGAACTCCTCGCAAGCCTGACGAGAGATGCCCCGTTTCGCCTCTCCCCGCCGCGTGGCCGTGACGGGGGTGGGCCTGGTTTCTCCGCTCGCTGTCGGCAATTCGGAGAACTGGGACGCCCTCCTCGCCGGCAAGAGCGGAATCGGCCCGATCACGCGTTTTGACGCGTCGCGCCTGACCTGCCAGATCGCGGGAGAGGTGAAGAACTTCGATCCGTCTCTCTACATCGCGAAAAAAGAGATCAAGAAGATGGACACCTTCATCCACTACGCGATGGGGGCGGCCCACTTCGCCATGGAGGACTCGGGCTTTTCGGTGACGGACGAGAACCGCGAGCGCGTCGCGGTCGTGATCGGCTCGGGAATCGGGGGGCTCCCGTTGATCGAGGAGACTTCGCGCCGGTACATCGAAAGCGGCGACAACCCCAAGGTGATCTCTCCGTTTTTCATCACGGGACTCATCGTCAACGAGGCCGCCGGCAACATCTCGATCAAGTACGGGATGAAGGGGCCCAACCTCGCGACCGTCACCGCCTGCACCACCGGGGCGCACGCCGTCGGCGAGGCGTACCGCATGATCCAGTACGGCGACGCCGACGCCGCGATCGCCGGCGGCACTGAGTCGATCATCACGCCGCTCGCGGTCGGCGGCTTCGCCGTGATGCGCGCGCTCTCGACGCGGAACGACGATCCGCTCCGCGCCTCCCGGCCCGGGGACCGGGACCGCGACGGATTCGTGATCGGCGAGGGGGCGGGCG
>JBBRDK010000088.1:0-15803 GCA_038203955.1 Thermoanaerobaculia bacterium | reverse complement strand
ACCTGTCGGCGCGGCACGGCGCGATGTTACCCTTCGGTTCGAAGCCATGGGTTACGCCGACAAGAGCCTCGCGCCCGGCGAAAAGATCCTCTACCGCGCCCGCTACCACTGGATCTTCTACCGGTCCGGTCTGCTCGTCCTTTTTCTCGCGGCGCTTCTCGGCGCGGCGTCGCTCTACGCGTCCCGCATCCCATCGGGCAGCGAGATCGCCGGGCCGGTGGGATATCTCGCCCTGGGCTTCGCGGTGCTCGCGCTGATGCTGCTCGGCGCCCGCTGGGTGCGCGCGCAGCAGGACGAGTTCGTCGTGACGGACCGCCGCGTGCTCCGCTCGGTCGGACTGGTCACCCGCGAGCACGAGCAGGCGCCGATCGAAAAGATCCAGGACATCACCGTCACGCAGAGCGGCCTCGGCCGGCTTCTCGGGTACGGGGACGTCTCACTCGAGACGGCCTCCGAGCGGGGCACGCTTCTCTTCCCCGCGATCGCGACGCCGGAGGCGTTTCGCACCGCGATCTGGGGCCGGCCGAGAGGCGACGCGGCGATGGGCCTGGCGATGCCATCGCCGGCGTCTCCCGTCCCGGCGGCTTCCCCCATGCCGACTCCGACTCCGACTCCGACTCCTTCCAGCCGCCTCGAGCAGCTCGAGAATTTGCGCCGGAAGGGGATGGTGTCCGAAGCGGAATATGCCGAGAAACGCCGCGAAATCCTGGCGCATCTGTGAGCTGGCGCGCGTGAGCGATCCGGAAGCGATGTAACCCGAACCGGGCCCATCCTCGTCCAACCCCATGTGCCAGCTCTCGAAATGATCCCCCGCCAGACGGATCCCGGCGTCGAGGAAGCCCTCCTGATCCGGGAGGTCCGGGCGGGCAAGGTGGAGTCCTTCGAGTATTTCGTTCGGAAGTACCAGCGGCGCATCACGCGGCTGGCGTACCGGCTCCTCCGCGACGCGGGCGAAGCCGACTGCGCGGCCCAGGAAAGTTTCCTCCGCGCGTACCAGAACTTGAACGACTTCCGCGAGGGCTCGACCTTCGAGACATGGGTCACGCGCATCTGCATCAACTGGTGCAAAGACCGCCTGAAGAGGCGGCGGCTGGTCTTCTACTTTCACCAGGGTCCGGCGGAGAACGACGATGACGAGCCGGGCCCGCGCGACACCGCCGCCGGGGACGAGCCTTCCCCGGAAAGACGCGCGATTTCCCGCGAGATCCGCGAGCGGCTGCGCCAGGCGATGGAGTCGCTCTCTCCGCGTCAGAAGAGCGTCTTCGTCCTGAAGCACTTCGAGGAGCTCTCCATCCCGGAGATCGCGGACCTGACCGGTCTCGATTCGGGGACCGTCAAATCGCACCTCTTCCGGGCGGCCCACAAGATCCGTGAGCGGCTCGGCGAATTTCGGAAGGCATGACATGCACGAAGCGAGATCGACGACGCACCTGACGGACGCCCAGTTGTTCGGCCTTACCAGCCCGGCGGCCGGCGCTCCGGAGGCGCTGCCGTCGCACCTCTCCGATTGTCTGGCCTGCAGCCGCGCGCTCCAGGAGTGGAAGGGAGCCGTGCGGGAGCTCGCCGGCGAGATGGGCCCGATCGGCGCGCGCACCCCGGAAGCGTGGGCCGAGGCCGAGGATCAGACCATGCGCTCGATCCGGCGCTCCGGATCCGTGCGCCGCGGAACGCCGCTGCGGTGGGGCGTCGGAATCGCCGCCTCGCTCCTCCTGATCGCGCTGGTGGTCCCCATGCGGCGCTCCGACTCGGGGATGCCGCCCGCGGCGGGAACCGCCGCTCCGGAGCTCTCCCCGCAGGACCAGGCGGACGACGCGCTGCTGAAAGACGTCGCCCGTCTCGCCCGCGCCGACGAGACGGGCGGATCGTGGGACTCCCTCGTTCCCGAGCCCGGAACCGCCACCCGCGAGGAGGAACGCCTGTGAGAACGAAGACGTCCCGCGTCCGCACCTTTCTGATCGCCGCAACATTGGCCGGGTTCGCCCTGCCCGCTGTTTCTCAGCAGGGCTTCCCGGACGGGAAGTGGTGGAAGCGGCCGAGGCTGATGGCCGAGCTCAACCTGTCGTCGGAGCAGTCCCGCGAGATCGAGAAGATCTTCGTCCACTCCCGCACCCGGTTGATCGACCTGAAGGCGGACCTCGAGAAGAAGCAGCTCGCGCTTCAGTCGTCGATGGAGGACCGCGCGGCCGACCGGCGCACCGTCGAGAAGGAGATCGAGCAGGTGGAGAACGCCCGAGCGGAGCTTCAAAAGGCGCGCGCCGTCATGGTTCTCGACATCAAGCAGGTCTTGAAGCCGGACCAGTGGGAGCATCTCCTCCAGATGCAGCAGGAGATGAAGGAGCGCCGGATGATGGCGAAGGAAGGGCGGCAGGACCGGTACCGCCAGGGACCGGGGGGACAGAACCGTCCGCGGGCGCCGAGGGGAGAGTAGCTGTCCGCTGTCCGCTGTCAGCTGTCAGCCCGAGGCTTCTAGCCGAGGGGTCTCTCGAACTCTTCGTACTCGGCCCGCAGCCTGCCGGCGAACTCGAGCATCGTGCGGCGGCGGTGCTCGGCGATTTCGCGCGCTTTCGGAGTTCGCAGCTCGACTCGAGCGGCCTCCTCGATCTCCGACGCCATCTCCAGGAAGTCGAGCCGCTCGCGGTATCCCTCGACGAGGCTCCTCGCGACGCCGTATGCGCCCAGACGGTCCAGCCGGACCGCGTCGTGCACGATCGTCTCCTCCGGGGTGCGCGGGTCCGTGTCGAACCGCGTCAGAGACCGAAAGAGAGTGGAGATAGTCTTCGGGGGAACTCTTTCGGAGGCCAGGAACAGCTCCGTGCGGCTCCGATGGCCCATGCGCGACACCCATTTTTCCTGTCCCGAAAAAACGGCGAGCAGAAAAAGGAGGTCCGAGTCGACGTCCGTCCTTTCGGCCGCGACCAGGACCGCGGCGGAAACGGCGCGCCGGACGTCTCCGTAGTTCGTCACGCCGTCGAGGCCGACCGCCATGGGCTTGACGTACTCCTCGACGCGCTTTCTCCCGCTGGAATCCACGCCGCCGATGCTACGTCAGCGCGTCTTCTCTTCCCTCCCGCCGCCCAGCACCTCCCGCCCAGCGCCCCTCGCCTCTCGGCTACATCACCTTCCCGCCGTCCACCCGGAGGATCTGCCCGGTGATGAAGGCCGGGCCGGAGCAGAGAAAGACGACGGCCTGCGCCACGTCCTCGGGCCCTCCGTTCCGGCGCGCAGGCACCGACTTCGCCAGGCTCGCCTCGTCTTCCGGGGGCGTCCCTTCGGGAGGGAGCACGACCCCCGGGGCCACTCCGTTGACCGACACCTCGGGCGCCAGCTCGATCGCGAGCGCGCGGACGAGCCCTTCCACCGCCGCCTTGGAGACGGAGTGCGCGAGGTAGTTGCGCACGGGCCGCGCAGCGAGAAAATCGGAGATGAGGACGATCCGCCCGCGCCGCGGGCGCAGAGTGGAGGCCGCGGCGCGCGCCATCAGGAACCCCGACCTCGCGTTGACTTCCAGGGCGGAATCCCAGAGCTCGGCGGTCGTCTCCGCGATCGACGCGCGATGGAAGTTCGAGGCCGAGTGGACGAGGAGATCGAGGCCGCCGAGGCCGCCCACCGTTTCCGCGACGACACGCTCGCAGGCGGCGGGATCGCCGAGATCGGCCTCGATCGAGACCGCCCGGCGGCCCAGCGCCTCGATGGCGGCGCAGACCTCCCGCGCCGGGGCGGCGGAGGAGCGGTAGTGCACCGCGACGTCCGCCCCTTCCCGGGCGAGCGCGAGCGCGATCGATCGTCCCACCCGGACCGCGGCGCCGGTGACGAGCGCCACGCGGCCGGAGAGGGGCAAATCGGGCATGCCGGATCGTAACCTTTCGCCGCCAAAGGCCGTATTCTGGGCAGGTTGCCCGGAGGAGTCGTCATGAAACGTTTCGCAGGCCTCGTCGCCGTCTGCCTCGCCGTCTGCGGGGCGCGCGCCGAGGGCGGATCCGTCTCGGGACGGCTGCTCGACGCCGCCGGCAAGCCGCTCGCCCGCGCCCGCGTGACGTGGGTCGCCTATCGGACGGACGACCAGGCGATTCTCGACATGTCCTCCGCCGCGGAGCCCCCGGCCCTCGGGGAGGCCGCGACCGGGCCCGACGGCTCCTTCCGCATCGCGCTCGACAAGCCGGACGTGGCGGTCGCGCTCCGTATCTCTCCGCCCGGCTCTCCGTCGCTGCGCTTCCGAGGCCCCTTCGATTCCACCGAGGACGTTTCCCTCGACGACGTGCACGCGTCCGCCGGCGTGCGGCTCTCCGGCCGGGTCGTGGACGACGAAGGCAAGCCTGTCGCGGGGGCGCGCGTGCGCGCCGCGAGCACGGAAATGTTTTCGGAGCAGGACTCGTCGGCTCTTTCGGAGGCGAAGACCGGGGCCGACGGATCCTTCGCGATGGACGACGCCCCCTCCGGCACCCGGACGGTCGTAGCGCGCGCCTCGGGGTTCGTGCAGGCCTCGCTCTTCCAGGTGGATCCGAAACCGGACGTGAAGCTCACGCTGAAGCGCGGCGGGACGATCCGCGGCGTCGTGCTGGACGTCAACGGCAAACCGGCCGCGGGCGCGATCGTGATCTCGGAGGACCAGGGCGCGGAGTCGGACGCCCAGGGAGCGTTCCGCCTGACCGGCGTCGAGCCCGGCGTCCGGAGCGTCCAGGCCGTCTGGAAGGAGGATTTCGCGGTGCGGCGGGACAACCTCCGGGTCCGCCGCGGCCAGGACGTCGAGGCCCCGCTACGGCTGGCGCGCGCGGCCGCGATCGCCGGAACGGTGATCGATGAAACGAGCCGCAAGCCGGTCGCCGGCGCTCGCGTGGCGGCGTCCTCGGGCGGGATGGCCTTCGGCCGCCGCCGAATGGAACGGTCTCTCCGCGCGGACGCGAAGGGAAAGTTCCGGCTGAACGGTCTCGCCTCCCGGCCTTACGCGGTGACCGCCTCTCGCGAGGGCTATCTCTCGTCCACCATCAACGGCGTTTCGGCGAGCACCGCCGCGCCGGGGACCGTCCATCTGGCGCTGGCGCGCGCGGCGAGCGTCGCCGGGAAGGTCATCGATGAGAAAGGACAGCCGGTTCCGGCCGCGCAGGTGCGCCTCGCCTCGGAGGGCGGAATGCGAGCCTTCACCCGGCGCGGCCCCGCCGCTTTCATCGGCGGGCAGGGCGCGCTGACCGCGGCCGACGGGTCGTTTCGCCTGCGCAATCTGACGGCGGGACGGAATCTCGCTGTCGAGGCGTCGAAGGTCGGGTACGCGACGGCGCACCGGCCCGGCGTGACGCTCAAGACCGGCGAGACCGTGGCGAACATTTCCTTGACGCTCAAGAAGGGGCTAGAGGCCCGCGGGCGGATCGTCGATGCCGCGGGCAAACCGATCGCCGGCGCGGAGATCCGGGTCGCCAGCCGCGAGGGAGGCCGAGGAGGAGGCTTCGCCGCGGGCCGCACGCAGATCCGCCTCATGGGTATCGACGCGGGCAAGGCGGACGCGACATCGGCGCCCGACGGAACCTTCGTCGTGCGGGGACTGGAGCCGGGCGAGTACACGGCCGCCGTGTCGCGAGAGGGCTACGCGGGCAGGACCGTGCAGAGTCTGCCGGTCGCCGGCTCGGGGGAGAATGCGTGGCCGCCGATCGCGCTCGCCAACGGCGTTGCCGTCTCCGGTTCCGTCCGGGACTCGCAGGGGCAGCCGATCGCGGGCGTGCAGATCCTGGGGATCGCGATGGGCGAGGGCACGCGCCCGCAGAACGTGACGTCGGAAGTCGACGGCCGGTTCCGGCTCGACGGCCTGGCGCCCGGCAAGTCGATTTTCCTGAGCATGACCGCGGCCGGATACGCGCCGGCGCAGAAGAACGTGACGCCGCCGGTCGAGGATCTCGCGATCGTGCTGAAGACGGCGGGCATCGTCCGCGGCCGGGTCGAGGACGGGGACACGAAGCGCCCGATCACCGACTTCACGGTCGGGCGCACCGGCCAGCGCGGCGGCGGGTTCGGGGTCCAGTTCGGCGGACAGGGAGGCGACAAGGCCTTCCAGTCGGAGGACGGAACCTTCGAGCTGCCCGACGTTCCGGCGGGGAAATGGACGATCCGGGCGGCCGCGTCCGGATACCGCAACGGCGACACGTCCGGCGTCGAGATCGGCGAAGGCGAGACGAAGGATGGCGTCGTGATCTCTCTGCGCAAGGGCGGCTCCCTCTCCGGACGCGTGCTCGACCCGCAGAAGGGCACGGGAATTCCGAACGCGTCGGTGAACTGGCAGGCGGCGGGATCGAGCGGCGGGGCGGCCGGAGCGATGTTTGGGCGGCTCGGGGGAGGCGCGCAGAACACGGCGACCAACACGGACGCCGATGGGCGATTCCACTTCGACGGCCTTCCCGCGGGACGCGTCACCGTCATCGCGGACCATTCCGATTACCTGGAGACGAGCCGGGACGTGGATCCCGACAAGGACGGCGCCGTCGACATCACCATGGGGACGGGCGGCGCGATCTCCGGTTCGGTCGTCGACCGCGACGGGCGAACCCCCGTGGCCGGCGCGCTCGTCGCGTTGAACGCGGAGGGGGACGCGGGAATGTTCGGCGGGGGAGACTCGACGCGGACGGACGGTTCCGGCGCGTTCCTCTTCGAGCACCTGAAGTCCGGGCGGTTCAAGCTGAGTGCGCAGTCCTCCGCCGGCAAGTCCGCCGCGAAGGATGTCGTTCTCGCCGAGAACCAGCGGCAGGACGGCGTGCTCATCGGGATGAATCCGGCCGGCGCCACCATTCTCGGCACCGTCTCCGGTCTTCCGCCGGGGAAGCTCGGCGGCGTCCGGATCTCTGCGAACGCCAAAGACTACTCCGACAGCGCTCAGACGGACGACACGGGCAACTTCACTCTTCGGGACGTTCCCGCCGGCGTCATTCACTTCAATGCCAACACGAGCATGCTGGCCGGCCGCTCCGCCTCGAAGTCCGCCGAAATCCCGGACGGGGCCGGCGAGGTGCCGGTGCAGATCGTCTTCGAGGGTTCTTCGCGGCTGGCGGGCCGCGTGACCCGGGGCGACCGCCCGCTTTCCGGCCTCTTCGTGTCCGCGAACGCCGACGCGCCTTCCGCGACAGGCGGCCGCGCGACCGCGCAGACAGACGACGACGGGCGGTATGCCCTCGAAGGTCTGGCGGACGGTTCCCACCAGCTCTCGGTCGGCGGGCAGGGGGTGTCGTACCGGAAAGCCGTCACGGTTTCGGGAGACACCGCGGCCGACGTGGCCATTCCGGCGGCGACGATCTCGGGAATGGTGAGGGAGGAGGGCTCCGGCGCGCCGATCGAGGGCGCGGCCATTCAGGCGGAGACGGGGAAGGAGACCGCGGCCTTCGCGATGAAGACGGCCGTCTCCGACTCATCGGGACATTACGAGATCGACGGCGTCGATCCGGGCGCATACCAGATCAGCGCGCGCAAGGCCGGATACCAGCAGAAGACGTCGACCGCGACCGTGGGCGGGGATTCCTCCACCACGAACTTCTCCCTCGCGAAGGGCTCCGGGATCTCGATCCGCATCTCGGACGGCGTCCTGGGGTTCCCGCTGCGAGGCGTCACGGTGCTCGCGTTCGGCAGCAACGGCGGCGTCGCCTTCCAGGGCTCGGTCAGCCTGGATTCCTCCGGCAAGGGAGAGATTTCCTCTCTGGGGCCCGGGCGGTACTCGATCTACTTCTTCTCCGACGGGTACGCTCCGCGGGCGCTGCCCGCGATCGACGCTCCCTCGCCGGAGGTCGCGATCGCCATGACTCCGGGCGGCCGCGTCGAGGTCCACACGGGAGTGCCGGGAACGGGGCGCTTGACCGACGGCTCCGGCGCGGTGTATCTCCTCTCGCCCTTCCGGCTCGACGGCCGCGTCACGGCCGTCCCTCCCGCGTCGACGTGGGAGCACCTGGCCCCCGGCCAGTACACGCTCCAGATGACGGGCGGAGGCCAGGGCGTGTACCCGTTCACGATCGCCGAAGGGCAGACGACGCGGTTGGACGTCAAGTAGCCGGGGAACCGGGGCCGGGAGCCGAGCGACCAACGGGAGCGAGACGGCCGCGGTACTCCGCGGTCAACTAGATCGGGAGCCATATCAGCTCATCGTAAGCAACGGCATTCGGCGACTCTCAACTCTCAACTCTGAACTTCCCCAACCACTCAATCGGATCGTCCATCAGCCGGTTGTTCTCGGCAAACGCGCGCCACTCCGCGAAGAAGGCCCAGAGGTGGAGGGCGACCGCCACGACCGACGCCGCGAGGTGAACCCAGGAGGGGAGCGCCCGCGTGTGCACCGCCGCGCCGAGGACGAAGACCGCGATCGCCGCGAGAAGCGCGAAGGTCGCCGGGGGTGAGGTCTGCGCCTTGAATCTCCGAAGGGCCGCCAGGATGGGCTTCTGTTCGTCCTCCGGGAAGCCCGCCACCTCGTCTTTGACGAGCCGCCCCGTCCCGACGAAGTAGAAGATCACCATCGACTGCGAGAACAGGGAGAACAGGACCGTCGGGATCGCCCACCCGACGTGACGGCGGACGAGGACCCTCGCGACCGCGGAGCCGGCGCCGATGCCGGTGGCGACGGAAAATCCCTGGATCGAAGTCGCGAGAAAGCCGGCGAGCGCCAGCGCCGTCGTCAGAAGCAGCGCGAACGACATTCGCCGGAGAATAACGCGTTCTCTCGAGGGTCCCCGGCGTCCGATCGGGCCGGCAACCTTGACCCCTGCGGAACCGCGAGACAGAATCGTTTCTTCAGCACGAGAGAACGCACGGAGGGGCCTGTCCGAGCAATGTCCGTCGCGAGCGCGGTGAGGCCGAAGCGAGAGCGGGAGCGCAGAGCGGGCTTTTCGCGTGGGACCTTGCGGTCCCCCGAACCCCCGGCGGCGCGGAGGCGTAGCACCGCTACGCCGCACAAGCCCCAGGGGTCCAGGGGACTGCCGAAGTCCCCTGCTCAGATCCGACCGAGCATTCCGCTCGCAGCGAGAGACACGCCTTCGCGCAGCAGGAGATTACGAGGATAGGCTCCTAGGGGAGGGAGACAATGGCCAGCGAGATCCGCACGCTCTGCGACATCTTCCGGAATGCGGCCGCCTCCGGCAAGCCCGATCTCCTTCTTTCGAAGGTCGGCGGGCAGTGGCGGCCGATCTCGGCGTCGGATTTCGGCTTCACGGTCAGGGCGCTCTCCCTCGGGCTGAATGCTCTCGGGATCCAGCCCGGGGACCGGGTGGCGATCCTCTCGGAAAATCGGCCCGAGTGGGCGATGGCCGACTACGCGATTCTCTGCGCAGGCGCGTGGTCGGTGCCGATCTATCCCACGCTGCCGGCCAACCAGGTCTCGCCGCTCTTGAACGACTCCGGCGCGCGGGCGATCTTCGTCTCGACGCCCGAGCAGCTGGCGAAGGTGTCCGGAATTCAGAAGCAGTGCCCGGCCCTCGAATACGTCATCTGCATCGAGGCGCCTCCGACCGCTGCCGAGGGGTACATGAGCTTCGGCACCGCGGTGGACAAGGGGCGTGCGACGCTGGAGATGACGCCGGCCCTCTTCGACCAGCGCGCCGATCGGGTCAAGCCCGAAGACATCGCGACGATCATCTACACGTCGGGGACGACGGGAGAGCCCAAGGGCGCCATGCTCACCCACGGCAACTTCGTCGAGAACGTCAAGGGGTCGCTGAAGAACATCCCGATCACGGGGGACTCGGTGGCGCTCTCATTCCTTCCGCTCTCTCACGTCTTCGAGCGGATGCTCGACTACGCCTACCTCTACCGCTCGTCGTCCATCGCGTACGCCGAGTCGATCGAGAAGCTCAAGGACAACTTCCTGGAAGTGAACCCGCACTGTTTCGGCGCTGTCCCGCGGGTTTACGAGAAGGTGCAGGCGCGGATCCTCGACAAAGTCGCGACGGCGCCGGCGATCCGCCAGAAGCTGTTTCACTGGGCGGTCGGCGTCGGCCGCGAGAGCCTCGAGCGGCAGGAGCGGGGCGAGGCCCCCGTCTCCTCGTTCAAGCTCAAGCTCGCGGACAAGCTGGTGCTCCACAAGATCCGGGCTCTCCTCGGAAGCCGGTTCCGGTTCGCGGTCTCCGGGGGCGCTCCCCTGTCGAGGGAGCTCGCGCAATTTTTTCTCGGCGCGGGAGTCACGATCTACGAGGGCTACGGCCTGACCGAGACCTCGCCGGTGATCGCGGTCAACGGCCCCGGCGCGTGGAAGCTCGGGACGGTCGGCCATCCTCTCGCCAACGTAGAGGTCCGGATCGCGGAGGACGGCGAGATCCTGACGCGGGGCCCGCACGTCATGAAGGGCTATTTCCACAAGCCGGAGGCGACGGCGGAGGCGATCGACAGGGAAAACTGGTTCCACACGGGCGACATCGGGCACCTCGACGAGAAGGGCTTCCTCGTGATCACGGATCGGAAAAAGGATCTGATCGTCCTCGCCAGCGGGAAAAAGGCCGCGCCCCAGCCGATCGAAAACGATCTCAAGAGGTCGCCCTACATCGACATGCCCATCGTGCTCGGAGACCGCCACAAATTCCTCGCGGCCCTGATCGTCCCCAAGTTCGACCGCCTGAGGGAGCTCGCGAAGGAACAGCAGTTCGAGTTTTCACCTGAATCGATTGATGCGAACCCGCGGATCCGCGCGCTCTTCCAGGGGGAGATCGACAAGTACAACGAGAACCGCCCGCACCATGAGCAGATCCGCGCGTTCGCGCTCCTCCCGTCGGACCTGACGGTCGAAGACGGGTCAATCACGCCGACGCTCAAGGTGAAGCGGCGGATCCTCGAGAAGAGGTATGAGGACCTGATCCAGGCCATGTACCAGGCGGCGGAGAAAACGCATGTCGCCTGAAGGATCGAACGCCCTGTCGCTCGTCCTCGAGGACGACGGGCTGGCGGTCGTCACGTTCGATCTCCCCGGCGAAAAGGTCAACAAATTCTCTCGCGAGGTGATCCGGGAACTGGGCGAGCTGCTGCTTCGGCTGTCCCGGGAGCCGCGCATCCGCGCTCTGCTCATCCGGTCCGGAAAACCCGGAGTCTTCATCGCCGGAGCGGACATCCAGGAGTTCGTCTCGACTCCCGCCGCGGAAGCCGGCGACGCGGTGCGCGCCGTGCAATCGCTCTTCGAGCAGCTCGCGCACCTGCCCTATCCGACGGTCGCGGCGATCGACGGCGTCTGCCTCGGAGGCGGGACGGAGCTCGCGCTCGCCTGCGACTACCGCCTGATGTCGGACTCGAAAAAGTCGCAGATCGGGCTGCCGGAAGTGAAGCTCGGGATCTTCCCCGCGTGGGGCGGCTGCACGAGGTTGCCGCGTGTGGTCGGCCTCCAGAAGGCGCTCGACCTGATCCTGACGGGCAAGACGCTCGACGCTCGACGCGCGAAGAAGATCGGCCTCGTGGACGCGGCGGTCCCCGCGCCCATTTTCGAGCAGGCGGCGCGGGACTTCGCGCGGGCGCGCATGGGCGGGGGCAAGCCGAAGGACCGGCGCGGAGATCGCGGCCTCGCCGACCGCGCCCTGGAAGGCAACCCGCTCGGCCGGCGGCTCGTCTTTTCCCGGGCCCGGCACACGGTGATGAAGCAGACGGGGGGGCACTATCCCGCGCCGCTCGAAGCACTCGCGGTCATCGAGGAGGGGTACGGAAAGCCCGTCGCGGAGGGCCTCGAGATCGAGGCGCGCCGGATCGGCCACGTCTTCGGCGGCGCCGTACAGAAGAACCTTCTCCGGCTGTTCTTCCTGACCGAAGAGATCAAGAAGGAAACGGGGGTCGCGGACCCTTCGGTGCGCCCGATTCCCGTGACGCGCGCCGCGGTGCTCGGCGCTGGCCTCATGGGGGGCGGGATCGCCCAGCTGCTCGCGGACAAGGGCGTGCCCGCCCGCATGAAGGACATCGAGCCGAAGGCGCTCGCCCACGGGTACGCCGCCGCCGCCGCGGTCTGGAAAGAGAAGGCGAAGCGCCGCCGCCTGTCTCCCCGCGAGATGCGGTCGAAGATGGCGCTGCTCTCGGGCACCCTCGACTACACGGGATTCCGCCGCTGCGAAGCCACCGTCGAGGCGGTCGTCGAGAAGCTCGGCGTCAAGCGTTTGGTGCTGAAGGACTGGGAAGCCGTCGTTCCCGACACCGCGATCTTCGCCTCGAACACCTCGACGCTTCCCATCGGCGAGATCGCTGCGGGCGCTCGCGTGCCGGCGCGCGTGGCGGGCATGCACTTCTTCAATCCTGTGCACCGGATGCCGCTGGTAGAAGTCATCCGGGGAAAGGACACTTCCGACCAGACGGTGGCAACCGTGTTCGGCCTCGCCAAGATCCTCGGCAAGACGCCGATCGTCGTGAAGGACTCGCCGGGTTTTCTCGTGAATCGGATCCTCGCGCCGTATCTCGCGGAGGGAGTGCGTCTGCTTCAGGAAGGCAGCCGCATCGAGGACGTGGACTCGGCCATGACGTCTTTCGGGATGCCGGTCGGGCCGATCGCGCTCCTCGACGACGTCGGGCTGGACGTCGCCGTGAAGGCGGGCGAGGTCCTCGCCGCCGCCTTCCCCGACCGGATGAAGCCCGCGGGGCAGGAGTCGCTCGTCGCGCAGGGACGGCTCGGCCGCAAGTCGGGTCAGGGGTTTTACGAGTACGCCGACGGCAAACGTGGCGCACCGTCGAGAGAAGCCTACGAGGCGCTCCACGTCGTTCCGTCCGAAAAGGCCCCGTACACCCCGCAGGAGATTCAGGCGCGTCTGGTTCTGCCCATGATCAACGAGGCGGCCTTCTGCCTCGACGAAGGCGTCGTCGCGCGGCCGGAGAAGCTCGATCTGGCGATGATCTTCGGCACCGGGTTCCCGCCGTTTCGCGGCGGCCTGCTGCGGTACGCCGACGAGATCGGGGTCGCGCGAATCGCCGAGATGCTCCGCGAGCTCGCCGCCCGCCACGGATCCCGATTCACGCCCGCGAGGTACCTGGACGAGCTCGCCCGGACCCACGGCCGCTTCTACCCCGAGAAGGCCGCGGGAGCCGCGGCGTGAGCCATCCCGCTCCGGTGCCGGCCGACCCGGTCCTCACCTCGCCCGTCAAGACGCTGCTCTCCGGGTATGTCCCGGAGGACCTCGTCTTCCCGTACCCGCAGATTCCGGCGGACGAGAAGGAGACGGTCGCCGCGTTCCTCGGCTCGTTCCGCGACTTTGCCAAGGACCACGTCGACCCGGCCCGTTTCGACCGGGAGCACGGGATCGACGCGAAGGTCGTCCGCGGTCTCGCGGATCTGGGCGCCTTTGGAATGATCATCCCCGAGTCCTACGGCGGGTACGGCTTCTCCTCGAGCGCCTATTGCCGGGTGACGGAGGAGATCGGCCGGACGGACGCCTCGCTCGGCATCCTGATCGGCGGGCACCAGTCGATCGGCCTGAAGGGCCTCATCCTCTTCGGGACCGAGGAGCAGAAGAAACGCTGGCTGCCGAAGCTCGCCGCGGGCGAGATGATCGCCGCCTTCGCGCTGACCGAGCCGGAGGCGGGCTCCGACGCGGCCTCGATACGGACGACCGCCGAGTACGACGCGGCCACGGACACGTTCGTGCTGAATGGCAGCAAGCACTGGATCTCCAACGGCGGCTTCGCGGAATTCTTCACCGTGTTCGCGAAGGACGTAAGGCTGGACGCGAAGGACGAGCATCGCCGCATCACCGCGTTCGTGGTCACGAAGGACCTCGGCGGTGTCGAGCCGGGGCCCGAGGAGAAGAAGCTCGGGTTGAAAGGCTCCTCCACGGTCCCGCTGGAGCTCAAGAACGTGCGCGTGCCGGCGTCCCACGTCCTCGGGGAGAGGGGACAGGGCTTCCGCATCGCCGTCGAGATCCTGAACACCGGCCGGACGTCGCTCGGCGCCGGCTGCGTCGGCGGTTCCAAGCGGATGATCGAGCTCGCCGCGCGGCAAGCGACGTCTCGCCGCCAGTTCCAGACCCGCATCGCGGATTTCGAGATCATCCGGGCGAAGTTTGCGCGGATGGTCGTGAATACGTACGCCCTCGAGTCGATGGTGTACCTGACGGCGGGCCTCGTGGACCGCGGCCTCGCGGATTACTCGGTCGAAGGCGCGTGCTGCAAGATCTTCGGCACGGAAAGCGTCTGGCAGACGATCAACGACGCGCTGCAGATCGCAGGCGGCAACGGCTTCATGGAGGAGTATCCGTACGAGCGCGCGCTGCGGGACTCCCGGGTCAACATGATCTTCGAAGGGACCAACGAGATCCTGCGGGTCTTGGTCGCCCTGTCCGGAATGAAGGAGATCGGCGAGGGGCTTCAGGAGGTCGGGCGGGCGCTCAAGGCGCCGCTCTCGTCGTTCGGGATTCTCTCCGACTACGCGGTCCGGCGGGTCCGTCGGACTTTGCCGGCCGGCCGCATCAGCCGCGTGGCGCCGGCCCTGGCGGCGGAGGGAGAGGCGGTCGCGAAATACGCCATGGCGTGCGGGGGAGCCGTCGAAACGATCCTCCGCAAGTACGGAAAGGGCGTCCTGACGAAGGAATACCACCACGACCGGCTCGCCAACGTCGGGATCGACCTGTACGCGTCCGTCGCGGTCCTGTCGCGCGCGACGTCGTCGATCGAGGCGAAGGGCGCGGAGAAGTCGGCCGAGGAAATCCGGCTCGCCCGGATCTTCATCCGAGGAGCGCGGCACAGGGTCGTCGGACAGCTGAAGGACATGGACCGGAATCTCGACCCGGACGTCACTGCCGTTTCCGAGACGGCGTACGGCGCGCTCGGATACGCCTTCCCGTACTGGGAGTGAGACGGCCGTCGGACGCGGCCGCGAACCGGTCCGGAACGCCCCATCCCCTTCCGGGGAAGACGCCCGCTTCGATCGCGCGCTCCACGTAGTCGATCGCCTCGCGCACCGAGGGCTCGAGACCCTTCCCGAGCGCGAGGTTCGCGGCGATCGCGGCGGAAAGCGTGCAGCCTGTCCCGTGCCGCGCCCGGCTCGTGAGCCGCGGATGCTCGAAATCGACGAAGCGCCGCCCGTCGAAGAGCAGGTCCCTGACCAACGCGCCGCGGCCGTGTCCGCCTTTGATGAGGACCGCGCGCGGCCCCGCGTCGGCGAGGATCCCCGCGGCGAGCCGGCGGTCGCTCTCGTTGCGGATCGGAATCCCGGCGAGCGCTTCGGCCTCCGGAATGTTCGGTGTCACGAGATCGCAGAGCGGGAGGAGCCTCCGGCGCAGAAGAGGCAGGGAAGACGGATCGAAGAGGGGAGACCCGTCCTTCGCGGCGAGCACGGGATCGAGCACCACGTTACGCGGAGCGTGGCGCTCGAGGCCGGCCACGACCGCCCGCAGGCGAGGCGCGTCGTGGAGCGCCCCGATCTTCACGGCCGAGGGGCGAAAATCGGGGAACACCGCGTCCATCTGTCGCCCGATGAATTTCGGAGAGAAGGGCTCCACGGCCGAAATTCCCCGCGTATTCTGCGCCGTCCCGGCCGTGAGCACGGAGATTCCGTAGACGCCGTGCGCCGCGAACGTCGCCAGATCGGCCTGGAGGCCCGCGCCTCCGCCCGAGTCCGAGGCGGCGATGGTCAGGGCGACGGGCGGGCGCGGCCGGCGGGAGGCGGTCGCCATACAATCGTCATCCTATGCCGGAGCCGCCCCTGACGATCACGCGCGACGCCGCGCGGAAGCTGCGCACCGAGGCGGACTTCACCCGCGCGGTCCTCTCGGTCCGGCAGGTCCTCGGGTGCGGCGGCAACGGCTACCGGATCTCCGTCGAGGAGAACGAGCCCGACGAGGGCCATCGGTTCGTCGCCGAAGGCATCCCGGTCGTGATGGACGACGTCTCGTTCACGAAGC
>JBBRDK010000087.1:0-15875 GCA_038203955.1 Thermoanaerobaculia bacterium | reverse complement strand
AGATGATGAAAAACGACCTCAACGTCGGCGGCGAACAAAGCGGGCACATGATCTTCCGCGACTTCAGCACCACCGGCGACGGCATCGTGAGCGCGCTGCAAATCCTGCGCATCATGGTCGAGACAGGAAAGCCGTTGAGCGAACTCAAGCAGTGCCTCGTGAAATATCCGCAGGCCCAGCGCAACCTGAAGGTGCGCGAGAAACGCCCGCTCGAACAACTCCCGCTGGTGACCCAACTCGTGGCGGAAGCTGAGCGCGCGCTCGGCGGCGCGGGCCGCGTGCTCCTGCGCTACAGCGGCACCGAACCGAAGATTCGCCTGCTCATCGAAGGCCGCGACGGCGACCGGATCAACGCCCAGGCCGACGAGATTGCCGGCGTGATCCAGGAACAGATCGGCGCCTGAGTTAGTTGCGAGTCGCGCCCGCGAAACTCCGCACGGCAGTTCCATGGACAACTCTCAACTCTCAACTCTCAACTCTCAACTCTCCATCAGCTCGTCCAAAGCGCGCTTCACCTGTGCGGGCGTGATCTCGACCATGCACTCGTGCCGGTATGGACACTCTTTAAGAAAACAGGGCGAGCAGAAGACGTAACGGTCCAGGACCCGGGAGGGGGAGCCCGAGGGCGCCGTCCGGCCCGGGTCGGTCGGGCCGAAGAGGGCGACGACGGGCGTTCCGACCGCCGCCGCAAGGTGCATCGGCCCGGAGTCGTTGGCGACCACCACCCGCGCCAGAGCGAGGAGCGCCGCGAGCGCGGTAGGGTCGAGATCGGCGCCGAGCACCGGGACCGCGAATTCCGCGGCGAGAACGGCCTCCGCGGCGATCGCCTCTTCTCCCGGTCCGATCACGAATACGGCTTCGACGCCCGATTGACGCAGGAGCGCGGCGAGACGGCCCCAGTGCGCCGGCGGCCACCGCTTCGTCCACGCGAACGCCGCGCCGGGCGCGAGCATCGCGATTTCTCCCGGCGGCAGGCTCGCGGACAGAAGCGCCTCGCCGGCGAGAGCGAGGGACCTCTGGGGCAGCGGAAGCCGCGGCGGATCGAAGTCGGGAGAGACTCCGCGCGCCTCGAGGAGTGAGTCGTAATCCCGCAGCTGGTGGGCGGTCCCCGGCGGAGGCGGGAGCGCGCGGGTCAATAGCGCGGTCCGGCGGTCGGTCGCGAATCCGATTCTCTCGGGGACTCCGGCTAAGAAGGGCGCGACGGCGGAGCGGAAGGAGTTGGGAAGCAGCCAGGCCTCCGCGAACAGGCGCCGGCGAACTGCGAGGGCGTCGGCGATCACGCTCGACCGCCTCTCGATCAGGTCCACGTCGGGGACAGCGCCGAGGATCGCTCCGGGCCCGCGCTTCGCGAGCACGGTCAGTCTTTCCCCGGGGCGCGCCGCTCGAAGCGCGCGGAGAAAGGGGATCGCCATGACGGCGTCCCCGAGCCAGTTGGGCGCGACGATGAGGGAGGACATGAAGGAGTTGTCAGTTTTCAGTCGTCAGTCGTCAGTCGTCAGTCGTCAGTCGTCAGTCGGCAGTTTAGGTTGTCAGTCAGGCGGTTGCCGGAGTCACTGATAACTCAAAACTGACGACTCATGACTCTTCGGGCGGCCTCGTGCGCCAGCGATTGTGGATCCACAGCCACGCGTCCGGGGCGCGGCGGACGGCGGCTTCCGTGATCGCCATGTAACGCGCCGTCGCGACACGGATGCGCTCCTCCCGGCTCTCGACGCCTTCGAACTCGGCGGCGAGAACGGGGGTCTCGAACTCGAGCCGGTAGCGTCCGGATCCGAGCGGCCACGTGAAGACGGGGACGACCGCGGCGTCCGTCTTGGCCTGGAGCAGCGCGAGCGAAGGCGACGTCGCCGCGAGGCGGCCGAAGAAGGGGACGAAAACGCCTTCGCCCGCGAGGACGTTCTGATCGATCAGGATCGCGACGGTGCCGCCGTGGCGCAGCGCCCTGAGGATCTCGCGGGCCGCCTCCTTCTTCCGGATGAGCCGGTTGCCGAACCGCGTCCGCCGCCGCGCGAGCTCCGCCTCGAGGAGCGCGTTGTCGAGCGGCCGCACGACCGACGCGATCGGCTCTCCGAGAAGACCGGCCCGCACGGCGCCGAGCTCCCAGCTCCCGAAATGCGCGGAGAGCAGGAAGACCCCCTTGCCTCGTGCCCGGGCGGCCTCCAGGTGCTCGCGCCCGGCGACGGCGACCCGCTCCTCGATCTCCTCGCGCGAGAAGCGCGGCGAGTCCAGGAATTCGAGGAATGCCGCTCCGAAATTCTCGACGCTCCGCCGCGCGAGAGCGGAGATGTCCGCGGCCGGCGTCTGCGGGAACGCCGCCGACAGATTCGCCTCGAGGATGCGCCGCCGCGACGGAACGAGAGACACGTAGAGGCGCGCCAGCCGCGCCCCCGCGCGGGAGGCGGCTACCGGGCCGCGGCGCGCCAGCAGCCGGGCGGCCCCGGCGAACAGGGCGTGTTCCACGCGATCGCGAGCCGCCGAGCGGCCGCGCCGCCGCGTCGGAGCCGACGGAGGAGGAACGTCGTCGACCCGATCGTCCGCCGAGCGGGGCGCGCTCACGGTCCGGTCTTTCCGCCCGCCGCGTCGCCGAGATCCGCGAACAGCCGCCCTTCCATCCAGGGGTAGAACGCCGGCGATGTTACCTGGACCCCGAGCCGCACCGTGATGAGGGGAAGGGTTATGCGGCCTCCGAGCTTCACGGCGTCCTTCTCGGTCGTCACGACGGCCGTACTCGCGCTTGCCCGGACCGCGGCGGAAATGCGGGCGACGTCGCCGTCCCGGTAACGCCGGTGGTCCGGAAAGACGATCGTCTCCGCCGGCTCGATGCCGAGCGCCGCGAGGCTTTCGAGAAACGACGAGGGCGCGGCGATCCCGCAGACGGCGACGCAGCGCCGCGGCCTGTCCGCCGGGCCGCCCGTCACATCCGTGAGTCCCTCCGGAAAGATCCTCGCGTGGAACACGGGCGCATCGGAGTTCGCCACGGCGACCCGCGAAAGAGCCGACGAGGTGGGATGGCCTTCGGAGGGCCGCGTGAAGACGATCCCGTCGGCGCGGCCGAGCGCCGAGGGCGGCTCGCGTAGCCGGCCGAAAGGGGGATACCTCTCTCCGCCGAAAGGGTCGGCCGCGTCGAGCAGAAGGAGATCGACGTCGCGCCGGACCGCCAGGTGCTGGAAACCGTCGTCCAAAATGAAGACGTCGGGCGCCATCGGCTCCGCGGCCCGAGCCGCGTCGGCGCGCCGCGGCGCCACGACGACGATCGCCCGGGGCAGACGCGCGGCGATTGAGACCGGCTCGTCTCCTCCTTCGTCGGGTCCGACGATCGGCCCCTCTCCCCGCGACACGATCACGACCTCGCGGGAGCGGCGTCCGTATCCCCTCGACAGGATCGCGGGCCGGCGGCCCTGCGACAGAAACCGTTCCGCGAGGTGGAGAACGAACGGCGTCTTTCCCGTTCCGCCGACCGTGAGGTTTCCGACGGACACGACCGGCCTCGACAGGCGCACCGAGGGCGACCGGCCGGTCTCGTACCGGCGCGCGCGGGCCTCGAGGAGCCGGCCGTAGAGCGCGGACAGAGGTCTCATCGCGAGACGGCGCGCCCGGCGGCCGGAGGCAGGAGGGGGAGCACGAGGTCCGCGGTGCGCGCGACCGCCCCGCGGCCTTCCGCGACCGCGCGCCTCGCGGCCTCCCCCCGGCGGGCGAGCCCGGCCGGGTCGGCGAGCGCCGCGGCCAGAGCGCGCGCGAGTGCCGGGCCGTCCCGCACGACGTCGAGGATTCCGATCGCGAGCCCGTCGCGGACGATGTCGCGGAAATTCGACGTGTGCGGTCCGACGATCACCGGGACCCCCGCCGCCCAGGCCTCGATGGGGTTGTGCCCGCCGGTCGGAACGAGGCTGCCTCCGACGAAGGCGAGCCCTGCCACCCCGTAGACCGCGGAGAGCTCGCCGATCGAGTCGAGGAGGTAGACCGGCGGCCCGTTTTCCGGGTGAGGCTTCGGCGGCGTCTCGCCGGCGCCGTCAACCGAGGATCGCCGGAGGAGAGCGTGACCGGCTCCGCGGACGAGATCGGCCACCGCGTCGAAGCGCTCGGGCCGCCGTGGCGCAAGGACCAGCAGCGGGCGGACCGCCGCGGGCACGGTTGCCCACGCGGCGAGAACGAGCTCGTCTTCGCCCTGGCCCGTGGACGCGGCCACGACGACTGTCCGCCCGCCGGCAGATCGGGCGAGCCGGGAGGCGTCCGCGAAGGGCGCCGCGGAAGGGAGGTCGTATTTCACGTTGCCCGTGACGAACACCCGGCTGCCGGGCGCTCCGAGCCGCTCGATCCGGGCCGCGTCCTCCCGGCTCTGCATGGCGAAGAGCGCCACGCGCGACAGGACGCGCGCAAAGGAGCGTCTCGCCAGGCGGTAGCGGGAAAACGACCGTTCCGAAAGCCGGCCGTTCACGAGCGCGACGGGGATGCCCCGCCGCGCGGCGCGCTCCAGGAACAGGGGCCAGATCTCCGTCTCCGTCAGAAGGATCAGCCCGGGCCGCGCGGCGTTCAACGCGCGCTCGACGGGCCCGGCGAGATCGAGGGGGAACGCGAAACACGCCACGTCGGCGGGCAGGACCCGCCGGGCCATTTCCGCGCCGGCCGCGGTCGTGACGGAGAGCCCCAGGACCCGGTCCGGGGCCTTCCGGGCGAGCTCGGCCAGCAGGTTCCGGGCGACGCCAACCTCGCCGACCGAGACCGCGTGCACCCAGATTCCCCTCTCGAGCGGCGGAACCGGTTCGAGGCCGAGCCGACCCCGGAGGTTCCCGAGCTTCCGGATCCCGAGGGCGGATCGGAGGAGGGCGTAAGGCGCGTAGAGAACGAGGGCGAGGACCGAAAGGACGCGGTAGATCAGCAAGGTGACGAGATTACCGTGAGCACCGCAAGTCGTGAATCGCCGATCGGGCTCCGCGACCGTCGGTTTCGGGCGCTCTGTCCACGAGCGTGCACGGGCCTTTGTGACTTCGTTTCCCGTTTCCCGTTTCCCGTTTTCCGGCTCAGGCCTTACACTCCAACGAGTTATGTCCTGGAGAAAACCCCCAACGGGTGGCGGCGGCGATCCGTATAAACCGCCGATGGAGCTCGTCTACAGCGAAGTGCGCCGGCGCCAGGAAACGGCGGAGCTGTCGGACCGCGAGCTGGCGCTCTCAGCCCGCTCCGGCGACATGCTGTCGTTCGAAGCGCTCGTCGTCCGCAAGACCCCGGCCGTCGTGTCGGTGGCGCGCCGGATCGTCTCGGACCCGGAAGACGCCCGGGACGTCGCCCAGATGGTCTTTCTGCGGGTGTGGGAGCAGCTCGACCGCTACGACGCGACCTACTCCTTCAACACCTGGCTCTACCGGATCGCCACCAACCTCTCGATCGACTTTCTGCGCAGCTCCCGGAGCCGGGAGCGCGCCCATGGCGCCACGCTTCACCTCGTGCGCCAGCGCGAAGAGGCGACCGGGCGCCAGACATCCCGCGCCGCCGAGGACGACGAGATGGCGCGCCTCTTCCGGGAGGCAAGCGAGAGGCTGACGGGCAAGCAGAAGGCGGCCTTCGTCCTGCGCGAGATGGAAGACAAAGACACCGACGAGATCGCGAAGATCCTAGGGTGCGGCGAATCCACGGTCCGCAATCATCTCTTCAACGCGCGGCGCATCCTCCGCAGGGAGATCGAGAAGATCTGCCCGGGATTTCTGCGGGCGCGGAGCGGCTCGAGGGAAAAGCCATGACGCCCCGGTGCGACGAGACGCGGGCGCGGTTTGCCGGGTACCTCCAGGAGGCGCTCTCTCGAGAGGAACGTTCCGATGTACGGGGGCACCTCGCCCTGTGCGAGACGTGCCGCCGGGAGGCGTCGCGGGTCCATCCCGAGATCCTCTTCGCCCTTCTTCCGGCGGAATCCGTTTCGGCAGAGGACGCGGCCCGCGTTTTAGACGGAGTGCGTTCCGGGATCGCCCTGAAGGCGGCGGAGAGCCGCGTGCGGCGCTCCCCGCGTCACGCGGGGCGCCTCGGAGCGACGGCCGCCGCGGCCGCGGCCGCGGTCTTCATCGCGGTGACCCTCTCGAACCCGTCGCCGGCGAGCCTGCTGGCGTCGCGCGCGGCTGCGCCCTCCGATCGAAGCGTTCGCGGAGGGAATCCGGCCTCCGCGCCCGAAACGGTTTCCCTGCGAGAGGAATCGCCGGCGGACGCCCCGGCGCCCGATTTTTCGAGCCGTCCGTTCTCTCCGTTTGCGGAGGCGAGCGCGCCCGGTGGACAGAAGCTTCCTGCCGACGCGACGATCTACGACTGGAATCCGGGCGGCGGACAGCCGCGCGTGGTCTGGATCGTGGACCGGTCGCTCGACATTTGATTTGACCGAAACGGGACGGTCGATGGCGAGGTCTTTCGGGAGAGCGCACCGGGAGCCTTAACCGCCGACCTTTCCGTCTCAGAGCCCCTGCCTCCGCCGGTGCGGAAGCCGGGTTTTCTTGCGTGAGAAAAAAGACTGCCTCCCTCGCGGCCCTCGTGGCCTTCGCGCTCGTCGCGATTCCGCTCCTCGCGGCGGAAGAAGCCTCCGTGCGCGTTTTCGTCCTGAAATACAAGCGGGTCGAGGAGGCGGCGCTTCTGATCCGGCCGCATCTTTCCGAGTCGGCCTCCATCACCTTGACCTCCCGGTTGAACGCGATGACGATCACGGACCGGGAGTCGAACCTGAAGACCGTCGGGAAGGTGCTGGCGGAGTTCGACGCTCCCCCCCGCGGGTTCAACTTCGCGGTCAAGCTCGTCCGCGCCCGCGCCGATGTGCCGGCGGGCTCGATGGCGGCGGAGATCGGCGGACTGGGCGCGAAATTGAAGTCGATGTTCCAGTTCAACGACTACACGCTGATCGACTCCGCGGTGATCCGCGGCACGGAGGGACGGCCGGTCTCCTACCGGCTGGGCGAGGAGTACGTCCTGACCTTTTCGATCGGACCCGTCGGGACGGGCGAGGAGCTTCTTCTTTCGCCGATCTCCCTGTCGAGGTTGAAGAAGAACGAGCAGGGGCGCACGGTGCCCGTGCCCCTCTATCGCGCCTCGGTCCCGGTCGCCTTGAACCAGACGCTGGTCCTGGGAGCCTCGCGCGACGAAGCGTCCAAGAACGCCCTGATCCTGATCCTGCTCGTGCAGGAGGCGGCGCACCCCGGTTCGCCCGGCGGCAAGACCGTGGAGAAGCGGTGAGGAGGTGAGCAGGGTGCTGAAAAAGGGTGTGAGCCGGCGTTGCGAGCGTGCCGCCGCAACCTCTGGTGGACGGCCTTTTGCTGGGAGGGTTAAGAATGACGGGAAACAGGTTTCGGGAAGTCTGCTCATGACCGGGCTGCAAAAGGCCGGACACGACGGCCGCGTCCCTTTTTCAGCGGCCTGCTAGTGCCGCAGTTTTCGATCAAGGCGGGCTGGCCCGACGGGAGCGTCGGCGACGAGGCGGTCCTCGCGGCGGACGCGGGCGCGGCGCGCTCGGAGATCGAGCGGCGCGGCGGCCACGTCTTCGAGGTGCGGCGGCAGGGCGGCCTTTCGCTCGCCAGCCGGACCGCGCGCAAATCCCGGGGCCGCGTCAAGATGCGCGACTTTCTCCTCTTCAACCAGGAAATGATCGCGCTTCTGAAGGCGGGTCTTCCGGTCGTGCACTCCTTCGAGATCCTCCTCGAACGCCAGGAGAGCCCCACCCTGCGGCGGGTCCTGACGGACGTGCGCGACCGGGTCAACTCGGGCGCTTCGCTCTCGGACGCGTTCGCCGCGCAGGGAGACATCTTTCCGAGGCTCTACTGGACGTCGTTGAAGGCCGGCGAGAAGAGCGGCGAGATCGAGACGGTCCTGCGGCGCTATCTCAAATACCAGAAGACGGTGATGAGCCTGGCGCGGAAAGTCGTTTCCACCCTGGTCTATCCCGCCATCCTGATCGTCCTCTCCGTCGTGCTGATCGGTATCCTCATGACGTTCGTCATCCCGCGATTCTCCGAGTTTTTCGGGGATTTCGGAGCGGAGCTCCCGCTTCTCACCCAGATCGTGATCGGGATAGCGACGTTTCTCCGGCGCAACGTCCTCTTCATCGGAGGCGGGCTCGTCGTCGCCGGGTTCTTCCTCTTCCGGTGGTTGAAGTCCGCGACCGGCCGCGAAACGCGGGACGCCGTGCTGATCCGCATTCCGGTGGTCGGCGGGATCATGCGTCGCTTCGCCATCAGCCAGTTCACGCGGAGCCTCGCGACGCTTTTAGGCGGCGGCACGCCTCTCGTTCCGGCGCTCGAGAATTCCTCGGACGCGATCGGCAATCGCTTCGTGTCCCGCCGCGTCCGGGACGTGGTCGGGCGCGTGCGCGAAGGCGGCGAGCTGTGGCGCAGCCTGGAAGCGACCGGCATCTTCACCAACCTGACCCTCGAGATGATCAAGGTCGGTGAAGAATCCGGGGCTCTCGAGGAAATGTTGAGCTCGGTCTCGGACTTTTACGACGAGGAGATCGACATGCTGCTCGCGAGGGTCATCTCCTTCGTCGAGCCGGCGATCCTGGTGGGGATGGGCCTCATCATCATGACGATCCTGCTCTCGGTGTACCTGCCGATTTTCCGGATCATGTCGCAGATCAAGGGGTGAGCATGGCCAAGCAATACTCGAACGGGACGGTCGTCGCGGCGCCGGAGACGGACTCCGCGGCCCTGGCAGAGCGCCTCGGCCTCCCCTACGTCAACCTCGCGCTCTTCCGCGTCGATCCGGATCTCTTCCGCTCGATCCCCGTCGAGTGGATGCTTCGCTACGAGTTCGTGCCGGAGTCGCGCACCGAGAAGACGATGACGATCATCTGCGCGGACCCGACGGACGTCGTGCGCCTGGACGAGCTCGAGCTCCTGGTCGGCGTGCCGCTGCGCCTGAAGGTGGGAAGCCGCACCGCGATCCACGACATCCTCCAGAAGAGCGAGTCCTCGCAGCGCGTGCTCGACGAGGCCACGGAAGACTTCCGGATGCAGCTCGTCTCGGAGGACGAGGACGGCGAAGAGACGCTGACGATCGACCGGATCACCCAGGATGCCTCTCCGATCATCAAGCTCGTCGACTCGATCCTGTTCAACGCCATCCAGCGCCGCGCCTCGGACATCCACATCGAAACGCAGGAAAACGTGGTCCTGATCAAGTACCGGATCGACGGCGTGCTCTACCAGGCGATGGACCCGATCGACAAGCGCCACCACGGCACCATCATTTCGCGCATCAAGGTCATGTCGGAGCTCGACATCGCGGAGAAGCGCATCCCCCAGGACGGCCGGTTCAAGCTGCGGGTGCGCGGCCGCACGATCGACTTCCGCGTCTCGATCATGCCGACCGTCCATGGGGAGGACGCCGTTATCCGCATCCTGGACAAGGAGTCCGCCAACGCGGAGTTCAAGAGCCTGAACCTCGAAGTGCTCGGCTTCGACGCGGAAACCAAAAAGAAGCTGCGCAAGTTCATTCGGGAGCCCTACGGGATGGTGCTCGTCACGGGGCCGACGGGATCTGGCAAGACGACGACCCTCTACGCGTGCCTTTCCGAGATCCAGACCGTCGAGGACAAGATCGTCACGATCGAGGATCCGGTCGAGTACCAGCTCCGAGGCATCACTCAGATTCCCGTCAACGAGAAGAAGGGGTTGACCTTCGCGCGGGGGCTCCGGTCGATCCTCCGCCACGACCCCGACAAGATCATGGTCGGAGAGATCCGAGACGAAGAGACGGCCCAGATCGCGGTCCAGTCCGCGCTGACGGGTCACCTCGTCTTCACGACCGTGCACGCCAACAACGTCGTGGACGTGCTCGGCCGGTTTCTCAACATGAAGGTCGACCTGTACAACTTCGTCTCCGCGTTGAACTGCATCCTCGCGCAACGGCTGGTCCGGAAGATCTGCGTGCACTGCCGCGAGGTCGCCACCGTCACCCCGGACGAGATCCGCGAAGCGGGAATCGATCCCGAGCTGGCGCGCGGGCACACCTTCTACGAAGGGCGCGGGTGTCTCGAGTGCGACGGCACCGGGTTCCACGGCCGCATGGCCATCGCGGAGCTGCTCGACCTGTCCGACCGCATCCGCGGGCTGATCCTCGAGCGGCGGCCCGCCGCCGAGATCAAGAAGGCGGCGAAAGACGAGGGGATGGCCTTTCTCCGGGATGCCGCGCTCGCCAAGGTCCTCGAAGGCTGGACGACCCTCAAAGAGATCAACAAGGTCACCTTCGTCGACTGATGAAGATTCCTTTTCTCCGCCCCGTCGTTCCGCCGCACGTCTTCTGCCTTCTGGCGGACGGCGTGACCTACGCCAACGTCCGGAGGGAGGCGCCGCGCGGCTTCGCCCACTCGCGGTTTTTCCCGTACCCTCCCAACACGGTCGGGGTCTCGGTCGCCGGCACGCCGCTCTTTTCCCGCGAAGCGATCGCCCAGGCCGTGGACACGGGCCGCCGTCTCTCCGACCGGCTGACGCGGGCCTCAGTCCTCTTTCCTGACTCGTGGGCCCGGATGCTGGCGATCGAGGTCGAAACGCTCCCCGAGGCCCCCGCCGCCGCGCGCGAGATGGTCCTCTGGAAGGTCCGCAAGCTGCTTCCGGGCGTCACGTCCGATCTCGACATCGTGTTCCGCGAGATGACCCCGGTCGGCGAGCAGAATCGCCTGCTCGTCGCGGCCGTTCCCGCCGAAACGCTTCGATCGATCGAGCAGTCTTTCGAAGCCGCCGGAGTGCGGGTCGGAGCCCTCGCCCCCTCCTCTCTCGCGCTGTTCGAGGGCCTGTCCCCGTTCCTCTCGTCGCGCGCCGAAGGCGACTACGCGGTCCTTCACCGGACGGCGGACTCGTTCGTGTTTGTCGTGGCAAACGGCGGCGCGCCGATCTTCTTCCGCCAGCGCCCGGCCGACGCGGAGGATGGCGAGCACGAGCAGGAGGTGCGGCTCTCGCTCTCCTATTACGCCGAGAAGCTGAAGGGGCGAGGGCTCTCCGCCATCTACGTTCACGACGGCCGCGGCGGCGAGCCGCTCCGCGGCGATGCCCTTCCGATCGCTGTGCAGCCGTTGCGAGGCCGCCTTCTCGGCGGCGACCCCACGTTCGACGAGCGGATCGCCGCCCGTCCGGAGCTTCTGCCCGCCTTCGCGGCGGTGTACGGGAGAAGCTGATGGCGCCCTATCTGGACTTCGCCCGCCGCCCGTTCCGCGACGAGCGTCCCTTTCTCCTCCTGGCGGCGCTCGCCTTCGGGCTCGCGGCGATTCTGCTCGTCGCCAACGTCCGTCAGTACGCCGAGTTTCACAGGTCGAGCGAAGGCACGGCGAAACAGATCGAGTCCCTGGAAGCCCGGCGAGATCGGGCCGAGCGCGACGCCGCCGCTTCGCGCGCGGCATTGAATAACTACAAGGTGTCCAGCCTGGCGAAGGAGAGCCGCGGACTGCTGAAGCTCGTCTCCGAGCGGCGGTTCTCCTGGAGCTCCCTTCTCGGTCGGCTCGAGAGGGTCCTGCCGCCCGACGTCCGCCTGACCCGGCTCTCGCCCCGGTTTTCCGAGACCGGCGAGACCACGCTCGACTGCTCGCTTCTCGGGAAGAGCCCGGACGCCGTGGTTCGAACGCTGACCGCGCTGGCCCGTGATCCCGCGTTCGCCGCGGTCGAGCTGCGGAGCGAGGCCTCCCCGGCGGCGGGCAGCGCCGGCGCGCCGGAGGGGTTCGGATTCCAGATCTACGTGAAATACGGATCGGGAGGGCAAGCGCCATGAGCGCGCTCTCGAGCCGGCGCCTCCAGATCCTCGTTATCGCCGTCCTGTTCCTCGCCGGAAACCTGGGCTTCTACCTCTGGTACCGGGCGACGGCGCAGGACCGCAAGGACGGGATGGAAGCGCGCCGCACCGAGCTCACGCGCGACGTCGACGCGCACGAGCGCGAAGCGAAGAGGCTCGCTGCACAGCGGGACCGGCTCTCCTCGGTCTCGTCGGCCATCGAGGATTTCTACGGAAAGCGCATCGGCCCGAGCCGGGACACGCTCGCCCCGGTCGTCGCGGAGATCCACCTGCTGCTCCAGCGCGCGGCCATTTCCCCGGCGGAGATGTCGTATGCGACGGCGCCGCTCACCGACCTCCCCCTCTCGCAGATGGTGGTCACCTTCTCCTTCCGCAACGACTACGCCCGTTTCAAGCAGCTCCTGAGCGCGATCGAGTCGGATCGGCGGTGGATCGTCGTCAAGGAGATCGGCCTTTCCCGCGACCCGGATCTTCCGGGCGGCGTCATGGTCCGCATGGCGCTCGCGACCTATTTCGCCGCCGAGGACGCAGGCGGGGGCTCGGCACCCGCGCTCGCTGCGCAGGAGCGGCCGATCCCGGGCGCGGCGAGGCGGCGCCCATGACCTTTTCCGTCGGAAACCGAAGGCAGCTCGGCCTGTTCCTGATCGTGGTGACCTTCCTGGTGCTGCTGGTCGTGCGATGGCGGTCGGCTCCCGCCGCGCCTGCGGCGTCGGCGTCGCCGGCGACGTCCGCCCGCTCCGCCGGGACGCCGGCGCCGGGGAGCGCGCCGGACGAAGACCGGCCCACGGCGAGGGCGCGGTCCCGTGACGTCAAGCCCGCCACCGCCGACGACGTCCCGATCATCACGACGAAGGATCTCGATCCCCAGCGCGGCCGGCCGGGAGCGCCGGGCTCGCGAAACATCTTCGACCTTCGCGCGCCGACTCCGATCCCGCCTCCGACGCCCACCCCCGCGCCCCCGCCGCCCCCCGCGCCGGGCAGCGCCGCCTTCGTCGGACCGCTCCCTCCGCCTCCGCCGACGCCGACCCCGGCGCCGCCGGAGATCGGTTTCAAGTTCATCGGGACCTTCGGTCCCAAGGATCGGCCGTTCGCCGTTCTCGTCCAGGGGGACCAGATCATCAACGCGCGGACGGGCGAGGTGGTTTTCGACCGTTTCATCGTGCGGCGCGTCGGCTACGAATCGGTGGACGTCGGCTTCGTCGGCTTCGCGCCGTCGCAGGTCCGCCGGATCGGAATCGCGCCATGACCCGTATCGGCATCCGGAATTCTGGAAAGGTGGCCCGATGAAGTTTGCACAGTGCCTCGGCGTCCTCGTTCTGGTGTCGCTCGCCACCTCCTGCACCACGTCGCGTGCCTTCCGGGAGGCCAAAGACGAGGAGAGCCTGTCCCACTGGGACGTCGCCGTCATGAAGTACGCGCAGGCGCTCGACGCCGAGCCGACTAACAGCCGCTACAAGATCTCGCTGTTGAACGCCCGCCGGCGCGCCTCGCAGGCGCACTTCGAGCGGGGCAAGATCTACCGCAGCTCCGGGCACGCCGACCTCGCGGTCGTCGAGCTCCAGCAGACCCTCGCGCTCGACCCGACGAACCACTATGCGGAGCTCGAGCTCGGAAAGGCCCGGGAAGAGGCCACGCGCGCGGCCGCCGAGCGCGACGGGGAAACGAAGATGCAGGGCGCGAAGCGCCGGACGCGGGGAGCCCGCGCGCGGACGCCTCTGCTCGAGCCGACCAGCGATCGCGCGATCAACCTGAACTTCCCGCAGCCGAAGTCGATCAAGCAGATCTACCAGTCGCTCGCGCTCGCCGCCGGCATCAACGTGATCTTCGATCCCCAGTTGAAGGACGACAACGTCGCCATCGTCCTGACGAACATCAGCTTCCAGAACGCGCTCGAGACCCTGATGCGGCAGGAGAACCACTTCTACAAGGTGATCGACGAGAAGACCGTGTTGATCGCCGCGGACACTCCGCAGAATCGGAAGACCTACGAAGACCTCGTCATCCGGACCTTCTTCCTGTCCAACGGCGACGTCACGGACGTCTCGAACGCGCTCCGGCAGCTCCTCCAGACGACGCGCATCTCAATCAACAAGGCGGAGAACTCGATCACCCTGCGAGACACGGCGGACAAGGTCGCCATCGCGGAGAAGATCATCGAGCAGAACGACAAGCAGCTGGCAGAGGTCGTGATCGACGTCGAGCTCCTTCAGATCAACACGTCGCGGCTGACGGAGATCGGATTGCTCCTCTCCGGATACACCGTCGGCGCCGCGGCGCCTGCGCCCGGCGGCACGACCGATCTCGGAACCGCGCTCCCGGCGGGAACGCTCGCCGCGCCGGGCGCCTTCACCTGGGACCAGCTGAAACAGCTCTCCATCCGTTCCTTCGGGTTCAACATTCCCTCTGTCACCTACAACTTCATCAAGAACAACACGGACTCCGAGCTTCTGGCGAAGCCTCAGCTGCGGATCTCCGAAGGTCAGAAGGCCCAGCTCGTGATCGGCGACAAGATCCCGATTCCCACGACGACGTTCAACACGGCGAACACGGTCGGCGGAAGCATCGTCCCCGTGACCTCGTTCCAGTACCAGGACGTGGGCATCAAGATCGAGGTCGAACCGCGCGTGCACCACAACAAGGAAGTGACGCTGAAGCTCGTGCTCGAGGTCTCGCAGCTCGGTCAGAACGTCTCTTTTTCGGCGGGGCAGTCGCAGCCGACGATCGGCACGCGCACCATTTCGTCCAACATCCGCCTGCGCGACGGCGAGACGAACTTCCTGGCGGGACTCTTCCGGACCGACAAGACCGGCGGAAACACGACGGTGCCTTTTCTGGGCGACATCCCGATCCTCGGCCGGCTGTTCTCGAACAAGCGCCGGGAGGCCAAGACGACCGACCTGGTGCTGACACTGACGCCCCACATCATCCGGATTCCCGACGTCACCGAGGAGGACCTCGTCCCGGTCTACGTCGGCACGGACGCCAACATTTCCTTCCAGGGATCGCCGCGGATCGAGTCGCCCGGCGGCGCCGGCCCGTTCGACTTCCGCCGCGACCAGACACCGCCTCGCTCCGCCCCCGCCCCGGCGGCGGCCCCGGGGGCCCCTCCTCCGCAGAACCTCGCGCCGGCGACCCCGCCGAGCGACCCGTTCCGCCCGTCCCCGCGGGACGCCGTCCCGCCGCAGCCGCAGGAACCACGGCCCCCGTTCGGAGGCCAGGCGGCGGTCCTCTCGCCGTCGGCGGCGACGGCCACCGGCCCCGAGAGCGCCAGCGCTTCCGCGGCCGCCGTCGTCGTCCAGACCGCCGCGACGCAGACCGGACTCCTCTTCGATTTCGCTCCCGCGTCGATCGCGCTTCCCCCGGGCCAGCAGCGGTCGGTTCTCGTCCGCGTCACGGGGCAGGACGGGTCCGCCAACGGGTCGCTCGTATTCCGGTTCGACCCGGCGATGGTCTCCGTGATCGGGGTCCGCGCGATCCTGCCGGAAGGCGGCGTGGCCGACTCGCACATCGAGCCCGGCCGGGTGGTTCTCGATCTGCCGAATCCGATCCCTCTGACGGGAACCCGGGCCCTCGCGGAGATCATCCTGCAGGGAGTCAAGCCGGGGTCCTCGAAGCTTTCCTTCGACCGCGGGACGTCGTCGGCGAGCTTCGCCGAGGCCACGGTGGAGGTGCGGTGAGGCGGCTCCGTCGAAGGGTGGCGGGCGAAGGGCGAAGGCGAGCCGCGTGAAGAGGAGCGCTCGCCAGGCCGGGTTCACCGTGGTCGAGCTCGCGGTCGTCGCTGCGATGATCGCGATCCTGACCGGGATGGTGGTCCCGGTCGTGCGCTACACGGTCAAGCGGCAGGACGAGCTCGAGCTCAAGTTTCAGCTCCGGCTCATGCGGGACGCCATCGACAAGCACAAGCAGTACTCGGATTCGGGCCTGATCCCGCCTCAGCTTGGCACCGAAGGGTACCCCCCGGAGCTCCAGACTCTGGTCGACGGCGCCAAGCTCGTCGGGCAGATCGACAAGAAGCAGAAGTTCCTCCGCCGGGTCCCCGTCGACCCGATGACGAAAAGGCCGGAATGGGGCCTGCGCTCCTACCAGGACGACCCGAAATCGACGTCCTGGGGAAGCCAGAACGTCTACGACGTCTA
>JBBRDK010000086.1:0-15875 GCA_038203955.1 Thermoanaerobaculia bacterium | reverse complement strand
ACAGCTACCCCGCCTTCCTCCAGGCCGCGAGGTTCTTTCGCGCCGCCTCCTGAATCGCGAGCTCCTCGACGAGATGGCTCGGACCGGCGGCGTCGGCAACGATCCCTTCTTCGATGGCCACGGCCTCCTTCCGCGCGCCGGAGCGGGCGAGAGCCTCCGCGAGAAAGTGCCGGTTGACGAAATTCCGAGGCGCCGCGGCGATTGCCAGCCGCAGCAGCCGAAGCGCTTCCGCCCGTGAGACCCATCCGGTGAGCAGCGGGATCTTCGGCGCCTGATCGTGCACGCGGCCGAGGATGCGATAGCCGCCGCCCTCCTCGAACTCCGGGTCGAGGGCGATCAGGGTCAGGCAGTCGTCGCGAATGCGTTGCGCCGCGCCCTTCCGGGCCGCCTCCACCCTGCCCGAGGCGAGCGCCCACTGTCCCCAGGCGACGGCGGTCCAGAACAGCGCGGGCGGCGCATCGGCGTCGTCCCGAAAGAGCTTCGCCGCCGAGGCAGGATCGAGCTTTCGGAAATCGGGATTCCCGAGGCGCCCGGCGACGAACCCGACGCTCTCCTCCCCGGCCCGCCGGGCCCGGTCGAACACCGCGCGCTGCGCGGCTTCGTCGAGACCCGTGTAGGTGCCGAGAAAGTAGAGCGCCCGCGCCAGCTTCCACCGCGCTTCCGCCCCCCGTTCGCCGTCGACGGCGGCCGCGCGCTCATAGAGGGCGATGGCTCCAGAGATCTCCGAGGGATCCGCCCTCGCGCCCGATCTTCCGGCGTGCCGCGCGGCGTAGTGCCGGTCGGCCGTGGCGAGAAGAGAGTCCGGCGAATCCGGACCGGAAGAAACTCTTTGCTCCCCGGCGCGCCCGGCCGCCGCGGCCGCCAGGAGAAGCACTGCTGCGGCTCGCACACGCGCTCGCCTCATTCGATTGCATTATGGATGGAGGGAGGAATGGGGGAACGGGAAACGGGAGCCGAGCGACCAGCGGGAGCGAGACGGCCGCGGTACCCCGCGGTCAACTAGATCGGGAATCGGGAAACGACGAAGACTAATCCGGTTCCGGTTCGAAGGAGAAGTTCTTTCCCCTTGACCCTGACCTCTCCCCGAGTTCGGGGAGAGGGAGGAGAGTTCGCGCGCCCGTCTCGGCCTACCGTCTTCTTGACTCCTAACTTCTGAGTCTCAACTCTCAACTCTAAACTCTCAACTCCGGACTTTTTCCACGAACGCTCAACGCTCGACGTCTACCTCCCGCCATTACAATCGCCATCGGAGGCCAAATGAGCGACGAAAAGCCGGTGTCGGTGAAGGTGACGATCGATGAAGCGACGGCCGAAGGGCAGTACGTGAACTTCGCCAACATCCTCCACAATCCGACGGAATTCGTGATCGATTTCGGGCGGATCGTGCCAGGCAGGCCCGACGTGAAGGTGATGAGCCGCGTCTTCACCACGCCGTTCCACGCCAAGCAGCTCGCCCGGGCGCTCCAGCAGAACGTCGAAATCTATGAGCGGAACTATGGCGAGATCCGCTCCGATTTTCCCGTTCCGACGTCCGACGGGGAATCTCCGACGAATTGAAAGGAAGTCATGAGTTGAGAGTTTAGAGTTAAGAGTAAGACCGGGGCCGCCGCTCCCTACTCTCAACTGTCAACTCTCAACTCTCAACTTCCTCTCAGCACTCCGCCTCCCAGCACCACGTCCCCGTCGTAGAAGACGCAGGACTGGCCGGGCGCGACGGCCCGCACCGGCTCGTCGAACAGGACGCGCCCGGAGTCGCCTTCTCCCGGCACCACGGTCGCCGGCGTCTCGACGCCGCGGTGGCGGACGCGGGCTCGGGCGCGGAACGGCCCCCCCGGACCGCCCGAGAGGAATCGCATTGCTTCGACGCGCGCTTCGCGGACCGAGAGCTCGCTCTCCCGGCCCACCACGACGCGGTTCTCCCGCGGGTCGACCGAGAGAACGTAGAGACGCTCGGAGGCGGCGACGCCAAGGCCCCGGCGCTGTCCCACCGTGAACCGATAGTGGCCTGAATGGACGCCGAGCGGCTCTCCGTCCGAGCCTTCGACTCTTCCCGGCAGCGTGGGAAGGGGAAGCCCCATCTCGCCCGCGTGCTCGCGCACGAAGTCGCCGGCGCGATCGCCCTTCGGGACGAAGCAGATCTCCTGGCTCTCCTCCTTGTCAGCCGTCGGCAGGGCCGCGGCGCGCGCGAGCTCGCGGACCTCCTTTTTCGTCAGGCCTCCGACGGGGAACCGCGCGGCGGAGAGCTGCTCCGCGGTCAGGTCCCAGAGAAAGTACGACTGGTCCTTCTCGGGGTCGGTTCCCTTCCGGAGGACGGTCCGGCCGCTCTCGGGCTGCGTGGAGGTGCGGACGTAGTGGCCGGTGGCGACGGCGTCGCATCCCATCCCCCTCGCGCGATCCCAGAGCGTCGCGAACTTCACCTTCGAGTTGCACGCGGAGCACGGGATCGGAGTCTCGCCCGCGAGGTAGGACGCGACGAAGGGGCGCACGACTGATTCCGTGAACTCATCCTGGAGGTCCAGGACATAGTGGGGAATGTCGAGCGCCCAGGCGACCCTCCGCGCGTCGGACAGGTCGTCGATCGCGCAGCAGCGGCTCGTCCGGCCCGTCTCCGCCGACCGGTCCCAGAGCTGCATCGAGAGCCCGACGACGTCGTGCCCTTCACGCTTCAAGAGAAGCGCGGCGACGGACGAGTCGACTCCTCCGGACATGGCGACGGCGATGCGCATGGGGAAAAGCTATCAGCTGTCAGCTGTCAGCTGTCAGCCATGGGCAACAGGCAGGTGTTCGCCAACCCGCAACTCTGAACTCTCAACTCCCAACTCTCAACTCCCCTTCTCCGTCACGATGAGCATCAGGGTCGATCCCCCGATCGAGAACTCCGCCTGGTTTTCCAGCAGGACCTCGCGGATGCGCTCCTCGCCGACGAACGTCCCGTTGGTCGATCCGAGGTCGACGAGCGTCACCGTATCGCCCGTGAGCTCGATCGCCGCATGGTGCCGGGAGATCTCCGGGTCTTCGACGTTCACGTCGGCGTCGTGCCTGCCGATGACGACCCGCGGCTTCTCGATCGCGTAGATGCGGCCGGAGTCCGGCCCCGCGATCACCGCGACAGAAACTCGCGACTCGGCCGGCATCCGCAGAGAAGCGCCTCCCGGCCGCGCGATGGCCGCGTTCTTCGGCGTCGACGGCGCGGGGTCCGGGGGTTCTCCCTCCTCCGCGAGCCGCCGCACCGTGTCTTCCGCCAGCGATCCCCCCGGCGCAGGCTCCGGGGCCGCGGGCGCCTTCACATTGAAGATGTCGAAGATCGCGAGGCACTTGGTGCAGCGGACCTTCTTGGACGCTTTCCCTTCGAACCTCGCCTCGTCGTAACGGTACCGTGCGTAGCAGCGGTCGCACTCGATGATCATCGCGAAATCCGGCCCCCCGCCAGGGCCGCCTCGGGGCCCGGCGCGTCCGCGCTCTCCCGGACCGCCGCCACCGCCGCGGGCAGGCATCTCAGCACGGCGTCGACTTCATCGACGGTGTTATGCCGGGACAGCGAGAAGCGGATGACCTGCCGCGCCTGGCGCGGAGAGAATCCGAGCGCGAGGATCGCGGGAGAGGGCGCCAGCGTGCCGCTCGAGCAGGCGCTGCCGGCGGAGACGGCAACCCCTTCGAGGTCCAGCCGCATGAGAAGGGTTTCGGCGAGCGCCCCTTCGAACAGGATCGCCGACGTGTTCGGAAGCCTCGGATGACCCCCGCCGATCGCCCGGGCGCCAGGAACCCGGGCGAGGATCCCGCGCTCGAGTCGATCTCGCAGGTCCCCGGTGGCCCTCGCGTCGCTGACGAGGCGCTCCCGCGCCAGGCGCGCCGCCACTCCGAAGCCGACTAGCGCGGGCGTGTTCTCGGTCCCTCCGCGCAATCTCTTTTCCTGGCCGCCGCCGGGGGTTCGCACGGCGATCCGGACGCCTTTGCGGATGAAGAGAGCGCCGGCTCCCCGCGGCCCATGAAGTTTGTGGGCGGAAACCGAGAGCAGATCCACTTCGAGCGCGCGAACGTCGACCGGCACGCGGCCCGCCGCCTGCACCGCGTCCGAGTGCATCAGCGCTCCCCGGGCGCGGGCGCCCCGGGCGATGTCGCCGACCGGAAAGATCCCCCCGTACTCGTTGCTGGCGCTCATCACCGAGACGAGCGCCGTGCCGGCCTCGACGGCCTCGAGGACCCGCCCGGCGTCCAGGGCCCCGGAAGGATCGGGGTCCACCACGCCCACGGGAATTCCCGGGCCCGCCTCCCGGACGGAAGGATGCTCGGCGCCGGAACGCACCCAGGAGCCTCCTTTTCCCGCCGTCGCTCCGTAGATCGCCATGGCGTTGGCCTCGGTACCGCCGGAGGTAAAGAAGATCTCGGCGGGCTCGGCTCCGACCAGACGGGCCACCTCCTCGCGCGCTTCCTCGACCGCGCGCCGCGCCCGCCGCCCCTCCGCGTGCAGAGACGAGGGGTTCCCGAAGAGGTGGAAAGCAGCCTCCATGGCCGAGAGGGCCTCGGCATCCAATTTTGTGGAGGCGTTGTTGTCGAAATAGATCATCTGCCCGTGGGCGAGAGGTCCGAACCTTCAAGGCTCGACCTCGGCTCGACCTCGCTTCGGATTATCCCCGATTCCGCGAACGTAAAGGGAGCGTGAAGGAATACCCTGCCGAATCCGGAGAGTTAAGATCCGAGACGATGATCCCGGTCTCCCGCATCGCGGTCTCGCTCCTTCTCTGCTGTGCCGCAGTCGGAACCGCTCTCGCCCAGAATCCGCCGCCCGTTTCCGCGCCCGCGGCGCCCGTCCAGCCGCCGCTCTCGAAGAAGGCGGCGCTGGCTGCGATGCCCGACGACGAACGGAAGTGGCTGACGGAGTTCGTCGCGCCGATCATCCTGCCCGACGAAGAGAAGCTGTTCCTCGAGCTCACCGAGCCACACCAGCGCGAGGCTTTCAAGCAGGAGTTCTGGACGCGCCGCGAGCTGCCGGGCCTGGCGGCGCCGCTCGGGCCCGGTTACCGCCAGCGCTACGAAGAGCTGCGGCAGCTGGCCGACTCGGCCTACGACGGATGGCGCAACGACGCCGGCCGCATGGTGCTCCGCTACGGCGAGCCCGGGTCGCTCGAGAAAGTCGCCGGATGCGACCGCACCTTCCGCGATCTCGAGATCTGGACGTACGCGAACCTTCCGGGCCGCGGCACGATGCGCCAGTTTTTCTATCGCCCCGCCCCGCTCGCGCCGCGGAAGCTCTGGACCGTCGGAACGCGCGACAGCGACGTCTTCCAGCCCGGCTCGTGCCGGAAGACGTTCGAAGAGCTCGCCAACGACTGCAACCCCCCGCCCAACGACCGCTGCTACGGCAGCAGTTGCACCGGGGCCTGCGACGTCTATCGCGCCTACGCCGAAATCCGCGCGCGGCAGGGCAGCGCGATGGGAGGCATGAGCGAGGCCACCCGGATCCTCTCGCCTCCTCCGGTGTCGACGGAAGGGATGGAGAAGGTCCGCGATCGCTTCGCCGGGCTCGCGACTCCTCACGCGAAGTCGATCGGAGTCGAAGGGCCTTCGGGGACCTCCGAGACGGCGCCGCCCGCGAACGCCCCGCCGGCCACGCCCGAGGGCGCCGCTCCTCCCGCGGCGAGCGCGACGCCGGCTCCGGGCGCGCCGTCTCCCGGGGGCGCTTCTGTTCCCGGCGCGCCTCCGGCCGGCCAGGCCGCGGGCAAATTCACCGGACCCGCACCGGCCCGACGGAAGCTCTCGAGCAAGGACGTCAAGGACCTGACCGCGAAGCTCGATTCGAAGTACAAGGACTTCCTTCAACTGGTCGACCTGATCATCACGAAGGACGAGAAGGAAGTCTTTCTTCAGATCGCCGACAGCTACCAGAAGGACCGCTTCATCGAATCCTTCTGGCGGCGCCGGTCGATCGACTCCTCGGGAATTCGCACCGACTATCAGCGCGTCTACACCGACCGAGTCCAGCTCGCCAGAGAGCAGTTCCGCAACCTGAACAACGACCGGGCGAAGGTCTTCATCATCAACGGGTCGCCCGACGGCATCGTCCCGATCGATTGCCAGGAGGTCTACGTCCCGCTTCAGATCTGGTACTACGACCGTCTCGAGAGCCTGAAGAGCAAGGTGTACCTGATCTTCTACCAGCCGATGGGAATGGGCGACTACAAGCTGTGGACACCCCTGGACGGCGAGTTCATCCTGCAGGTCGGCGGGTCCGCCGGAGGTCTCTCAGGGGCGGGAGGGCGGCGCGTCGACATCACGCGCTGCACCGAGTGGCGCACCGTGCAGCAGGCGATCTCCTACACGACGGCGGTGCTCGGCTCGGGACCGATGTCGATGGCGGGCGCGGCCAAGCTCTTCCAGCCGCCGATCGTCGAGACGGAAGGCGTCGACCAGGTTCTCTCGATGACCACGGAGATGGCGGCGGGGGCCGTTCCCCTCGAGGTCACGAAGCTCGTCCGCTTCCCCGAGGCGCGCTCGAACAAGATCGGCGTCGATTTATCGCTGCTGATTCCCAAGAAGGACCTCAAGTCGAGGGACCTCGGAGACGAGCACTTCTACAACGTCGACGTGATCGGCGAGGTCGTCAAGGGCGACCGGCTCATCGACAACTTCAAGTACCGGTTCGACGTTCCGACGGGAGAGGTCAATGCGGACAAGATCCCGGTCACCGTCCGCCGGTACCTCTATCCCGGCGAGTACAAGCTGGTGCTGAAGGTCTCGGACGGCAATCAGAACGCGGAAGGCCGCATCTCCGAAAACCTGCTCGTGCCCGAACAGCCCGACCCGCTCTCGCCGGCCGAGCTCGCGGCCCGCGCTCAGGGCCGGGCGCTGATCGAGAAGACGAAGGAGATCGGATTCGTTTCCTCGGCGGTGTCGCTGCTCCCGATCGCCAAGGAGATCGCGACGGGCCTGCAGCGCTTCGAGACCAAGGTTGCCGAGGGCATCAAGTCCGTCGACTTCTTTCTGAACGGGTCTAAGGTGCTGACCAAGACCCGCGCCCCCTTTCAGGCGGATCTGAACCTCGGACCGTTGCCCCGCAAGCAGACCGTGCGCGTCGTCGCCTACGGCGAAAACGGCCGCGCCGCCGGCGAAGACGAATTCACCGTCAACGAGGGGCGCGACATCTTCAAGGTCCGCATCCTTTCGCCGGAAAAAGGTGCCAAGGCCGGGGGCCCGACGCGTGTCGTCGCGGCGGTCGCCGTCCCCGAAGGAAAGGCGCTGCAGAAGGTCGAGTTCTACTCGAACGAGTCGCGGGTCGCGACGCTGTACCAGGCGCCGTTCGAGCAGACCGTGAACATCCGGGACTCCAAGAGCCTCGGTTACGTCCGCATCGTTGGAACCCTGGACGATGGCACGGTGGCCGAGGATCTCCGGTACGTCAACGCGCCGGCCTACATCTCGGAAGTCTCGGTGGACGCCGTCGAGCTCTACACGTCGGTCAACGACAAGGGCCGCCCCGTCGCGGGACTCCAGGCGACCAACTTCAAGGTGTTCGAGGACGGCGCGATCCAGAAAGTCGAGTCCTTCGAGTACGTCAAGAACCTGCCGCTCTCCGTCGGCGTCATGATCGACACGTCGGCCTCGATGCTGGAATCGTTGCCGGACGCCGAGCAGGCCGCGATCTCGTTTCTCGATTACTCGATCGGCCCCAAAGACCGGGCGTTCACGGTTTCGTTCGACAACGAGCCCTACATCCTGTCGAAGCTGACGAATCGCAAGGACAAGCTCTATCGGTCTATGGCGGGACTCCGCGCGGAGGGCTCGACCGCCCTCTACGACGCCATCGTCTTCGGGCTCTACCAGTTCACGGGCGTCAAGGGAAAGAAGGCGCTCATCCTGGTCACCGACGGCAAGGACACGTCGTCGAAATTCGACTTCGATACGACCTTCGAGTACGTGAAGAAGGCGGGCATCTCCATCTACGGGATCGGGCTGAAGATCTCGGGCGCCGACCTGGAGGTCAAGTACAAGCTCAACAAGCTGGCCAACGGGACGGGCGGCCAGACGTTCTACGTCGACTCGGCCAAGAAGCTCGACGCCATCTACAAGCAGATCAACGAAGAGCTCCGCAGCCAGTACCTGCTGACGTACTACTCGACCAATCTCGGCGGCAAGGACCAGTGGCACAAAGTCGAGGTGAAGGTCGAGCCGACCTCCCTTCAGGCGCGGACGATCTCGGGGTATTACCCGTAACCGTCGCTTCGTTCGCTACGGGACGTTCGGTCGCCGCCGGCGACCGCACCGGCGAGCGGCTCGCCTGAAGGCTCGACCGCTCGCCTCGTCCCTTCGCTCTCTGCGCTCCCGCCCCGAGAGGCTCCTCCCTCCCTCCGGTCGGGAGACTCCTCTCGGGGCGATCTTAGCCACCATCTCGGCAAAAGCTCAGCTCCGCTCGCTTTCCCCGCGCGCCGGGGAGAGAACCGGGGTGAGGGACGACTCTTTGTGAGAGGGCGAGGCCGGCGAACCGGAGTCTGCTTACAGCGTCCCCGCGTGTCGCTAGAATCCCGTCCATGACCGCCGCGCTCGTGCTTGCCTCCGCCTCGCCGCGGCGCGCGCAGATTCTGGCCGAGATGCGGATCCCTTTTGTGGTGGACCCGTCCTCGGTCGACGAGACGCTTCTCTCCGGCGAGCCCGCCGACGCGGCGGCAAAGCGCCTCGCCCGCGCCAAGGCGGAGGAGGTGGCGCGCCGGCGGCCGGAGGCCTGGGTGCTCGCCGCCGACACGCTGGTCGTCCTCGATCGAGACATCCTCGGAAAGCCGCAAAACGACGCCGAGGCCGCCCGGATGCTCCGGCGGCTCTCGGACCGGGACCACCGGGTGGTCACGGGCGTCTGTTTTCGAAAGGGAGACGAGGAGCTCTCGGAAATCGCCTGGAGCTTCGTCACGTTCTCGCCGCTCTCAGACGAGGAGATCGCATGGTACGTCGCGACGGGCGAGCCCAGGGACAAGGCCGGGGCGTACGGGGTTCAGGGTCTGGGCGCCCGGTTCGTCATCGGGATCGAAGGCTCCTACACCAACGTGATGGGGCTCCCCGCCGCGGTGGTCTACCGGCTCATGAAGGCAAGCCGAGACTCCGCTCTCGGAGCTCTCGTTCTTTCTTCCCCCTGAGCTTCATCTCGTACATCCGGGCGTCCGACTGGGCGAGCGTCGCCTGGAACTCGGCGTCCATCCGGTGGGTGGCCCACCCGACCGAGAGGGACGGCTGCACCTGCTCGACGCCCGGAATCGCCGGCAGCCGCCGCGCGAGCTCCTCCGCCTTCTGGGCGGCGGACCCCTCGTCGGTTCGCGGAAGCAGGATCAAAAACTCATCGCCCCCCCACCGGAAGACGAAGTCCGACTCCCGGACGCACGACGTCAGGTAATTCGCGACGAACTTCAGGACGTCGTCGCCGACCTGGTGCCCCTTGACGTCGTTGATCTCCTTGAACCGGTCCACGTCCGCGAGAAGGACGGAGAGGGAAATGCCGTACCGCCGGACGTTGGCGAGCTCCCGCTTGATGACGTCGTTGAAGTGGTGCCGGTTGTAGAGGCCCGTCAGCGGATCGCGGACGCCCATCTCCTTCAACTGCTGGTCGGAGTGCAGGAGCTGCTCCATTTCCGAGGCGAGACGCGCCTGGCTCGCCTCGAAGAGCAGAATGATGATTCCGACCGCGACCATCATCTCGAGCAGCATCGCGGCGAAGTTGCCGTACTGAAGGAGCTCCGGCATCGCGCCCGGATCGCGAAAGCGCAGGTAACCGAACCCGACGACCGCCTCCTCCACGCCCCACAGGAGAAAAGAGACGGACAGGAGGACCCGGCCGGCGCGCGACCCGGTCGTGATGGCGAAGGACACGGCCGAGGTGACGTACCCCGCGGCGAGGACGAGCGCGATGGCCGCCGAGTGGCTGTTGGCGGTGGGCGCCTGCATCGCCGTCCACCAGGCGATCGCGACGATGGGCACGATCCAGAGGAGCTCGTAGGCGCCCGTGCCGGCCCGCTCGTCCCGGAACCGCCTCACGCCCCGCAGAAGGAACAGGATGTGGGCGAGAAGCGCGATGTGGAGGAGGAAGACGAAGGTCCGCGTCTCGGCGACCATCGGGAGGGCGAGCTCGAGCACCAGCCCGCAGAGCAGAAAGGCCCACGAGGCGATCCAGTCGAGAAAAGCCCGCCGGCGGATCTTCTTGTAGAGAAGGAGAAACAGCAGGAACAGCAGGACCGTCCCTGCCGCCTGAATGAGCAAGGAAAATTGATAAACCGGCATCGAGTTTGGTTGGCGATCCTTTTGTCGGCGGGAATCTTACCCGTTGAGGCAGCCCGGAGATAGCCCGGATTTCTGTCCGCCGCGAAAGCGCGATACAAGAGCGACATGCGCCGCCTCGAACCGGGAAAAGACTCGCCGGGAAGCGAGGTGGCGGTCGTCGCCTCTTCGGCGGCGCGCGCGCGGGCGGTCGCCCTGTGGCTGGCCGGGGCTCTTCCCAACGCGCGTCTCCGTCCGTTTTCGCTCTCCGGTTACGGCTCGCGGCAGGGCACTCCTCTTCCTCTCGTCCTGGCCGCCGCCGGCGCCGACCGCGAGGCCGACCGCGAATTTCTTCTCGCCGCGCGCAGCCGCCTCCTCTGGCCCGCGGCGTCGGGTGACCTGTACGACGCGATTGCCGGAGTGCTCACGCACCTACCGACCCGACGGCGCGCGCCGGCGCGAGATCGAGGCCCCGCCACGGCGCTTCTCCTCGAAGGAAGGGTCACCGCCGAACGCGTCCGCTCGGCGCTCCGGTCCTCCGCCCGCCACTGGATCGTGGAGCACGTCGGACGCGTGCGCCTTTCCGCGGCGGAGATGGAGCGCCTGGCGGAGGAAGGCGTCCGATGGTCCGCGCTCGAGCCGGCGCGGCTCGTCGGCGTCGCCGATCCGGCGGACGCGTCCGGGGGAATCTTCTCGCGAGGCACACGCATTTTCCGGCCCGCGCCGCTCAGCGCGCCTTCTGGGTCGGTCAGCGGGGCCCCTTCGCGCTCAGGGCGGAGACATACACCTTCGACTCGATGAAGAGCTCGAGGAGAGCCGTGTCGATCGCCCCGCGCTTGGCCTCGCCGCGGAGGATGTCGAGCGCGCGGTCGTCGGGAACCGCGGACTTGTATGGACGGTCGCGCGCGGCCAGAGCGTCGTAGATGTCGCTGATCGTGATGGCGCGGACCGGCAGGGGAATGCCGGCGCCCTCCAGCCGGCGCGGATACCCCGATCCGTCCAGCTTTTCGTGGTGCGCGTAGGCCCACTCCGGCACGCGGGACAGGTCCGGGGTCCACGGGATCCGCGACAGGAATCGAAACGTCGACGTGACGTGGGATTCGATCTCCACGCGCTCGGCCGCCGTGAGGCTGCCCTTCGGAATCGAGAGGTAATTCACCTCCTCCGGTTCGAGAACGGGGCGGAGCGTCCCGGAGGGGTCGCGATAGCGGACTTCCGAGAGCCCGAGCACCTCGGCGCTAACATCCGATGAAAGGAGCGTCGGCTCGTCGGCGCTCGCGACGAGTCCCCACGCCTTCTCGAGGATCGCGATCCGTCCGGCAAGAACCTCCGAGACCTTCCCGTCGGTCCAGTGCCCGCGGGCCGCGCTCTCCCACACCTCGGCCGCGGCCGACAGGATCGCCTGATCGATCCGGGAGCGAATGAGCGCGGCGATGCCCGCCGGCAGCTTCCGCGCCTTGACGAGAATCTGCTCGCGGACGCCGACCTTTCCGAAATCGTGCAGCACGGCGGCGTAGCGGAGCTCCCGCAGATCCTCCCGGCTGATGCGAACGCCCCCGTACGGGCCGTCCGTCGCGGCATCGACCCTCTCCGCCAGTCCGCACGCCAGGAGGGCGACGCGCTCCGAGTGGCCGGACGTCGTCGGATCGCGCTGCTCGATCGCGGTCACGCTCGCCTCGACGAATCCCTCGAAGAGGCGCCGGATGCTCTCGGACAGGCGCCGGTTCTCGACCGCGACCGCCGCCTGCGCGGCGAGGGATTTCGCGATCTCTTCGTTGTCCGCGTCGAAGGGGACGACCTCCATGTGGATGACGGCGGTCCCGGCGCCCTCGGGGATGGTGCGCCGGATCCGGTTCAGGAGCTGGAGGACGCCGATCGTCTTTCCAGACGGCGTCGTCATGGGAACGGCCAGCATGGTGCGCGACCGGTATCCGTGCTCCCTGTCGAACGCCCCGTCGAACCGATACGGCGCCTCGGGCGGGATGGCGCCGACGTCGGGAAGATTCAGGGGCTGGCCCGTCTCCGCGACGAAGCCCGCGATCGACGCCCGATCGAGGGGAAGGGTTCTCTCGACGAACTGGAACCGCACCGAGTCGTTCTGCGCGCGGACGATCTTGAGGCGGTAAAGACTCGCCTCCTCGACGAGATAGAGACTCCCCGCGTCCGCGGCCGTCAGAGCCCGGGCGCTCGATAAAATCTGCTCGAGCAGTTGTTCGTGGTCCCTCTCGGCGGAAAGCGCGATGCCGACGTCCACGAGAGACCGGATCTCCGACGTGCGATCGGAGAGCTCCCGGCGGGCGCGCGCCGACCGCGTCCGGTCTTCGAGCACGCGGAAAAGCGACCGGACCGCCCGCGCGAGGTGCTCCGAAGAGGCGCCCTCGGGAAGCGAAAAATAGAGGCGGGCGGACCAGAACGGGTCGATGTCGCCGGGACGTTCCCCTACGAGGAGCACGCCGATCCGATCGGCCGCGGTGCCGACGGACGCCGGCGGCGCCCCGTCGAGCGCGCGGGCGAGGGAAGCGTCGTACAGGACGACGGCGACCTCGTTCTCCGCGAGGCGCCAGTCGAAGGAGAACCGCCGGGGCTCGAGCTTCTCGTCGGGAAGGTGAAAAAGAAGCTCCGCGACCGGGCGGCCATGGAGGACCACCCGCCGGAACCCGCTCGGCTGGCCGGGAGGCATGTGAGTTGAGAGTTTAGAGTCAAGAGTTCAGAGTCGATACCGCTTTATTTTCTGACTCTCAACTCTCGACTCTCAACTCTCAAATTTTCCCAGATCCTCCCTCAGCTCCTCGACGGTCTCCGGCGGCAGGGCGACACGGGCCTGGTACCCCGCGTGGTCCACTTCGACGTCGGCGCGGCCCGTGTGCGCGAGCGCCGTCCGGCCTTCGTCGCCGAGCGCGAAGCGGATGTAGTGAACGGCCGAGATCCGATCCTCCCGGCGATGTCCTGCCGCAAACCGCGCCGGGAAGAGAAGGTTCTCCGAGCGCAGGAAGAGCTTGCCCGGCTCGTCGAGCCCCACCATGCGGTCGAGGGCCGGCTGGACCTGCGCGGGCTCGGTGACCTCGATGAACAGGGTCGCAGCGACTTCTCCGGCGTCCGGCAACAGCTCGTTGTAGACGTCGAGCTCCTCCTGCACCTTCTGCGGACGGACGATCCTCTCGATCCGCAGCCTCTCCTGGATCTGGAAGAGCACCGTGTCACGGTTCTCGAAGACGAGCGTCATGAGCGGACCGAGCGCGACGCGGCGCCGCTTCTTGCGCTCCATGACCTTGCGGTGGAAATCCGGCCGCGCGATCTCGTACTCCGGCAGGTTCAGAACCTCGTCGAACGAAATCGGTTTCACGGGGGCCTCTTCTCAGTCCGCCTCGACGGAAAGGCCGTAAGCCTCCGCCAGGATCTGCACGGGATGTTTCGCGGTTCGTCCCGTGCCCTGGCGGATCTGGATCGCCGCGCGCGGGCAGTCGGACGCGACGGTGTCGGGCAGGTGCCGGCGCACCTCCTCGAAGACGGGCTCTCCGACCTTCATGGAGAGAGGAAAGTACTCGGTCTTCATGCTCCACGTCCCGTCGTGGCCCGTGCACTTCTCGACCGTCAGCACTTCGGCGCCCGGGATCAGGGCGAGCAGGTCCCGCGACGAGAACCCGATGTCCTGCACCTTCAGATGACACGCGAACTGGTAGAGAACCCGGCCGGGGCTCCGCGGGAAATCGAGCGCGAGACGGCCCTCGGCGTGGCGCCGCATCAGGTATTCGGAGACGTCGAAGGTGGCGGCGGAGACCGCGTGCGCGGATGGATCCTTCGAGAGGAGGGGGTACTCCTTCTTGAGCGTCAGGCTGCAGGTCGGGCCGGGCACGACGATCGAGTAGCCGGCGCGGACGAAGGGGAGGAACGCGGCGACGTTGTCGATGCGGCACTCGTCGGCCGAATCGATATCGCCGCTCTCGAGAAACGGCATCCCGCAGCAGCGCTGGCGGGGAACCGCGACGTCGCAGCCGTTCTTCTCCAGGACCGAGACGGCGGCGCGGGCCACGTCGGGGGCGTTGTAGTTCAGGGAGCACGTCACGAACAGCGCGACCCGGTCGGCGCCGTCGCCCGCCAGCGGCTCCATGCGGCCGCCCCGCTCCTTCCACCAGGAGAGGAACGACCGAGAGCCGTAGGACGGCAGGAGCCGGTCGCGGTGGACGTCGAGCGTCTTCTCCAGGAGGACGCGGGCGAATCGCGTCTCGTTCACGGCGTTCACGACGGGAGACGCCTTCGTCGCCAGCATGCCGACGGCGTCGGCCGAGGCGAGCACACGCTCGCGGAACGCAGGCTTCCCGCCGCTCGCCACCCGCGAGGCGCGGTCGCGGAAGACGAGCCGCGGGACGTCCACCTCAGAGGGGTGGGGCGGATAGTACGGGCAGTGGGGGGTGCAGAGCTTGCACTCGTAGCAGAGGTCGGAGAACCCGGCCAGGTCCGCCGCGTTGAGGCGGTCCGCTGCCCCGTCGACTTCCGGGCGGTCGAGCGCCCGGAAGAGGACGTCGAAGGACGGACACAGGTTGGCGCAGCGGCGGCACGTGTGACAGATGTCGGCGACGCGGCGCAGCTCCTTCTCGACCGCCGAAGGATCGAAGAAGCCGGGAGCGGATGAATTCAACATGGATTCGGCGTTCGGCGATTCGAGCGTGGACGCGCGATCGCGAGCCTCCCGATCCGGAAATACCGGCGCATCGCGCCGGTGCTCCGGACGACGGCGGCGGAGACGGAACGCAACAAAGCCGGGTCCGTACGAACCCGGCGCTGCGGGACCAGTCCGAACTCAGCCGCCGGCCGCGGCCGCGCGGCGGCGTCCGCTCGTGGCCTGAGCGAAAAGGTCGTAGCGATCGAGGTTCATGACCTTGTTCCAGGCAGCCACGAAGTCACGCACGAACTTCTCCTTCGCGTCGTCGCTCGCGTAGGCCTCCGCCAGCGCCCGGAGCTGAGAGTGTGCGCCGAAGACGAGGTCGGCGGCCGTGGCGGTCCACTTGAGCTCGCCCGTAACGCGATCGCTACCCTCGTACACGTTCTCTTCCGAGGCCGACGGTCTCCACGCCGTGCGGATGTCGAGCAGGTTCACGAAGAAGTCATTGGTGAGCGCCTCCGGCCGCGCGGTGAAGACGCCTTGCTTCGACTGCCGGAAATTGGCGTTCAAGACGCGCATGCCGCCGACGAGAACCGTCATCTGCGGCGCGGTCAGCTTCAACTGGTTGGCGCGGTCCAGAAGATGCGTTTCCGGCGACAGCGGGCCTCCCGCGCGCATGTAGTTGCGGAACCCGTCGGCAGCCGGTTCGAGGACGGCAAACGTCTCCACGTCGGTCTGCTCCTGCGAGGCGTCCGTACGGCCCGGCGCAAACGGGACGGTGACGCCGTGCCCGGCGTTACTCGCCGCCTGCTCGACCGCGGCGCATCCGCCGAGGACGATCAGGTCGGCCAGCGAAACCTTCTTGCCGCCGGACTGTGAGCCGTTGAAGTCCCGCTGGATCTGCTCGAGGGACTTCAGCGCCTTCGCGAGCCGCGCCGGTTCGTTGGCCTCCCAGTCCTTTTGCGGCGCAAGACGGATCCGTGCTCCGTTGGCGCCGCCACGCTTGTCAGTGCCGCGGAAGCTCGCCGCGGCCGACCAGGCAACG
>JBBRDK010000085.1:0-16050 GCA_038203955.1 Thermoanaerobaculia bacterium | reverse complement strand
GTCGGCGGCAAGGACCGCCTCGAGTTTCCGCTCGGAAAAGTCCTGCTCGAGACGGGCGGCTACTTTTCCGACATCCGATTCTCCCCCGATGGAAAGCGGATCGCGTTCTTCGAGCATCCGATCCGGTTCGACGACCGCGGCAGCGTCGGCGTCGTGGACTTGTCGGGAAAGAAGACCTCGCTCTCCGACGGGTACTGGAGCGAAGAAGGCCTCGCGTGGTCGAAGGACGGGCGAGAGATCGTCTTCTCGGCCGGGTCCGGATACAACATGTTCAAGATCTTCGCGGTCGACCTTTCTGGCCGGCGGCGCATCGCCCTCCAGAGCGCCGGCGGTCTGACGATTCACGACATTTCGAAAGAGGGACTGTGGGCGACGAGCCGCGACGACCAGTTCAAGGACATTTCGGTCCTGCCTCCGGGCTCCGACCGGGAGCGCGATCTCTCCTGGCTCGAGCTGACCTGGCCGGTCGCGTTTACCGCCGACGGAAAGACCCTCCTCTTCACCGAGGACAGCCCGTCTGCCGGCCCGTACTACTCGACCTGCGTGCGCGGAACGGACGGGTCTCCGACCGTCCGGCTCGGAGACGGAACCGCGGCCGACATCACTTCCGACGGGAAGTTTGCGCTCGCGGTCATTCCGACGAACCCCGACCGGCTCGTCATCTACCCGACGGGCGCCGGACAAACGCGGACGATCCCGAGCGGAGGGATCGTTACCTACGAAAGCGCTCAGTTCTTTCCGGACGGCCGCCGCGTTCTCATCTGCGGACACGAAAGCGGCCGCGGCGTCCGCTGTTATGTGCAGGGCATCGAAGACGCGAAGCCGCGTCCCGTGACGCCGGAGGGCAGTTCGGAGGGCTTCGTTTCGCCGGACGGGCGCCAGATCGTCGTCCGCAATTCGCGGGGACTCGAGGTGCTTCCTTCCGAGGGCGGCGAAGGGAAGGTCGTTGACGGCGCCGGGGAAGACACGGTCGTCCGGTGGACTCCGGACGGAAAAGCTCTTCTCGTTGGCCGGGCCTGGGAGGTGCCCCAGAGCGTCTCCAGGGTCGACGTCGTGACGGGCCTCCGGGAACCCTTCCGGACCTTCGGCCCGCCGGATCTGACCGGCGCCCTCGCGATCATCCCGATCGCGATCTCGGATGACATGAAGGTTTACGGCTACGGAACGCGCCGCATGCACTCGCACCTTTTCTTGGTCGACGGCGCCCGATGACGCTCGCCTCGGGTTCGCGGCTGGGCCCCTACGAGATTCTTGCTCCGATCGGCGCCGGTGGGATGGGCGAGGTCTATCGCGCGCGCGACTCCCGGCTGGACCGAATCGTGGCGGTCAAGATTCTGGCGGCGCACCTCTCGGATGCACCGGCCGTGCGGCAGCGATTCGAGCGCGAGGCGAAGACGATCTCGCAGCTCTCCCATCCGCATATCTGCGCCATCTACGACGTCGGCCTCGAAGGCGAGATCGAGTACCTCGTGATGGAGTACATCGAGGGGCAGACACTCGCCGATCGGCTCGCGGGAGGACCGCTCCCACTCGACGAGACCCTGCGATGCGGCGTGGAGATCGCGGACGCGCTCGATTTCGCGCACCGCCAGGGGATCGTGCACCGGGATCTGAAGCCCGGCAACGTCATGCTGACGAGCTCCGGGATCAAGCTCCTCGACTTCGGCCTCGCGAAGGCTTTCTCTCCGACCACCGCGCAGGGAAGTCTGACCGGGTTGCCCACGCAGACGAATCTGACTGCGGAGGGAACGATCCTGGGGACCCTGCAGTACATGGCGCCGGAGCAGCTGGAAGGGAAGGAAGCCGACGCGCGGACCGACATCTTCGCCCTGGGCGCGATGCTCTACGAGATGGGGACGGGGAGAAAGGCGTTTTCCGGGACGAGCCAAGCGTCGCTCATCGGAGCGATCCTGCATACCGAGCCGCCGCCGCTCTCGGGCCTGCAACCCATGACGCCGCCCGCGCTGGAGCGCGTCGTCAAGCGCTGTCTCGCGAAGCCGCCGGAGAGGCGCTGGCAGAGCGCGCGCGATCTCTTGCTGGAGCTCGAAGACGTGCGGGAAAGAGCCGAGATCCCGGCCACCGGAGCATCGCGCGCGCGGCGGCGGTTGCCGGAGGTCGCGGGCTGGGTGGCCGCGGCGGTGCTCCTGGCCGGCCTGCTCGGCTCGTTTTTCCTCCGCGGACGCGCGCCACATGCGGGGACAACCCCTCGCCTCCGGTTCGCGATCCCTCCCCCTTCGGGTGCGGCGTTCCAGGGAATGCCCGCCATTTCGCCGGACGGACGCAAGCTCGCGTTCGTCGCGACGACGACCGAGGGGCGCGACATTCTTTTCCTTCGGCCGCTCGACTCGCTCGAGGCGCGAGCGCTCGAAGGGACCGAAGGTGCGTCAAATCCGTTCTGGTCGCCCGACAGCCGCTCGGTCGCCTACTTCGCCCAGGGAAAGCTCGCGAAGATCGATGCCTCCGGAGGATCTCCCCTGATTCTCTGCGACGCCCCCAATCCGCGGGGTGGGTCGTGGGGCTCTCGCGGAACGATCGTCTTCTCCGTCAACGCCGGGGGACAGATTCACCGCGTGGGAGAGAGCGGGGGGAGGTCAACGACTCTCTCGCATCTCGTCGCGCATCCGCAGGAAACGAATCGCTGGCCGGACTTCCTGCCGGACGGAACCCACTTCCTCTACTTCGTGCTCGGCGGGGATCCGAAGACCTCCGGCACCTGGGTGGGTTCCCTGGAATCGAAAGAGACGAGCCGTCTCACTCCCTCCGACGGCGGCGGCCTGTACGTGCCGCCGGGCTTCGTGCTCTACCGCAGCGGGGACCGATTGATGGGACAGCGATTCGACGCCCGCCAGCGCGTCATCAGCGGGGAACCGTTTCCGGTCGTCGAGCAGATTCGGTGGAACGGTGTCGCGACCGCCGCCCTCGCGGTCTCGGCGTCCGACACGGGACTGCTGGTGTACCAGACGGGCGGGGCGACTGCGAGCCGGCTCCAGCTGTACGACCGGGCGGGACGGGAGCTTCAGACGGTCGGTCCCCCCGGAGCGTACTGGGAGCCCACGCTCTCGCCCGACGGCCGGCGGATCGCCGTGCCGAGGATCGATCAGGAAGGCCTTGCGGGCGCCATCTGGAGCGGCGACGTCGAGCGAGGGAGCCTGTTGCGTCTGTCGTCGCAGGCGCCCATTGCCGCAACGCCTCTCTGGAGCGTCGACGGCCGACAGATCGTCTACAGCGCCTTTCCGAGGGGTGAGGTGTACGTTCGCGATCCGGCCGGAGCCGGCGGCGAAAAGCTGCTCTTCCGGGCGCCCGCCTTCGCTCCCCTCGATGACTGGTCGAAAGACGGGCGTTTTCTCCTCTATGAAGTCCTCGACTGGCGAATTTTTCACAACGAGGTGTGGATGCGCGACCTGCAAACCGGTCAAAGCCGTCCGGTCCTCCAGGAGAAATACAGCCAGTACGGAGCACGCCTTTCTCCCGATGGCCGCTGGCTCGCGTATCAGTCCGAGGAGTCGGGAATCTCCGAGATCTTCGTCCGGAGCTTTCCGGAATCCCGCGAACGCAGGCAGGTGTCTTCGGGCGGCGGAAGTCAGCCGCGGTGGAGAGGGGACGGACGCGAGCTGTTCTACATCTCGCCGGACAGCAAAATCATGGCCGTCGAAATCGGGACGACGGCGACTTTCGAGGCCGGTGCGCCCCACGCTCTCTTTCAGACCCGGATCCTCCCGCTCATCGAAGCCCGCAATCATTACGATGCGGCCGCCGACGGACAACGCTTCGTCGTCAACTCGCGACGCCCGGAAGACGCCTCGCTTCCGATCCTGGTCGTGAGCGGCTGGATACCCGAGAAAGCAGACTGAGGTCTTTCTCATTCCGTGTCCGACCGCCATTCTCCGTTTCGGACGCCGATAGAATCCCGTTCCGTGCCCTCTCTCTCCCTCCCGAAGCGTCTCGCGCGCGCCGGTCTCTTCGCGGGCGCATGTCTTCTGGCTCTCGCCTGTGCGTCGAGCGGGCGCCCGGCCCCCTCGGGTGCCGCGCCGTCCCGTTTCGCCGGTCCCGCGGGCCGGCGCCTTCATTACGAGGTCGTCGGGAAAGGCGAGCCGACTCTGGTCTTCGTGCACGGATGGTCGTGCGACATGAGCTTCTGGGCCGAACAGACGCCGCACTTCAGCGCGCGGCACCGGGTCGTTCTGGTCGACCTGCCCGGACACGGCCGGAGCGACGCCCCCGAGGGGGAGCTGTCGATGGACGTCTTCGCCGACGCGATCGACGCGGTCCTACGCGACGCGAGGATCTCGCGGGCGGTCTTGGTCGGACACAGCATGGGCACTCCGGTCATCCGCCAGTTTTACCGGCGTTACCCGGGGAAGACGCTCGCCCTCGTCGCGGTGGATGGAGCGCTGCGCCCGTTCTCGAAAGACCCGAAGGCGGGCGAAGGATTCATGGGAGCGCTGCGGGGCGACGGTTACGTCCCCGCCTTCACGAAGATGGTCGACGGCATGACTGCGTCCGTCCCCGATGAGCGCAAGAAGGAGCGGATCCGAAAGACCATGCTTGCGACCCCGCAGAGCGTCGTCGTCCGCGCCGGAGACGGCATGTTCGACTCGAGAATCTGGGGCGACGATCCAATCCGCGTCCCTCTCCTGGTCGTCGCAGCGAAGAGCTCGGGGTGGCCGTCCGACTACGAGGCCTACGTGCGAACGCTCACCCCGCGAGCGCGCTACGTCGAAATGGAGGGCGTCAGCCATTTCCTGATGATGGACGACCCCGCGAAGTTCAACGGGCTGCTGGACTCGTTTCTCGAGACCGAGCTCTCGAACCAGGCCCGCTGACAGACCCGCGCTCGGGGCTCACCCTTACAATCCCGGCACACGATTCGGAGGAATCACCTGGCCCTCACTGCGGGTTCCAAGCTCGGTCCCTACGAGATCCTTTCGCCGCTCGGCGCCGGAGGCATGGGTGAAGTGTGGCGCGCGCGCGACCCGCGCCTCGGCCGCGAAGTGGCGATCAAGGTTCTCCCGGAGTCGCTCGCCGCGGACTCCGATCGGCTGTCCCGGTTCGAGCAGGAAGCCCGCGCCGCGTCGGCGCTGAATCACCCGAACATCGTGACCATCTACGAGGTCGGGAAGTCAGACGCCGTCTCGTGGATCTCGATGGAGCTCGTCCGCGGAGCGACCGTTCGCGAGCTGATGGCGGGCGGACCGCTCGCGCCCAAACGGCTTCTCGCGCTGGCCGCCCAGATCGCGGACGCACTGGGGAAGGCGCACGACGCGGGAATCGTTCACCGGGACTTAAAGCCCGAAAACATCATGGTGACCCGCGACGGGCTCGTGAAGATCCTCGACTTCGGCCTCGCGAAGCTCGCCGTCTCCGGCGACTCCCTTACTACCGCGGAGACGGTGGGCCACCCCACGACGCCCGGGGTCGTCCTGGGCACGGTCGGATACATGTCTCCCGAGCAGGCGAGCGGCAGAACCGTCGATTTTCGGTCCGACCAGTTTTCCTTCGGGTCGGTGGTGTACGAGATGGCGACCGGGAAACGGGCGTTTTCGCGGGCGACGACCGCCGAGACCCTGACCGCGATCATCCGGGACGAGCCCGAGCCCGTAGAAGCGTCCGCCCCGCTCACGCCGCTCGCGTTGCGCTGGCTCATCGAGCGCTGTCTCGCCAAGGACCCGGAGGACCGCTACCGCTCGACGCGGGATCTCGCCCTCGATCTCGCCCGGCTGCGAGACCACTCTTCGGACAGTTCCCGGGAGCCCGCCATGGCGGCGCAGGCGCCCCGCTCGCGGCGCCGCCGGCTGGGGACGGCGGCGGGGACAGGCGCGCTGCTGGCGGCCGCTCTCGCGCTCTTCTTTCTCCGCCGCCCTCCCGCCCCGACCGCGGCTGCCGCCATGCGATTCACGATCTCCGTTCCTCCGGGCACGATCTACTCGCCTCCCGAAGTCTCTCGCGGCCTGTCGGTCTCGCCGGACGGCACCCGCCTCGTGATCGAGGCGTACTCGAAGGGACGCCGCCGGCTCTTCGTCCGCCCGCTCGACTCTGAGGAGGCTACGGAGCTCGAAGGCTCGCTCGACTCGACCGGCCATTTCTGGTCTCCGGACGGCCGCTTCATCGCGTTCTATGCCGACGGGAAGTTGAAGAAGATCCCCGCCGCCGGCGGTCCCGCCGTGGAGCTCTGCGACGCTCCCTTCGCTCTCGTCGGAACGTGGAACCGGGAGGGAACGATCCTCTTCTCGAACTTCAACCCGCCGGGGATCTTCCGTGTCCCGGATACGGGAGGCCGGGCGGAGCTCGTTCTGCCCCCCGACCACGCACACGGGCAGGAGACTCTGATCTGGCCGCATTTCCTGCCCGACGGGAAGCGGTTTCTCTTCATAGCGGGTACGGGCGGTCTCGGGGTCCGCGAATTGAGAGTGGGCTCGCTCGAGTCGAACAAGACCGCGCTCGTGGGCCGGTTGAACTCTCGCGTCGAGTACGTCGCGCCGGGATATCTCATCTACGCGCGGGAAGGCTCGCTCTTCGCCCAGCCGTTCGACGAGCGCAAAGCTGCTCTGTCCGGGGAGCCGCGTCTGATCGCTTCCAACGTCCGCTATTTCTACGGCCCCAGCCATGCGGCGTTCTCGGTTTCCCAGACGGGAGTTATCGCTTACCAGACGGCGGCCCGGCCGGACGAGATCGTCTGGCTGGATCGGGCCGGCAAGAGGGTCGGGCAGATCGGCGAGCCCGTCGTCGTCATGGGCCTCCGTCTCTCCCCGGACGGGAAAAAAGCCGCCGCGGACCTCGAGGACCACCGGACGGGCACGTCCGACCTCTGGGTGACGGAGCTTTCGTCGGGCGTCTCGACGAGAATTCACTCCGACCCGGTCGACGAGAAGATGCCCGTGTGGTCGCCCGATGGTTCGAAGTTGATTTATCGATCGGATCGCAAAGGGCCGCCCGATATCTACGAGATCGCCCCGGGGGCTCCGGGCACCGAGCGGCCGCTCCTCGAAGAGCCTGGCGTGCAGGAACCGGCGGACATCTCCCGCGATGGGCGGCTCCTCGCGTATCTGAACGAGGCGCAATCGGCTCTGGGGCATATCTGGCTCCTTCCGCTCCAGGGCGGGGGAAAACCGTTCTCCTGGCTCGGCACGCGGTTCCACGAGACGAGCCCGCGCTTTTCTCCCGACGGCCGGTGGATCGCTTTCGAGTCGACCGAATCCGGAGTCCCCGAGATCTACGCGGCGCTGACGGAGGGGGCCGGCGAGAGACGGCGCATCTCTCCGTCGGGCGGCAGGCTGCCCCGCTGGCGCGCGGACGGCAAAGAGCTCTTCTACATCGCGCCGGGCAGCGCCCTGATGGCCGTTCCCGTGACGCCGGGAGCGTCCCTTCAGACCGGCACCCCTTCGTCGCTCTTCCGGACGGACCCGGAAATCCACAACTACGACGTAATGCCGGACGGATCCCGGTTCCTCGCCACGGTGGCGCTCGAGAAGAATCCCGAGTCGCCCATTCGCGTCATCGTTCACTGGACGCGCCTGCTGGAGAGGGAGAAGTGACGCCGCGGATCAGGCGGAAACGGGGCGGGCGGCTTCGCGCCTGGGATACCGGGTGGCCACGTAGTCGTCGACCAGCGCCCGGAACGCCGCGGCGAGCTCGTCATAGTTTCCGGTCAGCGTCGTGAAGTGCTGGCCGTCGATGTACACCGGGCACCGCGGCTCCTCGCCCGTGCCCGGCAGCGAGATCCCGATCGAGGCGGCCTTCGATTCGCCGGGGCCGTTCACGACGCAGCCCATCACCGCCAGCGTCATGTTCTCGACTCCCTCGTATTGCGTCTTCCACGCGGGCATCTGGTCGCGGATGTAGCCCTGGATCCGCTCCGCGAGCTCCTGGAACGTGGTCGAGGTCGTGCGGCCGCACCCCGGACACGCCGTCACGGAGGGAGAAAAGGAGCGGATGCCGAGCGACTGGAGCAGCTCGCACGCGGCGTAGACCTCCTCGCGCCGGTCGCCCCCGGGACGAGGCGTCAGCGAAATCCGGATCGTGTCGCCGATGCCCTCGTTCAAGAGGACGCCGATCGACGAAGCCGACCAGACGAGACCCTTCATCCCCATCCCCGCCTCCGTCAGGCCGAGATGGAGGGGCTGGTCCGTCTTCGCCGCCAGATCGCGGTAGACGGCGATCAGGTCGAGCGGCCGGGAGATCTTGCAGGAAATGACGATCTGGTCCTTCCGCAGCCCGGACTGGAGCGCGAGCTCCGTCGATTGCAGCGCCGACAGGACCATGCACTCGTTGACGATTTCCTCGGATGTCCTGCCGAGGTCGCGGTCCGTGTTCTCCTGCATCCTGTCCATGACGAGCTCCTGGTTCAGGGAGCCGCCATTGACCCCGATGCGAACGGGCTTTCCGTGATCGCGGGCGATGTGGCAGATCGTCGCGAACTGCTCGTCGCGACGCGCTCCCTTCCCGACGTTGCCGGGGTTGATCCGGTATTTGTCGAGCGCCGCCGCCATCTCGGGAAACTTCGTCAGGAGGGCGTGGCCGTTGTAGTGGAAGTCTCCGATGAGCGGCGCGTCCACGCCTTCGCCGAGCATGCGCCGCTTGATCTCGGGAACGGCGGCCGCCGCCTCGGGCACGTTGACCGTGATGCGGACGAGCTCCGATCCCGCGCGGGCGAGCTCGACACACTGCCGCGCCGTCCCCAGGACGTCCGCCGTGTCCGTGTTGGTCATCGACTGCACGACGACGGGGGCTCCTCCCCCGACCTGAACCGGACCGACCCGGACCCCGACGGTGGCGTGGCGCTTCCTGGTGATCATGGCCGCTTCCAATCTACCAAACAGGGCGGAAAATCTTCGGTGGGAGGTAGTCTGTCGCCATCTTGTCCCTTTCCAGTGGTTTCCGGCTGGGCCCGTACGAAATTCTCTCCCCTCTGGGCGCGGGCGGGATGGGAGAGGTTTACAAGGCGCGCGACACGCGGCTCGATCGCGCCGTCGCGGTCAAGGTGCTCCCCCAGCACCTCTCCTCCTCGCCGGACGTTCGCCAGCGGTTCGAGCGGGAGGCGAAGACGATTTCTCGGCTCTCCCACCCTCACATCTGCGCTCTTTACGACGTCGGCAACCAGGACGACGTCGAGTACCTGGTCATGGAGTACCTGGAAGGCGAGACGCTGGCAGATCGCCTCGCGCACGGGCCAATCCCGCTCGAACAGCTTCTGCGTTTCGGGATCCAGATTGCGGATGCGTTGGACCGCGCGCACCGGCAGGGCGTCGTCCACCGCGATTTGAAACCCGGCAACGTGATGCTGACCAGCTCAGGAGTGAAGCTGCTCGATTTTGGGCTGGCCAAGGCGGTCGCGCCGCTCTCGGAAGAGTCGGGAGTGACACATCTTCCAACGATGGCTCTCGCGAATCTGACGCAAGAAGGGATGATCCTGGGCACTTTGCAATACATGGCGCCGGAGCAACTCGAAGGAAAGGAGGCCGACGCGCGGACGGACATCTTCGCCTTGGGCGCCGTCCTGTACGAGATAACCACCGGCCGAAAGGCGTTCACTGGCAGCAGCCAGGCGTCGTTGATCGGCGCGATTCTGCACACGGAGCCGGCACCGGTTTCGACCATCCAGCCCATGACGCCGCCCGTGCTCGATCGGGTCATCAAAACCTGCCTCGCCAAAGAGCCCGACGACCGCTGGCAGACCGCGCACGACGTTATGCTGCAGCTGAAATGGATCGCTGAGGGCGGTTCGCAGGCGGGGGTGCCCGCGCTGTTTGTGGCTCGGCGCAAGAGCCGCGAACGCCTCGCCGGGTCCCTGGCGGCGGTGTTCGCCATGGCGGCTATCGCTCTCGCCCTCGCTATCTGGCAGCGTCCGCGCGCCGGGTTCCGCCCGGTCCGAAGCTCCGTCCTGGCGCCTGAAAAGAACACTTACCATTTCACCGGCGACAATGCGGGGCCCGTCGCTGTTTCCCCCGACGGGCTTCAGCTCGCCTTCGTCGCGACGGACTCTTCCGGCAAATCTCTGCTCTGGGTGCGCCCGCTGGAAACCTTGACGGCTCGCGCGCTCGTGGGCACCGAAGGGGCGACGTACCCGTTCTGGTCCCCGGACAGCCGGCAGATCGGGTTCTTCTCGGAAGGCAAGTTGAAGAAGATCGAGGCCTCGGGCGGCCCTGCTCTCGCGCTCTGCGACGCGGCGGACGGGCGAGGCGGGACCTGGAACCGCGACGGCGTCATTCTCTTCGAGCCGCATTACCGCGAACCGCTCTTTCGCGTGGCCGGGACGGGAGGCAAGGTGACGCCGGTCACGAAGCTCGACGAATCGAGGCGGGAGACGACGCACCGCTGGCCGAGCTTCCTGCCGGACGGCAAACATTTCCTGTATCTCGCCGCGAGTCATTCGGTCGGCACCGAGAGCGAAGTGCATGCGATTTACTCAGGATCCCTCGACGGCGAGTCACCGAAGCTTCTCATCGCCGCCCGCTCCAAGCCCCTGTACGCCGGCGGACATCTGCTCTTCGTGAGGCAAGGGACGCTCATGGCGCAGTCTTTCGATGCCAAGAGCGGGAGGCTCTCGGGCGACGCCCTTTCGATCGCCGAAAATGTCCAAGAAGACACGGGCTTCTTCACGGCGGTTTTTTCCGCTTCGGAAAACGGCGTTCTGGCCTATCAGGAGGGGGGCGGCAACATCGGCCAGTATCAGCTGACGTGGTTTGACCGCGGCGGCAAACGACTGGAGACGATCGGCTCGCCGGGGAACATCTGGGCCCCGCGACTTTCTCACGACGGCCGGCGCACCGTATTTGCGCTGGGCGATCCCGGTGACATCTGGCTTCAAGATCTCGCGCGGCGCGCCTCGACCCGTTTGACCTTCGATCCGGCTCCCGAGGGCCATTCCATCTGGTCGCCGGACGATTCGCGAGTCATTTTTTCCTCGCAGCGCACCGGCGCCGGCGATCTCTTTCAGAAGGCGACGTCCGGCACCGGACCCGACCAAACGCTCTTATCCTCGAAGGATATGAAGGTCCCAGCCGACATTTCCTCCGACGGCCGTTATTTGCTCTTTTGCGATCTGAACCCGAAGACCAAATGGGATCTTCTAGTGCTCTCGCTGGCGGACCACAAGATCACCCCGTTTCTCCAGACCGAGTTTGACGAGACTCTCGGAGTGTTTTCTCCCGACGGCCACTGGATCGCCTTCGTGTCCAACGAGTCAGGCCGAAACGAGATCTACGTGCAGCCCTTTCCAGGGCCGGGAGGCAAGTGGCAAGTCTCGGCAGCCGGAGGGAGTGCGCCGGTCTGGCGCCGGGACGGCAAAGAGCTCTTCTACCTAGCCCCCGACCGGAGGTTGATGGCAGTTGCCGTCAAGACAGGAACCTTGTTTGAGTCCGGGGAGGCGAAAGCGCTATTCGAGGCGCGCATGCGTAGGGACCCGGACCGTCACTACGACGTCTCCGCCGACGGGCAACGCTTTCTGATCGACGCGCCGCTCGGAGAAGTGACGTCGCCGCCCATCACGCTCGTCCAGAATTGGACCGCGCTTTTGGGGAAGTGAGCCGAAGAGCCGCGCGATAATCGGCGAGACCGTCTCTCACTACCGCGTTCACGGCAGGCTCGGCGGCGGCATGGGCGAGGTTGGGGATATTGGTGATTGGCGATTTGTGAGTTGTGATTCGCATTTTTTCTTGAGATGAACGTCCTGGCAGACAGCTGTCTGGGTCCCTACGAGGTTCTCGCTCCTCTCGGGGCGGGAGGGATGGGAGAGGTGTACAAGGCGCGGGACACGCGTCTGGAGAGGACGGTGGCGATCAAGGTGCTCCCGTCGCACAGGCCGGCGTCTCCCGAGGCTCGCCAGCGTTTCGAGCGGGAAGCGAAGGCCATCGCGGCCCTGTCGCATCCTCACATTTGCGCGCTCTACGACGTGGGCCGGGAGGGCGAGACGGCGTACCTGGTCATGGAGCTGCTCGAGGGGAGACACTCTCGGATCGTCTGACGAAAGGGCGGCTATCGCTTGAGCAAACGCTGCGCTACGGCATCCAGGTTGCGGAGGCCCTCGACAGGCGCACCGGCAAGGGATCGTGCACCGGGACTTGAAGCCGGGCAACGTCATGCAGACGAAGTCCGGAGTCAAGCTTCTCGATTTCGGCCTCGCCAAGGTGGGCGACGCCCGCGCCGGCCCCGGGCCTGACGGCGGTTCCGACTGCCGCGGGCTCGTCAAACCTGACGCAGGCGGGGAAGATTCTCGGGACCTTCCAGTACATGGCGCCCGAGCAGCTCGAGGGGAAACAGGCCGACGCACGAACGGACATCTTCGCGTTCGGCGCGGTCCTCTACGAGATGGTTAAGGAAAGGAAGGCGTTCTCCGCGTCGAGCAGGCGTCGCTGATCACGGCGATGATGAGCTCCGAACCGCCCGCCCTCTCAACTCTCCAGCCTATGACGCCTCCGGCCACCCGCTGCTCAGAAGCTGGCCGGAACGGAAGACGCGACCTTTGCCTTCTGGTCGCCGGACAGTCGCTTCATCGAGTTTTTTGCGCAGGGAAAGCTGAAGAAGACGTAATCCTCATATGAGTCGGGAAGGAGAGAGGTTTACTTGCAGGCCTTCCCTGCTTCCGGCGCAAGTGGCAGATCTCGACCGCCGGCGGAGTCTCTCCGAGATGGCGGCGCGACGGGAAGGAGCTCTTTCATATCGCCGCGGACCACAAACTCAGGGCAGTGGCGGTGCAGACCGATTCCACTTTCCAGTCCAGTCGACCTCAATCGCTCTTCGAAACGCACATTTTCGCCATTCCTATAAGCCCTTACGCCGTTTCGGCCGATGGTATTTTGGTCCCGAAGCCCGAGCACCTTGCCGCGATGAAGGTCGTCGCAATGAAGAACGACCCCTCCCGGGTCTTCAAGATCTCGCCGACGTGCGCTTCGATGGAATTGCCCGGAGTCGATCGCGAAGAAATCCGGGGTTATTTTGCGAAGCACGGTCTCACGTCACGCTTCCATGAGCTCGAAAAGACCCGCTAAGCCCGTCGACTGGCGGGTACCGACGACTCCCGAGGACGTGCGAGCGCTTCGACGCGCCCGCCAGGTGCTTCGCGCCTGGCCTCTCGACGCTCTGAACGCCCTGGCGCCCTCTCCGCTCTTCCCCGCTCGCCGAAAACGGCCCACTCGCGAGGGCTCAGAACCCTTTCGTCTTTGAGGGCGGGCGTACGAAGAGAACGCTCCCGCCCTGGACTCGTGGCCCTGCGAGATCCTCTCGCCGCTCGTGCGGGCAAACTGTCCTCGCATCCAAATCCGTGGGGCTGCCGATTGAAGAGAGACGCGGGGCAAGGGTTGGAGAGTCGAATCCGCAAATTCGAGTCCCTCAACCCTCGCCTCAACCTCGCGGACCCCTAGGGCTTGATGTAGGAACCTCCAAAAATGTCCGAGTTTCCAAAGGTGGGCGGACAGTCGGTTCCGGGCGCCGGACGCGTGATCGGAGTCCCGTAGAGCGACAGACGATACGCGTCGATGGCCGGACAGTCCGCCGCGTTCCGGACGTCGTTCCAGACCGCCGCCGCGTACGTTCTCGTCGCCACGATCGAGTTGTAGTCCCCCAGGAACTCTTCCACGAGGCTGTTCGTGCTCGAGCCTCGCGCATCGCCGACGGCTCCCCGGTGGAGGTCGGACCAGGCCCCCGGAGTAGTCAGAAGCACCGCATGTCGCACGACTCCCTGCATCCAGCGCGGCGCCGACGTCGTGGTCTGAAATGGGGTCTGGAAGTTGTCGTAGGTGAGGTAAACGTCCTTCCCGTCGGGCGAGATCGCGACCGCGGGAAAGTCGGGGCGGTCGGTCGCGAGGGCGCCGTTTGCCGGGGTCGACCAGGTGACCCCGGAATTGGTCGAGAACTGGACGAGAGCCTCCTCGTGATTCAGCCCGTTTTTTTGCGCGTCTGCCCACGTCATCACAATCGTGTTCGTAGCGTCTCCGCCCGTGGGCGCGCCGTTGGCGATGTCGACGCTCGGGAAGCTGTCCGTGCGCGCGCCGGCCACGCCATCGAAGAAGACGTCCCCGAGCACGGGGTCGAAAACGCCGACCTCCACCACCGACGCGACGGGCTGACCGCGATCGAAGTTCTTCCCGCCATCGAAGGAGCGAGCCATGTATTGGACGGCGCCGTTCTTGAGAGAGCCGGTCCAGAAGACGTACACCGCGCCGCGACTGTCCGTGCGCACCGTGCACCCCTGGCGCCCCCCCGAGCGCCCCTGTCCCGAGTTGGTGTTCGCAGCCTGACTGATCTGGCGGTTGCTCCAAGTGTCCCCGCCGTCCGTGGAGCGCGAAAAGATCACCGGCTCCGGGGCGCCGCCGAGACCCGCGCTTCGAAACGCCACGTTGCAGATATAGACGTTCCCGAAGTACGGACTCGACGAGGCGTTGTCGGCCCAGATCGTCTCCTTGTCGGAGAAGAGGGCGGAGTTCTGTTTCGAGACGATCACGGGGTGCTGCCAGGCATTCTTGTCACCGGCCGCCGCCGCGGCGACGTCGTCGGTCCGAGAGACGGCGACCGCCTCGAACCCCTTGAAGGACTCTTCGCGGCGGAGGGTGCTGAAGTTGGCTGCCAGGCTCGCGTAATAGAGCCGCGAGCCGTTGGCCCAGGAGAACCGGCCATCGACGCCCCGGCGCGGTCCGAAGGCGAGGGATGGATCGCCGTCCGCCACGAGCCCTTCTTCGTAGTACCAGGGGAGCGTTCCGATGGGACCGACGTGGGGCGCGCACGGAGCGGGTCCGAGGCAGTCACGGGCCGTCCAGCCCGTGTACGTGGGCTGGGTCCAGGTCGCGCCGCTGTTAAATGAGAAGTAGATCCCCGAAACTCCGACCCCTTGCGTGAAAGGGCACTTCGTCGGGTCGCCGGCGTTGCAGGCCTCCATGTCGATCAAATCGTTGGCGCCGGCGGCCAGGATGGTCGGATGGTTGGAGTCCACGGCGAGTCCCGGCTCGTTCTGCTTGTTCTGCGAGAACGGAGAAGAAGGGCTCCCCACAGAGACCAACGTGTCCTGCGCGGTGGCGGGAGGGGCGACTGCGAGCAAAAGAAGGGCGAGGGCAGCCGGAGGCAGAGACCGGAGGGCGAGGAAACGCATGAAAACTCCTTTCGGCAGGTAGGTCGTTACGCTGGCATGCAAGAAGATAGCCTTTTCAACCGGAAGCCAGCGCGGGAACGACCATCGGAGGGCCCTCTGTGCTCTCTGCGTGCGGCCGATTTCACATGGCATGAGGGGTGCAACCTCCGGTCAGGTCTCAGGGGCGGGTGATTCCGCACCAAAAAACAACTCACGCCAGGAGGATCCCATGGACGCAGTGAACAGCCCCGGCAATGCCTATCAGCAGAAGGAAGGGCCCGTCGCCCGCACAATCGAGCAACAGACATCGAAGCTCCCGTCGGACGTGTGGCTCTGGGCGGCTGTCGCCTCGATGGTCACGTCTCTCGGGCTCCAGATCGCCGGCGAAAAGAAGGTCAGCAACTTCATCGGCCAGTGGGCGCCGACGCTTCTGATTTTCGGGGTCTACAACAAGATCGTGAAGGTCGCCGGCTCCGATCGCCTCAGTCGGTAACCCTCGAAGACCCGGCTCCCGCGGTGCGCTCCGGCCGCGCCGCGGGAAGAGCCGCTCCGCGGTTTTCGCGACACGGCGGCCGGAGCTGACGTCCGACATCCGCCAGCAGCTCGGAGCGGGCGCCGACGTGCGCGGCGTCGTCGTCGCGAGCCGCCACGAAAACACCCACAGCCAGGATCAATCGGCGTATTCGGCCTCCTCCGAGAGGGTACGGCAGGAGATTGCCCGGTTTCGATCCGGGAACTGAGAACTGAAAACTGGCGACTGACAACCGAGAGCGGACGGCTGACAGCTGATAGCTTCGCCCCATGTCCCGGTATCGCATCGAGGAATACGTCCGTTGGGAGGACATCGACGCGGCGGGCATCATCAACTACCAGGCGTATCTGCGCTTCTTCGCGCTCGCCGAAGCCGAGCTGCTGCGGTCGGCGGGGCTCAACTACCGGTTTCTGTTCGAGGTTCTCGGAATCTGGCTCCCCCGCGTCCGGGTCGAATGCGACTT
>JBBRDK010000084.1:0-16191 GCA_038203955.1 Thermoanaerobaculia bacterium | reverse complement strand
CGTCAGCGCAGTCCCGAAGACGACGAGGTACCCGAGCGAGCCGATAGCCGCTGGCGTCCAGTGCAGCGGGCTGCCCCGCTCGAACGCTATGGCGAGCGCCATCAGGAAGACCGTGCCGACGAGCGTCTGACCCCAGACGTTGCGCGAGCCTGACGCGGATCATCATCGTGGGCGGACTCTTCTGGCTCGCCATCCTCGTCGTGCTGACGTTCTCGGACTTTGCGACGCGGGGATGGCTGCCCGTCCTCCGGATGAAGCCCTCGCGGCGTCCCGCGCGCAGCGCGGAAAGGCGCCGCGTCGTATTCGGGCGCGCGCACCCCACGCGCGCCCGAATACGCTCAAAGGAAGCACCCCGTGACCGAGCGGTAGGGTCCCAACCCAGGTCCCTAAGGGCAGGCAGCTCTCAGCTCTCGGCTCTCGGCTCTTTCCTCCCGACGCCGGTCCCGTCCCGGGTCGCCATCAGGACGCCGGCGACGATCAACGCGCCCCCCATCAGGACGCGCGCCGAGAGGGTTTCCTTCAGGACGACGGCGCCCAGGCAGACCGCGATCAACGTATCCACCAGGGGGATCGACCCGATGACCGAGACGGGAACGCGCGGAACGAGCCAGAAGAGGCCGACGAAGGTGACCGCCGTCCCCAGGACGGACAGGTAAAGGAGCGAAGCGACGGCCATCGGCGTCCAGTGCAACGGCGCCCCCCGCTCGAACACCGCGGCGAGGGCGGCGAGAAAGAGAGTGCCGACGAGGGTCTGCGCCCACACGTTCAAGTCCGGAGGCACGCGGCCAAGCGACTTCTTCACGAGCACGTTGGCATAGCCGGACACGAGGGCGCCGAAGAGCACGAGCAGCCCGCCCGTGAAAACGGGTCCGGCGTCGCCGCTCATCGCGCGCACGGCGGCGGGCGCCTCGATGACCGCGACCCCGGCGATGCCAATCGCCGCCGCCGCGGCGGTTCGCCGGGTCCAGCCCTCGTGCGGCAGGAGCCAGTGCGCAAATACGCCGACCCAGATCGGGAACGAGCCGAAAAGCAGCGCCGAAAGCCCCGACTCGATCCAGGAGGCGGCCAGGAAGATGGCCGCATACGCCACACCGATCTGCAGGAGCCCGCAGACCGCCATCGCGCGCCACTCGGGACCGGTCAAGGGCGGATTCCCCCTCCGCCGCCAAGCGAGCGGGGACAGCAGCGCGCAGGCGAGCCCCATCCGAAGCGCCCCGAGCGTCAAGGGCGGGATGTCGCGAACGGCCACCCGGATGACGAGCCAGGTCGAGCCCCAGACGGCGCAGAGGAAGAGATAGACGGCGAGGGAACGCCCGCGTAGAGAGAAAGAGGTCATGAATGGTTGTCGGTTTTCAGTTTTCAGTTCCGGACCGGGAAGCCTAGAAGAGACGGCCAGCCCGTGACAACTTAGAATCGCCTCATGTTTTCCGCCGCTCTCGACCCCTCGGCTCCGAAGGACGTTCTGTACCGCGACCTGGCCCGCTCCGTGGCCGCGTTGTGTGAGGGAGAGCCTGACGCTCTCGCGAATCTGGCCAACGCGGCGGCGCTCGCGAACGAAGCCCTCCAGGGCATCAACTGGTGCGGGTTCTACCTGCTGCGCGGGCAGGAGCTCGTGCTCGGCCCTTTCCAGGGAAGGCCCGCGTGCGTCCGGATCCCGCTCGGAAAGGGAGTCTGCGGGACGGCGGCCGAGCGGCGCCAGACCCTCGTCGTGCCGGATGTTCTCGATTTTCCGGGGCACATCGCGTGCGACGCGGCCTCCCGCTCCGAGATCGTGATCCCGATCCTCTCGGACGGCGCGCTCGTCGGGGTGTTCGACGTCGACGCGCCGCGCCCAGCCCGGTTCGATGACGAGGACCGCGCCGGGTTGGAACGATTCGTGAATGCGCTCGTCCCCATGGTCGCGTGGCAGACCGTGACGGGAGATTTTCGATGAACGAGACGCGCGGAAAAGTCACCTGGCTCGGGCACGCGGCGTTCCTGATCGAGACCGCGGAAGGGACGCGAATCGCCATCGACCCTTTCATCGAGCAAAACCCCAGGTTCCCGAAGGGCTTCGAGTACGGAAAGCTCGACGTCGTCGCCGCCACGCACGGACACTTCGATCATTTCGGCGGCGACGGGGTCGCGCTGGCGAAAAAGTCCGGCGCCATGGTCGTCTGCATCTTCGAGCTCGGTTTGTTCTGCCAGAGCGAGGGGCTGGACCTCGTCTCGGGGATGAACAAGGGCGGCGCGCAGACGGTCGCGGGCGTCGAGTTTCGAATGGTCCAGGCGGTCCATTCGTCGGGGACCACCGCGGCGGGGAAGCGAAATCCCCCCTCCGACCCCTGCGGGTTCGTCCTCACCCTGCCGGACGGCTTCCGGATCTACCACGCGGGCGACACGAACGTGTTCTCCGACATGGCGCTCATCGGAGAGCTCTACCGCCCGGACCTCGCGCTGCTGCCGATCGGCGATTTCTACACGATGGGCCCGCGCGAGGCCGCCAAAGCGTGCGAGCTGCTCGGCGTAACGCGCGTCATCCCGATGCACTGGGGCACGTTCCCGGCTCTGACCGGAACGCCTGCAGCTCTGCGAGAAGAAATCGGCAAGCGAGGAGCGAAGACCGAGGTGATCGAGCTCGAGCCGGGAGGCTCCTGGCCCTCGTAGGTATCGCGGCGAAGGCCGACGAGATCCCGGTCCGGACATCAACGGGCTCGGCTGTCAGTCCCGGCCGCCCGGCCATCTCCCCCGGCGCGGCCGCGACCTCGAGTTGGGGACGAAGGAGTTTCCCCTCCGAGTCCTGGAAAGTCGCGAAGGTGCCCCACGGCTCCTGCTTCGGCTCGCTCTTGAAGCTGACGCCCCGGGCGGTCAACTCCTCGTATGTCTTCTGGACGTTGTCGCAGGCGAAGGCGCCGTTGAAATACGTCCCGATCCGGTTCTCGTGACCATCGGGCGTGAAGAGCACCACGCCGGTTTCCGCGCCTGGAATCTTCGGCTCGATCCACCGCTGCTTGCCCAGGGGCTGGTCCGTGTGCACCTTGAACCCGAGCTTGTCTCGGTAGAACGCGAGCGCTCTCTCCTGGTCCGCGACGGGGATTCCGACGAATTTGACTGACTGATCATGGCGACCTCCCTCCGCCGGCACTGTAGGAAGACCCCGCGGGCGATGTCCAGAAGAATCGATTGACTATTTAATTGCTATAGCGTTGGTTACTATAGTGGCATGACTCAACGACTTTCTCTGGACCCCTACGTGCTCGAGACGCTGATGCCGGACCTGATCGGGCACGACCGCTCGCCGTCCGCGTTCGCCGTCTATCTGGCCCTGTGGTCGAAGACCTCAGGCCGCCGCGGAGCGTCCGCCCCGGCGAGCTACGCGACGCTGGCCGAGGACACGGGCCTCTCGAAACGCGCCGTCCAGGAGGCCGTCCGGCACCTGACCCGCCGCCGCCTGATCGCCGTCGAGCGCGACTCCGCGACCGCTACGCCGAGATACGCCGTGCTGCGGCCGTGGGTGCGGCGGTAGAAGGTGACGGCGCGACGCCTCACCCTCTCCCCCGCGCGCCGGGGAGAGGGAAACGAGGTGGAAGAGGTCGCGCCTCACCCCAGTGTCGGATACGCACGCAGCGTGAGAAGTCTCCCGACCAAAGGGAGGGAGGAGGCTCACGCTGCGGGAGCGGAGCGAGCGGAGGGGCGAGGCGAGCGGTCGAGCCTTCAGGCGAGCCGCTCGCCGCTGCGTTCGCCCGCAGCGAGCGCAGCGACGTCACTGCAGCGGCAGCCGCCCCGAGAACCCTTCGTCGTAACTGTGGAAGAACTCGAGCGACGGCTCGGGATATTTCCAGCAGTAATAGCCCGCGCCGGAATCGAAGTCGACGAGCCACAGCCCTTTGATCACGGCGCCGAGCGACAGGATCTCGCGCGCCCACTCCCGCACGATGCTCTGCCGCTCGTCCTCGGACTCCTCGCCCGACTCCCCGAGGCGCGCGTAGCGGAAGACCGCGTCGGAGGTGATCTCCTTGACCTTCGGCAGGACCGTGCGCGCTTCCTCGAAGCTGAAGATGCGCGTCTCGGCGGGCGTTCCGGTGACGAGCTCGGCTCCTTCGGAGGGGAGCGCCTGATCTTTCACGATCGCGATCAACTTCGTCACGGCGTCGACGTCTTCGCCGACGGCGGTGGAGATGTAGGCCTCGAGGGCGAGGAGCGCCTCCTCGGAACGACCGGTTTTCAGGAGCAGCAGGCCTCGCTCGCGCAGGTAGGAGGACTCACCGGGCTCCAGGGCCTCGGCGCACTCGAGCGCGGCGAGCGCTTCCTCGACCATTTCCCGGCGCTCGTAGGAACGCCGCAGGTTGAAGAGCACGCGGGTCAGGATCGCGCGCGTCGAATCAGGCGCGAAGACTTCCGGGGGCAGCTCGACCGGCGTTCCGAAGATGGACCCGACGCGCCGGGCCAGATCCTCGGTATCGCACAGCTTGCCGCCTTCGAAGGGGTCGAGGAACCGGCCGGAAGGAAGATCCGGGCCGCCCACGACGAAATGCCCGGGAAGGCCGACCCCGGAGAGGCGCATCCCCGCGCGGCGGCCGACTTCGATGACGAGGATCGAGAGCGTGATCGGCATCCCGCGCTTGCGGGCGACCACCCGCGCGACCGAGGAGTTCTCGGGGTCGTCGTACGAATCGGCATCTCCCTGAAACTTCTCCTCGGTGAACAGCACCCGCCGCAGAGCGCGATCGGGCGCGTCTCCGGCGCGGCGCGCGGAGGCGACCCGCGCCGCGAGGCGCTCGACTTCCTCTTCGGCGGGAGACACATGCTCCGTCGGATCGATCAGCTGCGAAATGAGGAGCGACGCCTCGAACAGGTCTAGGACGGGGCTCGCCGCCACCTCCCGGAACTTCGCGATGATGAATCTGCGGCCGCTCTCGTCTGACAATCCTTTTCCCCCTGGTCGGAGCTGCGAAAACCCTGCCGTCCGGCAAAGCCTCCAGAAACCCTATCCCACCATCCGCGGACGGCGCTCCTCCTCGGAATCACCGCCGCCGACCGCTCTCCGTGCGGCCGCCGATTCCCGCCTTCGGCCTCCTATAATCCCCCCGCGATGTCGTCCGACCAGCTCCTCCGCCGGTTCCCCGCGGCAGAGCTCGCCACTCTGATCGCGACCCGGCGGGACCTGCACCGCCACCCGGAGCTCGGATTTGAAGAAACGCGAACGGGCGACGCGGTGTTCCAGCGCCTGACGGCGGCGGGCCTGTCCCCGCGGAGGGGCGTCGGCCGAACCGGCGTCTTCGCCGACTGGCCCGCGGAACGTCCCCGCATCCTCCTCCGCGCCGACATGGACGCGCTTCCGCTGCAGGAGGAGACCGGGGCGCCCTACGTCTCGGAAGCGCCCGGGCGCATGCACGCGTGCGGACACGACGGCCACGTTTCGATCGCGCTGGCCGTCGCCGAGCGGCTGTCCGCCTCTCCGGAGAGCGGCCCGTTCCGGATGCTGTTTCAGCCGGCGGAAGAAGGCGCGGGGGGCGCGGAGGCCTGCGCGGCGGACGGGATCCTGGAAGGCGTCGGGTCCGCCCTGGGACTCCACCTCTGGAACCAGTTGCCGGTCGGCAAAATCGGGGTCAACCGCGGAGCCCTGATGGCCGCGGTCGACGAATTCTCGATCGACGTCGAAGGGCCGGGGGGTCACGGCGCGGCGCCGCACGAGACCGCCGACCCGATCGTCGGCGCCGCCCGCATCATCGAAGCGCTCCAGAGCATCGTCTCGCGCGAGATCTCTCCGCTCGACTCGGCGGTCGTGACGGTCGCCAGCATCCACGGCGGCTCCGCCTTCAACATCATCCCGGCGGCGGTCCGGCTGACCGGCACCGCCCGGTCGTTCACGGAATCGGCCGGCAAGGCTCTCCCGGAGAAGATGGAGCGGGTGGTCCGAGGAACCGCGGAGGCCGCGGGCGTCCGCGCGCGGCTCCACTACCGGCGCGTCAATCGCGCGACCGTGAACGACCCGGCGATGGCCGACCTCGTCATCGAGACCGCGCAGCGGATCCTGGGGGCGGACAGCGTCGACGCCGAGACCCGGACGCTCGGAGGCGAGGACATGTCGGTTTTTCTCGATCGCGTGCCGGGCTGTTTCTTCTTCGTCGGCTCCGCTCTCGAAGGAGGGCATCGCCCCCACCACTCGCCGCGGTTCGATTTCGACGAGCGGGCGCTCGCGATCGGAACGGTCCTGTTCGAAGCCGTGGCGCGGGAAGCGGCGAGGAGGAAATAGTCATCAGTTGTCAGTTGTCAGTTTTCAGTTCTCGGTGACCGTCAATCCTTTGCATGAACTGACGACTGACAACGGATAACTGACAACTCTTGCTCACCCTCCTCCTGCTCCTTCTCTACCTCGGCGGCGTTCTCGCCATCGGCGTCGCGGCGCGCCGGCGCGCGGGAAGGGACGAGACGTCGTACTTCGTCGCCGACCGCAGCTTCTCGACCTTCTGGGGGTTCATCGGGCTCGCGTCCCTCACCACCGGCGGGTCCACCACCATCGCTCTCGCCGCGTTCGTCTACGTCCACGGGCTCGCCGGCCTCTGGCTCGACCTCGCGGGCGCGCTCGGGCTTCTCGCGCTCGGCCTGTTTCTCGCCCGGCGCGTGCGGAGGGAGGGGGCGCTCACGCTCCCGGAGATCATCGGCCGGTACTACGGCCCCGGCGCGCGATGGGCGGCCGCGCTCCTGGTCCTCACGTCGGAGATCGTCTGGTTCGCGCTCCTGGTGGAAGGTTCGTCGGTGGTTCTGACCGCCGCGTTCGGGCTTCATCCGACGCTCGCCATCGTCGGATCGACGGCGGTCTTCGTTCTCTACACCTCGCTCGGCGGGCAGTTCGCGGTCGTGCGGACCGACCTGCTTCAATACGGCCTGATGGTCGTGGGGATTCCGGGAATCGCCTTCGCCTGCGCGCTCGGGAAGGTTCCGCACTTCTCCCGTCTCCCGCCGGAGCTCTGGAGCTTCCCCTTCTCGCCGGGGATGAGGCCCTGGGACGTCGCCGCTCTCCTGGTGCTCATCGGTCTCCCCCATCTCGTGGGAAGCGACGTCTACGCCAAGCTGCTGTCCTGCCGCGACGAAGCGACGGCGCGCCGCTCCGCGCTTCTCGCGGCGGGCTCCAAGGTCGTCTTCGGCGCGGCGGTCGCCTATCTCGCCCTCGCCGCCCGGGAGGCGCTGCCTCCGGCGGCGCCGGGCCTGACGCTGCCCCGGGCGGTTCTCGCGTTCGTCCCGGGTCCCCTCGCCTCGGTCGTCGTGGTCGCCCTGATCGCCACGCTGCAGAGCTCGGCCGATGCGGTGCTCCTCTCCGCAGCGGCGGTGACCTCCCGCGATCTCCTCCCTCCGCTGCTCCGCCGTCCCGTCCCTCTGGCGGCTTCGCGGGCGCTCTCCCCGATCTACGGCGCCCTGGGACTCCTCGTGGCGCTGGCGATGGACCGCAACGTGATCGAGACGCTGAAGCTCGGCTATTCGATCTTCGCCGCGGGCCTGATTCTCCCGGTCTTCGCCGCCTTCCTTCCGGGACGGTGGGCGGGTCCCACGTGGGGGGCGATCGCCGCGATGCTCGCCGGAGGCGCGGTCGCCGCCGGGGGGCACCTCGTCCCCGGTCTCACGGGGGCTTCGGACCCGGTGCTCCTCGGGACTGCGGTCAACTTTATCGTGCTGACGGCGTCGCTCGTCGTCGACCGCGCGCCGCGATGGAAGGCCGCCGCATGACGGTGCGCACGGAGACTTCGCATCCCGACCTGCTGAAGCCGGCGGGACCGAACCTCGGGGTCGCTCCCCCGCGCGGCGCCGAGCCTCCGCGGCCCGGGATGTTCTCCTCGCTGCGGCATGCTCCGTTTCGGAGCTACCTGATCGGGCTCTTCCTCTCGAACATCGGCAGCTGGATGCAGACGGTCGCGCAGGGCTGGCTCGTGTTCCGGCTCTCGGACTCCGCGCTGGTGCTCGGGATGGTCACCTTCGCGGGCTCGATCCCCACGCTGCTGCTCGCCCCGCTCGCCGGGGTCGCGGCCGACCGGTTCGACCGCCGCAAGCTGCTCGTCGTGACGCAGTCGATCCAGATGGCGACGGCGTTCTTCCTCGCCCTGGCGACCGCGCGCGGGTTCGTTTCGGTGCATCTGGTCGCGGTGCTCGCCTTCATCAACGGGATCGCGAACGCCTACACGACGCCGTCGCACCAGTCGCTGTTCATCGACCTCGTCGGGCGCGACGACCTCATGAACGCGATCTCGCTCAACTCGATGCAGTTCAACCTCTCGCGAATCGTTGGGCCCGTCATCGCCGGCTTCACGATCGCGGGCCTGGGGGAGACCGGCTGCTTCCTCTTGAATGGTGTGTCCTTTCTCCCGTTCCTGATCGCGATCCTGCGCCTTCCGAGCCTGCCGCGGCGGCGCCGCAAGCCGCGCGGCTCCTGGGTAGAGCTCCGGATCGGACTGCGGTTCGCCCGCCGGGACGCCGTGTTGCCTCCCCTGCTCGTTCTCTGCGCTTCGCTGGCGGTCTTCGGAACCCCCGCCGTGACCCTCGCGCCTCTGTACGCGCGAAAGCTGCTCGACGTCGGGCCGCGGGGACTCGGCGGAATGCTCTGCGCCGTCGGAGTCGGAGCGGTCCTGACCGCCCTCGCGTTGGCGCGGAAGGGAGACTTCCCGAACAAGGGGCGCGCGCTGCTCGTCGCCGCGTCCGCGTTCGCCGTCTCCGTCGCGGGGCTCGCCGTCGCGCCCTCCTACGCCGTGGCGCTGGCGGCGCTCGCTCTTCTCGGCGGCGCGATGATGTCTTCTTCTTCGATCATCAACACCCTCATGCAGACGCGCGCTCCCGACAAGCTGCGCGGGCGCATCATTTCCCTCTACGCCCTCGCCTGGTCGGGATTCGTGCCGATCGGCAACCTCCAGGCGGGAGCGCTGGCGGAGCGTTTCGGCCCCGCCGCGTCCCTCTTAGTCGGCGGAGCCGGAATCGCCGCGACGCTCGCGCTGATCCGGATCTACCAGCCCGTCCCGCCGGATCTGGCCTGACGGGCGCTCTCGGGGTCGCCTTGCAACAAAGTGCCGCCCCTCACCCCGGCCCTCTCCCCGGCGCGCGGGGAGAGGGAGGGCTCTTCGCATCGCCCGCAGTGGCGGATACGCTCGCAGCGTGAGAAGTCTCCCGACCGAAGGGAGGGAGGAGGCTCACGCTGCGGGAGCGAGAGCGAGCGAAGCGAGCGGTAGCGACGGTAGGCGAGCGGTCGAGCCCTCAGGCGAGCCGCTCGCCGGCGCGTGAGCGCGTCCCGCAGTTCGCGGAGGCTCCGTGCTATATCGTTTCGCCGATGAAGCGCGCGGGGGCGGGGCTGGCCGTGTTTCTTCTGGCCTTCGGGGCGCTTTCGCTCGACCGGGCCGACGAGCCCTTCCCGCCCAAAGGCCGGTACAACAACTCCGCGCACCGCTTCTTCCCCGACCTCGAGGCCCGCTTGAACGCCGTGCGGTACGGCCGCTGGCGCGCGTTCGAGATCGCGTGGACGTCCGGGATCAACCGCCGGCTGGACTCGCAGTTCTCCTCCTACCTGCTCGGCCTCCTCGCCACGCCTCCGCGGTTCGCTCCCGAGGCCGACCGGGTCGCTCCGCGGTTCGCGCGAGAGGCTTCCCCGCTCTTCCGGGCTCTCCGGTGGGGCCAGGTCCTGGAGCAGCAGTTGATCGATGTCCTCGCCTCCCCCGACTCGAGCCCGGCCCTGACGTCCCAGCGGCTGGCGAGGTCCCTCGACCTGTACCGGCGCGAGCGGTGGGCGCTCGTCGAGCCCCCGACGCCGGCGTCGGGGGAGAGCGTGGTCGCCGCCGCGCCCGTGTCGGCGCGCATCCTCTCCGCGGGCACGCGCCTTTTCGCCGCGGCGGCAGAGGACCTCGCGGCCTCGGATTTCGGACAACAGCGCTGGAAGGTTCGCACGACGGTCGCAGAATTCGACCGCTCGTACGCCGCCGACCGCCCCCCGCAGGATTCGACCTACCTCTCGACGGCCCCAACCATCGTGCAGCGCTACCCCGGGTTCGCCGAGCACCTCGACCGGCTCGCGCGCTTCCGGCTGGAGGTCTACGCCGCCCTCGTAAGCGGAGGAGAGACCGACGCCGACCGGCGCGAGCGCGACTCGCGCGTGGCAGCCGTGGCCCGCCGGTACGGCCTCTCGGCGAGCGGAATCCATGGCCAATAGCCGCCGTGTCGCCTGCGGCGCGGTCCTCCTTCTGGCCGCGCGGCTGGTTGGCGCGCAGCTGCTCTCCAACCTCGAACGCGAGCGGCCTCTCTCGATCGAGGACGCGCGGCCCGTGCCTTACCGCGCGCTGTCCGGCTCGGCGGACTGGACCTACTCGCTGCGCACCGGCAGCTTGAACGACTACGGCCCCGGGTTCTCGGTCCTCTACGGAGCCGTGCGGGGGCTAGAGGTCGGCTCCGCGATGCGCTGGGTCACACGGCCGGAACGCAACGCCAACCGCGGGATCGCCTCCGGCGACCTCATGATTCATGCGCTCTACCAACTCTCGGAAGAAACCTCATCGATGCCGGCTCTCTCCGGGCGTATCGGCGTGCAGTTTCCGACGGGGCTCGACTCCAAGGGAACGGACGTCGAGCTCGCCGCGCTGGCGACGCGCTCGTTCGACTCGTTCCGGGCGCACGTGAACCTGCGGTTCGCCCGCCTCGGCGCGACCGTCGTGTCGGAGCGGTCGGAGCGCGTCGAGGCCGTCGGGGGGATCGACTTCTTGCCGGGCGCACGGGGCCTGACGAACACGCTCGTGATCGCGGACGCCGCGGTGCGCTCCAATCCCGTGGTCGGAGGCTCGGCCATCCTGGCCGCCGAGCTCGGCGTGCGCCACCGCATCGGAAGCCAGACGTTTCTCTTCGGGGGGGCGGGGTCCGAGCTCACAGGACGCCACGACCGGGCCAGACTGCGTCTGAGGCTCGGTCTGACGCATTTCTACTAGTCGTCAGTTATCAGTTTTCAGTTCTCAGTTTTTGCCGGGGCGGCGACCGTGCGGAACGCTCGACGCTGAACGCTCAACGCTTGACTTCCTAATGCCCGTACAGGGGTGCCTCCTCCAGGCACTCGAAGGGGAACTCCTTCTGGCCGCGCAGGGACGCGATCTCCCAGAAAGTCTTCTCGCCTTCCCACTCGCGGAGAGGCTGGTAGAGGAACGCGTGGGCCTGGCAGTTGTTCGGCCTCTCGAAATACACGATGCAGGCGCCCGCCGCCCGCGTTCCGGCGCGGACGCGGGTCGCATCGGGATACCGCTTCTTCACGACCTCCACGGCGTCGAACGTCCAGGCGTCGGGCGGCTCCCGGCGGTGCCTGTCCCGCAGACGTTCGACCTCGAGCGCAAAACCGGGCTGATGGACGAGCCCCCAGTACGAAAGCTCCACGGCCGGGCGGTCCGTGGTCCAGGGATCCTCCGGGGCCTCTGAGGCGATCCGGAATCGGTTCTCGCCGAACACGAAGAAGGTCTTCAAGGTGAAGCTGTGGAAGCGGGCCGGCAGCTCGCGGTTCAGGAACGTGTCGATCGCCAGGCGCCGCTCGATGCCGTTGGGGTCGATCGAGACACTCACGGACGACCGCGCGAGGGAGACGGAGAAGGTTTGCTCGAGCTTTCCCTTCGAGAGCCGGAGGGCCACCGTCTCATTCAACCCGGAGTCGCCGGGGCGCAGCAGCTGGAAGACGACCTGAGGGCGGTCGTCGAACCGGAATCGGATGCTGCGGAACGACAGAAGCTGATCGCACGTCGAGAGGTCGTCGCTCTGTCCGCATCGCAGCGGAACGTGGGCGATGAACAGGGGCCGCCACTCGTCCCCGAATCGCTTCATCACCACGAGCAACGGGCTCTCGAAGGGCAGCCGGTAGCGCGACACGAAGCCGACGGCCGGTGTTTCTTCGGGCAGCCGGAGGACGGTTCCGATCCCGTCCACCAGCACCTCGCTGACGCCGTCCCGATCGAGATCCACTTCCTCGACGTGGATCAGGCGCGAGAACGTCACGTCGCGGCTCGAGAAACGGACGCGCTCGCGCGGCATGATTCCCTTACGCGGCTCCTCGACGCGCGGCGGCGCCTGCGGCGTGGGCATCCGGGTCGGCGTCCGCGCCGGCCGGACCGGCGCGGCGGCGACCGATCCGCACAGGAGCAGGGCGAAGGAGGTGGCGGCAGCCGGGCGGAGCGCGTCGCGCATGGTTCGTATGCCTCGGTTTGGATTGGGGAAAGCTCGAACATTGTGGGTCCTCTCGGCCGGATCTTCAACGGGAAACGGGCCCTTCCTTCCCCCTCCCGCCTGCCGCCTCGCCTCCGGTCGGCCGTCTCTCCTCCGCCTGCCGCCTTCCGCCTCCCGCCTCCCGTCCTAATATGGCGCCCTTGCGCGTCTTCGATTGCCACATCCACATCCAGCCCTGGCGGCAGATGCACCCGCGCGCGCGCGCCCTGATGACGCGAGGACGTGCGGACGTCGACGCAGTCCAGCGGGCCCAGGACGACCCCGAGGAGCTGCTGCGGATCCTCGATCAACAGGGGATCGAACGGGCGGCGCTCGTCAACTACAGCGCCCCGGAGGTGATCGGATTCGACGCCTCCGTCAACGAGTGGGTCTCGGCGTTCGTCCGCGGCCATTCCGACCGGCTCGTGGCGGTCGGCTCCGTCCATCCTCGGGAGACGCCGGACGCGGGAGAGCGGGCGGAAAGGCTCTTCGGCGATCTCGGCATCCGCATGCTCAAGATCCATCCCCCTCATCAGCTGTTCGCCGCGAACGCCTACAGAGACGGGGATGAATCGCTCGGCCAGATCTATGCGGCCGCGGAGCGCGCCGGCAGGCCGGTCATGATCCACACGGGCACGTCGGTCTTTCCCGGAGCGCGCAACCGCTTCGCCGATCCCATGGCGGCCGACGACGTGGCGATCGATTTTCCGGACCTGACCCTCATCCTGGCGCACGCCGGAAGACCTCTCTACATGCCGACCGCCCTGTTCCTGGCGCGGCGGCATCCCAACGTCCACCTCGACCTCTCCGGGATCCCGCCCAGAAAGCTTCTCGAGTACCTTCCGCGGCTGGAGGACCTCGCCGACAAATGCCTCTGGGGCACCGACTATCCGAGCCCGGGCGTCCTGTCGATGCGGCGCAACGTGGACGACTTCTTGACGCTGCCGATTTCCGAGGAGACCCGGCGCAAGATCCTCTGGGAGAACGGAGCCAGGCTGATTGCGTGAGAAACGCGAAGGGCGAGAGGGCGAAGGGCGAGCGGAGAGATGCGGCGTCGGGCGCTGGGCGCTAGGCGCTGGGCGGCGAACTGGGAACTGAAAACCGATGACTGAAGACTCGAAAATCGTTCTCATCGTGGGCGGTGGGACGATGGGGCGCGGGATCGCGGGCGTCTGCGCGCTCGCCGGCTTCGACACGCTCGTGTACGAGGCCGACGTCGCCGCGCGCGGGCGCCTTCTCTCCTCGATTCAGGCCTCCTGGAAACGCGCCGTCGACTCGGGAAAGCTCGACACGGAGAGGGTGCGCGAGGCGACCGGTCGGCTCCGGACCGTCGCCGGGATCGAAGAGGGGGCAGCGGCCGCGTACGCCGTCGAAGCGGTCCCGGAATCCCTTCCCTTGAAAGAGAAGATCTTCCGCGACCTCGATCGGGTCTGCGCCGGCGCCCGGCTGCTCGGGAGCAACACCTCCTCGCTGTCGATCGCATCGATCGCCCGCGCGGCCGCCCGGCCGGATCGCGTCATCGGAATCCACTTCTTCAACCCGGTCGCCGTGATGCCCCTGGTCGAGATCGTCTACGGACCCGAGACGTCGGAGGCGACGATCGTGGCAGCCGGGGAGCTTGCGGCGGCGCTCGGCAAGAAGACCGTCCGCGTGAAGGACGCGCCGGGTTTTGCGACGTCACGGCTCGGGGTGGCGCTCGGGCTCGAAGCCATGAGGATGGTCGAGGAGGGGATCGCCTCGGCGGCCGACATCGACCGCGCGATGGAGCTCGGATACGGTCACAAAATGGGGCCCCTGAAGACGACCGACCTCGTGGGCCTCGACGTTCGTCTCTCGATCGCCGAAGCCCTGGCGGCGGGACTCGACCCGGTGCGGTTCGCGGCGCCGAAGATCCTTCGCGAGCTCGTCGCGGAGGGCCGCCTCGGCAAGAAGGCGGGGCGGGGCTTCTATCGGTGGGAAGGAGACGAGGCGAAAGAAGAATAGCTGTCAGCTGTCAGCTGTCAGCTCTCAGCTCTCAGCTTTCCGTTATCCGTCATCGGTTATCGGTTATCGGTTGTCGGTATCGGTTGTCAGTTCTCCGCCGAGCACCCAGCGCCTCCCGCCTCGGCGCCTTTCGCCCTTCGTTTCAAACATCACTCAAATCGAGGAGCTTCGGCACGGGAGGACGTGACGCCGCCGGGATGGGCGGCGCGGCGCGGCGGTCCGAGAGAAGGCGCGCCGTGACCACCAGGACCACGGCCGCGACGGCGATCTCGGCGGCGAAGAAGGACGTCGAGAGGCGGTGGTACCGGTCGAGCAGGATCTTCGAGGGGTCATTGGCGGGAAGACGGTCGATCAGGCCGGGGGCCTCGGTGCGGATCTTGTCGATCGGGGGGATCAGCAGCTTCTCGATCACGACGGCCGCGATCATCCCGAGCACCGGCGCGCGCGTCAGCAGGGATTTCTGGAGGCGGGGGGCCGACGACCAGCGGCCGAGAAGCCAGGACGTCAGGAAGAGCACCGCGAAGCTCGCCTCCGCGAACCAGCAGGCCCGGATCAGGATCGGGCTCTGGAGGGCGCCGGCCAGGTCCCGCGTGGGCAGGACCTTGAACGCCGACGGCGCCACCGCCGCTCCGAAGAAGAGGGGCGGCCCGATCGCGAGCGCCAGCGCAAAGAGGTGCGCCGCCAGGACGAGGGAGAAAAGCCCCGGTGACGGCGGTCGAACCGCCGGAGGACTCGGCGTCATGGGCCGTCTTTTTCGATTCCCGATCGAGTTGACAGCGGAGTACCGCGGCCGTCTCGCTCCCGTTGGTCGCTCGGCTCCCGTTTCCCGTTTCCCGACCTCTCCTCCGGCTCCGGCGCGTACTCCGCCGTCACGGCCGGCACGAGCCCCGCGGCGTGGGCGCGGTCGAGAAGCAGCTGGACCGCGCGGCGGCCCTCGGGCCCGTACCCGCGGGTCCACTCGTTGACGTACATGCCGACGAACCGGTCCGCCTTCAGAGGGTCGAGGCCCCGCGCGTACTTCATGGCGTGCGCGAGCGCCGCTTCCCGGTGCTCCAAGCCGTATTCGATCGAGCGGGACAGCGCGCGCGAGACGCGGGCGACCCGGTCCGAGCCGAGATCGCGCCGCACGACGTTGCCGCCCAGGGGAAGAGGAAGACCGGTCTCGTCTTTCCACCACCGGCCCAGATCGACCACCTCGGTCAGCCCTTCCTCGGCGAACGTGAGCTGCCCTTCGTGGATGAGGACGCCGGCCTCGATCTCGCCGTCTCTCACTCCCTCCAGGATCGTGTCGAAGCCGCGGATTTCCGTGCGGACTCCCGGCGCCCAGAGCGAGAGCGCGAGAGCCGCCGTTGTGCGAGCGCCAGGCGACGCGACGGTCACGCCGCCGGAGGAGATCTCCTCGCGCGTCATCGGGCGCCGCGATACGAGGACCGGCCCGTACCCGTCCCCGAACGAGGCGCCATGCGGCAGGAGCAGGTAGCGGTCCGCGAGAAAGGCGTACGCGTGAAAGGAGACGGCGGTGACGGCGAGCTCGCCCGCGAGCGCGCGGTGGTTGAGCGACTCGATGTCGGAAAGCTCGTGATGGAAGGAGAGACCCTCGGTATCCACCCGGCCTTCCGCGAGCGCGTAGAACATGAATGCGTCGTCGGAGTCGGGACTGTGAGCGAGGGTGATGAAGTCAGGCGAGGTCATAGCGCGATTCTATTTCGGGATGGAGATTCCCGTCGCGCGACGGCGCGCCATTGCAGACCGTCCCGATGCTTCCGCGCGAAAGAGCGGTAGAGCTCCCGGCGGGGAGCGCCCGGCGCGCTCTTCTTCCTTGACTTCCTGCGGGCGGGAGCTGAGAATGAATAAAATTCTTTTTGCAAGAAATTTATGTTGTGCTCTGCGAGGAAACTTCTAAAATGAAATCGCCGGGTGGGTTGCAGCCCAACCGGCGATTTTAGGAACGTATGCGCAATCAATCGTTCGGCAGCGACAGACTGAGGGCGACACGCCCCTCCACGGGGGCGGCAAAATTAGCATCTC
>JBBRDK010000083.1:0-16460 GCA_038203955.1 Thermoanaerobaculia bacterium | reverse complement strand
CGCGCCGGGCGAAAAAATCACCTACGACTTTAGACGCGTCTCCTGACGGCACCGACCGGCAACGGTCACTCCTCACCTCCGCGGCCACGACCGCGCAGCGACTTGACGGCGCTGCGTTTTCGCTTCGATTCGAGACGTTTTTCCCTGGCGGCCTTCTTCGGCTTGGTCTTGCGGCGTGTCTTCGGCCGCCGAGAGGCGTGCTGCAGCAGCGCGACCAGTCGCTCGCGCGCGGCCTCACGGTTCTGCGCCTGCGTGCGATGCTCGCGGCTGTCGATCGTCAAGACGCCGTCCGCCGTCATCCTCTTTCCAGCCAGCGCGGAAAGGCGTTTCTTCACGTCCTGCGGAAGCGACGAGCGCGACACATCGAACCGCAGCTCCACCGCGGTCTCGACCTTGTTGACGTTCTGTCCGCCAGGACCCGAGGCGCGCACGAACCGTTCGGTCAACTCGGACTCGGAGATTTGTATCTCCGGCGTGACGTCGAGCATGCGTTAGACCCAGCGGAAGCGCCGGACGGCCAGCACGAACGAAAGCACCGCCCACACTCCAAGAATCAACAGCCCCGCCGCGTGGCCGGAAAGCCCGGAGCCGTCGTTGAACACCGAACGCAGCATCCGCAGATAGGGGGACAGCGGCAGGATCGACACCGCCGTCTGCATCCATTGCGGCGCGCTGTCCAGGCGAAAGTAGACGCCGGAAAGAAGCATCATCGGGAAGAAGACGAGATTCGAGATCGCGCCGTACGTCTCGACCGTCGACGCGAAGCTCGACAGGGCAAAGCCCATCGCCAGGAAGGTTGCGGTGCCAAAGACCACGAGAAGGGCGAACAGCGCGTACGAGCCCTGATTGACGATCCCGAACCCGAGCCAGGCCGCCAGGAGCAGCAGCGCGGTCTGGAGCACCACGACCGTGACGCGCTGCAGGATCTGCGCGAGCAGGAAAACCCACTTCGGAAGCGGCGTGACCGCGAGCCGGCGGAACTTGCCTTTCTCGCGGTAAGCGACCGTCACCATCCCGACCGCGAAAAGACCCATGCTCAGGAGATTCAGGCCGATCAGCCCCGGGACCAGGAACGCTGCGTAGCTCGAAGAGCGCGCGTGTCCGGGGCTCTCCACCACGACGGGGATGCGCTCGGGCTCCGGTGCGCCGCTCAAGCGCGCCTGCGCGACTAAAAACGCCTGGCTCGCCGCCTGCGCCGCCACCTGTCCCTGCGCGATCAGGTAACTGTTCAACCGCAGGCGATATCCGCCGCCGGCGCTCTCGAGCTGCGCCATCGTCTCGCCCTTTCCCCAGCGGGTCTCCGCCTCCGCGGCCGGGAGCGTGACGACCTTCAGGTGCGCCTCCTCGAGCGCCTTCACGAACGCGGCGTCCCGCGGCGAAGGCTGCGCGGGCGCGACGCGGACGAGTGTGAGCGCGGGCGGCCCTCCCGAGCGGAAGATCACGCCGAAGCCGAACAGCATCAGGAGCGGGAAGAGGAAGGTCCAGAACATGGCCCCGCGGTCTCGCGCATAAAGGCGCCACTCGCTGCGGAACTGGCGGGAGAGAAGATCGAGCGCATTCGGAAGGACCGCCGGCGCCCCCGTCATTCCCGGAGGCTCCGGCCCGTCAGGTGCAGGAACACGTCCTCGAGCGTGGCGCGGCGAACGTGCACCTGGTTGTATTCGAGGCGCTCGCTTTCGATCGTCGTGAACACCCGGGGAAGAAGAGACCTGGGATCGGGAGTCGGGATTTCCCAGATGTCGCCCCGCTTTTCGACCACCGCGTCGAGCCGCGCCGCGAACGCGGAGGGGTCCGGCGCGGCGCCTTCAAACGTGAGCTCGACGACGCTCGGGATCCCCAGGCTCGCGATCAACTCGGCCGGCGTTCCGGAGCGCAGGATCTTTCCGTGGTCGAGGATCGCGAGCCGGTCGCAGAGCGCCTCGGCCTCGTCCATGTAGTGGGTCGTCAGCATCGTCGTGCGGCCTTCCGCTTTCATCTGCCGGACCACTTCCCAGAGCGAACGTCGGCCCTGCGGATCGAGGCCGGCGGTCGGCTCGTCCAAGAAGACGACCTCGGGATCGTTGACGAGAGCGAGCGCCAGGGCGAGGCGCTGCGCCTGTCCGCCGGAAAGAGTGACGTGGTACGAGTCGGCCTTGTCCTTCAGCTGCACGAGCTCGAGAAGCTCCGCGGTCGATCGCCGCTTCGGGTAATAGCCGCCAAAGAGATCGAGGGCCTCGCGCGGGGTGATCTTGTTGTAGAGGCTGGTCGCCTGAAGCTGAACTCCTATGCGCGCGCGGATCTCGCGGGAGTTCTCGCGCCAGTTGAGGCCCGCGATCGTGATCTCGCCGGCGTCGGGGGTCGTCAAGCCCTCGATCATCTCGAGTGTGGTCGTCTTGCCGGCGCCGTTCGGGCCCAGAAGTCCGAAGACCTCTCCCGTGCGGACTTCGAGGTCCACACCCGCGACGGCGACGACCTTCGGGAACTGCTTGCGCAGCTCGCGGACGACGATCTGGGGGGCCATGGAGCCAGAGCCTACCGAAAAAGGTATGCGGCAGCGGGTCAAATCCCGCGGCAGATTCTCTTTACCCCCGGACCCGCGGACGGGTCTACACTTCCGCCGTTCGAACGAACCCGGTCGAACCGGACTCCGGCAGTCGCGCCGGATCGCCGCCCATTTCTTCTGTTGAAGCGAGGAAAAAATGCCGAATCGAGCTTCGCGGTTGTTTGCTTTTTTCCTGGCAGCCGCCTTCGCGGCGCTGAATCCGCGGCCCGCGTCGGCCGCCTCGCCCAACGTCGTGATCAGCCAGGTCTACGGCGGAGGCGGGAACTCGGGCGCCACATTCCGGAACGACTTCATCGAGCTCTTCAACCGCGGAGCGTCCCCTGTGAGCCTCGCCGGCTGGTCCGTCCAGTACGCGTCCACGACCGGAACCTCCTGGACAGCGACTCCCCTGACCGGCTCGATAGCGCCCGGTCAGCATTACCTCGTCCAGGAGTCCGCCGGGACGGGAGGCACGACGCCCCTTCCCACGCCGGACGCCACCGGCACGATCGCGATGTCGGCGACCGGCGGAAAGATCGCGCTGGTCAATGCCACCGCCGCCCTGTCCGGGGCGTGCCCTTCGGCGTCGGTCGTCGACCTCGTCGGCTACGACGGCGCGACCTGCTTCGAGGGCGCGGGCGCGGCTCCCGCATTGACCAACACGACCGCCGCGCTGCGCGCATCCGGGGGCTGCGTCGACACGGACAACAACGCGACGGATTTTTCCGCCGGCGCACCGGCCCCGCGCAACACCGGGTCGCCGCTGACTCCGTGCGGCGCGGCGACCAACCCCGGCGGCTCCGGCACGGCGTCGCCGTCCTCCGCCGAGCCCGGTGATTCCGTTCGGCTCACCGTCGCCGTGACGCCGGGCGGAAACCCGACCAGCACCGGGATCTCCGTCGCCGTCAACCTGTCATCGATCGGCGGGCTCTCGACGCAGCCCTTCTTCGACGACGGCACACATGGCGATGTCACCGCGGGCGACAGCGTGTTCACGTACCAGACCACGATCGCCGGCGGAACGGCCCCGGGCCCGAAGGCCCTTCCCTTCACGGTGACCGACGCGCAGCTGCGGTCGGGCTCGGGATCGATCGCGTTGACGATCGCTCCGCCGACTGTCACGCTGGCCATTCACGACATCCAGGGGTCGGGCCCGGTTTCTCCGTATGCCAGCCAGACCGTCAAGACGACCCTCTCGATCGTGACGGCGCTCAAGAGCAACGGGTTCTTCATCCAGGTCCCCGACGGCCAGCAGGACGGGGATCCGGGCACTTCCGAAGGCGTGTTCGTCTTCACGTCGAGCGCACCCGGGGTGCACGTGGGCGATGGGGTCTTCGTGCGAGGCGTCGTCTCGGAGTTCATACCGGCCTCCGACCCGAACAGCCCGCCCACGACCGAGATCGTGTCGCCGGCCGTTACGGTCTCCTCGACCGGAAACACACTTCCGGCTCCGGTGACTCTGACCGCCGCGGACACTTCGCCGGCGGGCGCGATCGATCAGCTCGAGAAATACGAGGGGATGCGGGTGCACGTCGATTCGCTGACCGTCGTCGCGCCCACGTCCGGCACGGTGTCGGAGGCCACCGCCACCTCCGTCTCGAACGGCGTCTTCTACGGCGTGATCACCGGCCTCCCGCGGCCGCTGCGCGAGCCCGGCATCGAAGTCCCGGATCCTCTGCCCGCCGGCGCTCCGTGCTGCGTTCCCCGATTTGACGCCAATCCCGAGCGGCTGCGCGTCGACAGCGACGCTCAGCCCGGGTCCTCTCCGCTCGAAGTCACGACGGGCGCCGTCGTCACGAACCTGACCGGACCTCTCGACTACTCCTTCCGCACCTACACGATCCTTCCCGACCCGGCGACTTCTCCCGCGGTCAGCGGACTCCACGCGGCGATCCCCGTCCCGCTCCCCGGCGCAAAGGAGTTCACGATCGGCTCCTTCAACCTGGAGCGATTCTTCGACACCGTCAACGATCCGGGCGTCAGCGACGTCGCGCTGACGGCCGAGGCGTTCGCTCGCCGGCTGAACAAGGCGTCGCTCGCGATTCGCGAGGTCATGCGATCGCCCGACATTCTCGGCGTCGAGGAGATGGAAAACCTTTCGACTCTCCAGGCGCTCGCAGCGAAGATCAATGCCGATGCGGTCGCCGCGGGCGGCCCGGACCCCGCGTACCAGGCGTATCTGGCGGAAGGCAACGACATCGGCGGGATCGACTCGGGATTCCTGGTCAAGACCTCGCGCGTCACGTTCCTCGAAGTCACTCAGTTCGGAAAGGACGCCACCTACGTGGAACCGAACGGATCGACGGCGCTCTTGAACGACCGTCCGCCGCTCCTGCTCCGCGCGGAAGTGGCGCGGCCGGGGGGCCCCGCGTTCCCGATCACCGTCATCGTCAATCACCTGCGATCGCTCTCGGGCGTCGACGATCCGGTCGACGGGGCCCGCGTCCGCGCCAAGCGGCGGGCGCAGGCCGAATACCTCGCCAACCTCGTGCAGTCCCGGCAGACAGCCAATCCCGCTGAGCACATCGTCTTGATTGGTGATTTCAACGCGTACCAGTTCAGCGATGGTTACGTGGACGTGCTCGGCACGATCGAAGGTAAACCGGCGCCGGCCAATCAGGTCGTGCTCGCTTCCTCCGATCTCGTCAATCCGGACCTGGTCGATCTGGTCGAGACGTTGCCGCCGGCACAGCAGTACTCGTTTTCATTCGACGGCAACGGACAGGTCCTCGACCACATTCTGATCACGCAGAACCTGCTGGCGTTGGAAACCCGCCTGGCCTTCGCGCGCAACGACGCGGATTTTCCGGAGTCGTACCGCAACGACCCGAACCGGCCGGAGCGGATCTCCGACCACGACATGCCGGTCGCCTACTTCGCGTTCCCGGAGGCGGACCTTTCCGTTGCGGTCGTCGCGGCACCCTCGCCCGCGATCACGGGAACAACGGTCACGCTGACGCTCACGGTGACCAACGCCGGTCCGACCGCGGCGACCGGCGTGACTGTGACGGATCAGATCCCCGCGGGTCTCAGTCTCGTCTCCTGCGCCGCTACGGGCGGCGGCGTCTGCGGCGGAACCTCCACCGCGCCCGCCGTCACGTTCGCCTCCATTCCGGCGGGGCAATCCGCGGTCGTGACGCTGACCGCGCAGCTCGCGTGCGATCTGACCGATGGCGCCGTGCTGACCAACACCGCCACGGTTTCAGGCGGACCCTTCGACCCGGTGCCGGGAAACAACACGGCGACGACGACGATTGACGTTTCCAATCCCGCGCCGGCGATCTCGGGTGCCGCGGTCGACCGCAATGTCCTCTCCCCGCCAAACCACAAAATGGTCCCGATCACCGTGAGCTACACGGCCGCCGACAACTGCGGCAGCCCGGTGCTCTGCGGTCTTTCCATCACCAGCAACGAACCGACGAACGGAAAGGGGGATGGCAATACGTCGACCGACTGGCAGGTCCTCGACCCCCACCACGTCCAGCTTCGCGCGGAGCGCTCCGGGCCCGGACGGGGCCGCATCTACACCATCGCCATCCAGTGCGCCGATCCCGCAGGCGCCACCTCCACAGCGCAAGTGCAGGTGACGGTTCCGCATTGAGCAGGACACCCTGCGGTTCCGCGCCGGGCGTTGTGAGAGTCAGCGGAGGAATCGGCACGCGGAATGGGAAGAGGGAAAGGGGGGAAACGAAAGAGACGAAGCCCGTTTGCGTTGATTTTGTTTCCTGGACCGACAGATCTGGCACTTCGGCGGCCGGCCGGACGGCGGCGCAAGCTCGCAGCGCACTCTTTTTTTCACCCGCAGCGCCGGAATTTATTGCGGATTCTCGGTGATGCTGACGAGGACCAGCTTTCCCCGGCACGGCGTGAACCAGTAGTAGTTCGCAAACTTCTCGCCGTTGGAGTTGACGCCGCGTCCCGCGACCGCGCCATAGCCGGGGCCGTTCTGGAAGTCCGCCGGGGCGCCGGGTTTTAAAAACCGGTTCGAATACCGGGCGACATCCGCGCCGATGCCGTTGAGCTTCGCGATCGCGGCGATCTGTTTTGCGTCGAAGCCCTGCGCGGTCAGAATCGCCTTCAAGTCTTTGCGCAGCGCCGCCTCGCGCACCGCCGCGTACGAACCTGTGACCGCCGCCTCGGTCAGGGGCGGCGCGGAGGCATCTCCCCGCTTGTTGTGCATCCGCTCGCCTTCACTCACCTCTGTGACCTTCGGGCTCGACAGCGGAAGGTCGAACTCGAAGCCGCCGTGGCTCTTGTGCTCGATGTTCCCGGAAGCGCGCCCGCCGGCGAGTCGCAGGGACGAGGACCAGTAGTGGCCGCCCACCTCGTCTTCCCGCCCACTTCCGCCAAACGGCAGCCCGTAGGCCAGGTACTTCGACTCGCCGGCGGGGTCGAGAGTCGCCTCGACGTATCCGGCGTCGCGAAGCGCGGTGATCGCCCTCGCGTGCGTCATCGGGCACGGCGATTCGGCGAGAACCGCGGAGGCGATGGGCTTGTTGACCGCGTACACGACGGTGGCGCCTGCAGGTGCGCCTGCCTGATAGGCGATCCCATCTACCAGTTCGAAAGCGCCCGTGTTGATCTCCTCGAAGTGGCCTTTCACGCCGGAGGCGGAGGGTAGTCCCGACGGGACCGCTTCGGCCGAAGCGGCCGACTTTTCGGCGGCCTCCTTCGCCTTTTTCGGCGCCTTCCCCTCGATGCTCCGGATCGCCCGCGCGACGGCCTCCGGCAGTTGTTTCGCTTCGACCTCCTGAGAGCCTGCGATGTCCTTGAAGCCCCGCGCGGCCAGCGCCTTCAATTCCGGCAGCGCGGCGCGCGCGCGGGGACCGATTGCCGTCAGGGCGTCCGCGGCAAAAACGCGGAGGTACATTTCCTTGCCGCGAAGCTGCCGCGCGAGAGCGCGCGTCGCCGGGGCCGCGTCCGGGCCCATCTTTTCCAGAGCGACGACCGCCTGTTTCCGCACGTCGTGGACGGGATCGGCGAGCGCCTTGATGAGGAGCCCCATGGCCCATGGAACCCCGGTCCCGAACTGGCCGGCCACCGCCGCGGCGGCGCCTCGAACTTCGGGCGCCGGATCGGCGATCGCGCGCTCGAGCGCGGGCTTGATCGCCGGAACCACCCGAGCGGCCGCGACCCCGAGACCGCCCAGCGCCTCGAGGGCGAACGCCCGGACCGAGGACTCCTTGTCGGCCGTCGCGGCGGCGAGCATCACGCCGAGGTCCTTGACGGCGGCGGCATCCGCACGGGGGGTGAGGGCAGCCAGGGATCTCGCCGCGCTCTCGCGGGGCTCGACCTCCGGATCTTTCAAAAGTCTTCCGAGCGCGAGGAGCAGGGGCGCCGACGGGGATTTCACTCCGGCGAGGCCGCCCGCCGCAAACCGGCGCACCAGCGGGGCCGAATCCGTGAGCGCCTCGACGAGCGCCGCGACCGCCTCGTCGGAGGTTGCGGCCCGGGGGCCGAGCTCCTCCACCGCTGCGAGGCGCACCGACATGTCCGGATTGCGAACCGCCGCCCGGAGATCCGCGTCGGAACGCACCTTCGGAGCGCCCTTTTTCTCGGCGGCCGCCGACCCGGGGCTCGCCGTTCCCCCGCTCTGGCAGGACACGAGAAGGCAAACCACCACGACGCAGAAAGCCGCCGCGAGAGACCTGAAAATGGCCCGCATGGAGCGCCTCCGGAAGTCAGAGCGGACGCATAGCGCCGGACCGCTCGGCAGGACCACGTTTTCCGTCGTCGGCATCGGCATGAACAGATTCTCAGTCCCGTCCCGAGATCAGATGCACCAGAGCCACGAACAACGCCGCGCCGATGATCGACCAGAGAACCGGAAAGGGATGACGGTCGATCTGGAGAATGAAAAGCTCCGGCAACCGCATCTTGTGCGCCAACCACGAGCCGAGCAGGGCGCCCACGAATCCGACCACGATCGAGACGAGGCAGCCGCCCGTCGTCCCGCCGGCGATCGCCCGCCCGATCGCTCCGCAGACGGCGGCGACGAGCAGGAGCACCAGCAGACCGATGAGAGAGAAATGCATGAGGTCCTCGCTTGATGCCTCAAGGATATCTAATCTCCCGGGGGACATCGCTTCCCCTCTCTCGTACAATTCCCCGGGAAGCTCGAAAGGCCAGGGTATGAAGAACACCGATCCCCGCGTAGACGATCACATCGACAGGGCGCCCGATTTTGCAAAACCGATCCTGCGGCACCTGCGGGAGCTCGTCCACGAGGCGTGTCCGGAGGTGGAAGAAACACTCAAGTGGAGCATGCCCGCGTTCACCTATGGCGGAAAGATCATGTGCGGAATGGGGGCGTTCAAGGAGCACTGCACGTTCGGTTTCTGGCATCAGGGGATGAAGGAAGTCCTGGGCGATGACGGGGAAAAGGAAGCCACGGCGATGGGGAGCTTCGGACGCATCCGCAGCCTCGCGGACCTGCCCGCGGACCGGAAGCTGACGCGTTACATCCGGAAGGCCGCGGAGTTGAACGCGTCCGACGTGCCGGCGCGTCCGCGGCCCGCGCGCGGGCCGGCGAAATCAGTCGAGATGCCGGAGGATCTCGCGGCGGGGTTGAAGAAGGACAAGGCGGCCGCAGCGACATTCGAGAAGCTCTCCCCGAGCCACCGGCGGGAGTACGTCGAATGGATTACGGAGGCCAAACGCGAGGACACGCGGGAAAAGCGCCTCGCGACGACGCTCGAGTGGCTCGCGGAGGGAAAGTCGCGCAACTGGAAATACGAGAACTGTTAAAAGCCGTCCGCCAGCTTTCAGCTCTCAGCCGGAAGGTCGTTCGTCCAACGCATCACAATTCTTTCAACGCTCACCAATCCATCGATTCACTGACGGAGGTCTCATGACGGGGACGGCCCTGCGGTGTGAGTTTGCTCTTATCGCCGCGCTGTTCGTGATGCTGATTCCGGCTCCCGGGCTGGCGCAGAAGAAAGCCGCGGCTCCGCCGGCCGCCGCGTACCCGGGTCTCCCGAGCGAGACGCCGGCAAAGCTCGAGCCGGCGACCGTCGGATGGGACTACGCCCGCCGCGAGGTCATGATTCCGATGCGCGACAGAGTGAAGCTCCACACGGTGATCCTCGTTCCGAAGGGAGCGAAGGGCGCTCCGATCCTCCTGACGCGCACGCCGTATGACGCGTCCGGGCTGACGAGCCACGCGCACAGCTCCCATCTCGGATCGATCCTGACGGGCTACGACAACGCCACCGACGTCATCGTCGAAGGGGGCTACATCCGCGTCGTGCAGGACGTGCGCGGGAAATATGGCTCCGAGGGCGACTACGTCATGAACCGGCCTCTACACGGGCCGTTGAACCCGACGCCGGTCGACCACGCGACCGACACGTACGACACGATCGACTGGCTCGTGAAAAACGTTTCCGAGAGCAACGGCAAGGTCGGAATTCTCGGGATCTCCTATGACGGATTTCTTCCCCTGATGGCGCTCATCCACCCGCACCCGGCGTTGAAGGTATCCGTCCCGATGAACCCGATGGTCGATGGCTGGATGGGCGACGACTGGTTTCACAACGGCGCGTTCCGGGAACAGGGGATGCCGTACATCTGGGACCAGGAGGCGACGCGGAAGAACGAGCAGAAGTGGTGGCGCACCCACTACGACGATTACGACATGTTTCTGGACGCAGGGTCCGCGGGCGAGCTCGGCCGGCGGCACGGTATGGAGCAGGTCGGCTTCTGGAAAAAGATCCTCGAGCATCCGAGCTACGACGCCTTCTGGCGCGAACAGGCCGTGGACAGGCTGCTCGCCGCGCAGCCGCTGCAGGTGCCCGTGATGCTGGTCCACAGCCTGTGGGACCAGGAGGACATCTACGGCGCCATCGCGGTTTACAAGGCGATCGAGCCGAAGGACACCGGGAACGACAAGGTCTTTCTCGTGCTCGGTCCGTGGCACCACGGTCAGGAGATCCACGACGGGAGCAGTCTCGGTGCGCTGAAATTTCGGAGCGACACGGCGCTGACGTTCCGGCGCGACGTCCTGCGTCCTTTCCTCGACCAGTACCTGAAGGACGGCGCGCCGAAGGCGGACGTCGCCCCGGTGACCGCATTCGAGACCGGTACCAATACGTGGAGGCGGCTCGCGTCCTGGCCCGCGGGTTGCGCCGAGGGCAGAGGGTGCACGGTCAAGCCGACGCCTCTCTACCTCGGCCCGGGCCTGAAGCTCGCGCTCGGATCCGCTCCGCCTGCTGCGCCCGGCGCCGAGTTCGAGGAATACGTATCGGATCCTTCGAAGCCGGTTCCTTTCATTCCGCGGCCCGTCGACGCGAGCGGCGCGCGGTGGGCCCGGTGGCTCGTCGACGACCAGCGCGACGCTTCCGGCCGCACGGACGTTCTCGCCTTCGTCTCGGATGTGCTCGCCGCCCCCGTCAAAATCAGCGGCCAGCCGATCGCGAATCTCGTCGCTTCAACCTCCGGCACGGATTCCGATTGGGTGGTGAAGGTGATCGACGTGTATCCCGACGAGGTCGCGGGCGACGCCCCGATGGGCGGATACCAGTTGATGGTCTCGGCGGACATCTTCCGCGGCCGCTACCGCGAGAGTCTCGAGACGGGCAAGGCGATCCCGCCGGACAAGCCTCTTCTCTATCGCTTCACTCTTCCGACCGCGAATCACGTATTTCTACCGGGGCACCGGATGATGGTGCAGATCCAGTCGAGCTGGTTCCCGCTCTACGACCGCAACCCGCAGACGTTCGTGCCGAACATCATGACCGCGAAGCCGGGCGACTACGTGAAGGCGACACAGCGCGTCTTCCACACACCGGGGCAGGCCAGCTTCGTCGAGCTGCCGCTCGTGACGACACCCTGAGAGGAGAGGCGATGAGAAGCATCCCGGCGTTCGCCGCCGTCGTTCTCGCGCTTTCCGTCGACGCGGCGAGCGGGCAGGCCACCGCCAAGCGCATGCACAAGCCCTTCACCTTCACGAAGGAATGGGATCGCAAGATGACGCTTGCGGACGGCCGCGTCTTCGTCTTGAACAGCCAGACGGGCGAGGTTCGCTTCGGCGATGGCCTTCACGGGGGGCGCCCGGAGGCGGGCGCCGTCCCGCCCGACGGCACCTATCGCTCCGGCGGCGGGGCCGCCGGAAACGTTTCGGTCCGGGGCGGGAAGCTGGTGACGTTGCCGAAGCCGACGCCCCGTTTCGTGCGCTAGAGTTTCAGGGCATGGTCCTCGCGAGATGGCGGGCGGCTCGCGCCGAGACGCGGCACTTTTTCGACGAGACGCTCGAGCCCGCCGCGTACGAGGCGCGCCCGATCGCGCTCCGCCACCCGTTCGTTTTCTACGAGGGGCATCTCGCCGCCTTCGGCGCGATCAAGCTGCTCAACGAAGTGCTGGGGCGGCCGCCCCTCGACGAGCCGCTCGAGCTCCTCTTCCAGCGCGGCATCGATCCGCCCGCCGAAGGCGGCGCGCCGCCGGAGACGTGCTGGCCGCCCCGGAAAGAGGTGACGGACTACGCCCGCCGGGCGAACGCCGCCGTCGAGACGGCGCTCGTGTCGGGGGCGCTCCCGAAGGACGCGGTCTTCACGGTGATCGAGCACGAGCTCATGCACCTCGAGACGCTCCGGTACATGCTCCACCGCCTCCCGTACGGCCTCAAGCGTGCGCCCGCGGGCGCCGCGCCTCCCGAGACGTCGGCCCGCGCGCCGCGCACGGAGTCCGTACGGATCGCCGCAGGCGTCGCGACGCTCGGTGTCGCGCAAGGCGAGATCCCGTTCGGCTGGGACAACGAGTTTCCGAAGACCTGCACGTTCGTCCCGGAGTTCACGATCGACTCCCTGCCCGTGACGAACGGGGAGTACCTCGAGTTCGTCGACGCGGGCGGCTACCGGAACGCGTCCCTCTGGGGGCCGGGCGACGCCGAGTGGCTCGCGAAGGCCGGCATCGCACATCCGTCGTTCTGGCGGAAGGAGGGGAGCGCCTGGACGTGGGCCGCGCAGTTCGGTCTCATCCCCCTTCCTCCGGCCTGGCCGGTCTGGGTGAGCCACGCCGAGGCCTCGGCGTACGCGCGCTGGAAGGGACGTCGGCTTCCGACGGAGGCCGAGTTCCACCGGGCGGCGTTCGGAACGCCCGAGGGCGGCGAGCGCACGCACCCGTGGGGCGACGAGGCGCCGAACCCGTCCCGCGCGAACCTCGGTGCGGGGCAGGACGACCCCGTTCCGGCCGGCTCCCGCCCGGCGGGCGTGAGCGCGTGGGGCGTGCACGAGCTCGTGGGGAACGGATGGGAGTGGACGTCCACGCCGTTCGCGCCCTTCGAGGGTTTCACGCCGATGCGGACGTACCCGCGATACTCGGCGGACTTCTTCGACGGCCGCCACTTCGTCCTCAAGGGCGCATCTCCCGGGACACCCGCGCCCCTCGTCCGGCGGACGTTCCGCAACTGGTTCCAGGGGCGCTACCCGTATGCGTACGCGAAGTTCCGGTGCGTCCAACTGTGAGCCTCGCCCGCGACGTGAAGACCGGCCTCGCGGCGAGGCCGCGCTCGCTCCCTCCGAAGTACTTCTACGACACGCTCGGCTCGGGGCTCTTCGAGGCGATCTGCCGGCTCCCGTGGTACCAGGTCACGCGGGCCGAGACGCGCCTCCTCAGGCGGGCCGCGCCCGCGGTCGCCGCAGAAATCGCGGGTCCCGCGCGCGTCGTCGAGCTCGGCTCGGGCAGCGGCGAGAAGCTCGCCGTCGTCGTCGAGGCGCTGGGGCGGGCGGGGAAAAAGCCGCACGCCCACGTGGTCGACCTCTCGGCGGCGGCCGTCGCGGCGTCGCGTGAGCGGCTCGCGAAAATTCCCGGCGTCGCCGTGACGGCCCACCGCGCCGCCTACGAAGCCGGCCTCCGCGACGCGACGCGGATTCTGCGGAAGCGCGGCACGACCCTCGTCCTCTTCCTCGGATCGAACATCGGGAACTTCGACCCGCCGGACGCCGCGCGCCTCCTCGCCGCGATCCGACGGCGCCTCCGCCGCGGCGACGCGCTCCTCCTCGGGACCGACCTCGTGAAGAGCGAAGCCGAGCTCCTCGAGGCGTACGACGATCCGCTCGGCGTCACGGCGGCGTTCAACCGCAACCTCCTCGTCCGGCTGAACCGAGAGCTCGACGCCGACTTCGACCTTCCGGCCTGGGTCCACCACGCTGCCTGGAACGCCGCGGAGCGCCGCGTGGAGATGCACCTCGTGAGCCTCGTGAGACAGCGCGTCCGGATCCCGGGGGCCCGAATCGAGGTCGTCTTCGAGCCGGGCGAGACGATCCACACGGAGAGCTCGCACAAGTACGAGCCGGAGGACGTCGACCGCCTCGCGTCGGAGGCCGGCTTCGCCCGCGCGCGCCGCTGGCTCGACCGTTCCGCCGGATTCGCCCTGACCCTGTTCCGCGCCGAGGAGGGCTCATGAGGATGGACCGCGGCCACCTCGAAAGGCAAAGCCAGCCTATCGGAGGGCGCCGCCGTTCTAGAATCTCCAGACCATGAAGAGGACGCTCGCCGCGCTCGTTCTCCTTGCGTCCGCCCGTGCGGGCTCCGCGCAGCCCACTCCAGGTGGCAAGATCGTGGAAACGAAGGACGGCATCGTCTTCGAGAGGAACACACCGGCACCGAGGCCCACGCGAGACAGGACCGACGCATCGGCGGACGCCGGTGGCGGCCTGGTCACCCTTGCGCCCCCGCACAACTCGGGACCGACCGGGCCTTCCGTCGTGAACGCGGCGTACCGGACGGTGCGCGGAAGCCTCGTGCGCCTGGACAAGGGCGAGGCGATCACCGTTCTCGACGGCCGCACGGGCAAAGAGCGGCGCATCCCGCTCGCGAAGGGCGCGTTCGTCCACGAGGGAATCAAGCCGGGCGACGCCGTGACGGTGCGCATCCCGTTCGAAGAGGGCTCCGACGCCCGCACGGCCGACCGCGTAGAGCCGCAGAAGACGCCGGCCGCGCTCGACCCGAAGTCGAAGTTCACGCAGGCGCAGGCGCCCGCGACCCGCTGAGCCTTTACTCCTGGAGCCGGCAGGCCTTCGACACGCGATAGCGGTTCTCGGCGAAGGCCCGGTAGCCCCGGTCGAAGAGGCGCCGGAGGCCGGGCGTGACCGACAGGAGCCAGAGCGGCGTCGCCCACCAGATGCGGCGGAACGCGAAGCGGTACGCGTCGGCGCCCGAGACGACTTCCCGGGTCGCGTCGACGAGGATCCGAAAGTCGTCGAGCTGCTCGTCCGCGGGAACACCTCCCGCGGCGAGGCGCGCGGCGACCCACGGCTCCTGCAGGGTCGCGATCCCGAAGCCGCGCTTTCCGAGCGTGCCTTTCCAGAAGGGGACCCATCGGCTGCAGAAGCCGCACGCCCCGTCGTAGAGGACCCAGCTGTCGGGCCGCGCCGCCACTGGCTACTCGCCTTCGAGCCGGGACCAGGAGGCGGAGACGATCCGCCATCCGCCCTTTTCGGCCTCGAGCCGCGTGTCGAAGCTCCACCGCGACGAGCGGGGAAAGAGCCCGTCGAGGCCGAAGGCGGCGCGCGGCCTGCCCGACATGCGCACCTTGAACCTCGCCTGCGCTGCGGAGGCGCCGCGCTCGACCGCGACACCTTCGAGCGTGAGGGAGAGGGACTCGTACGCGGCGAGGTACCGCTTCACGAGGGCGGCCGCGTCCGCCTTCCCGCCGCCCTCGGCGTCGCGGAACGTCTCGGAGACGCGGGCCATGACGTCGTCCGCGTCGCGTTTCTCGGCCGCCGCGGCCGCGCCGTGGAGCGCGTCGAGGACGGGGTCGTGCGGTCCGCGGGCGCACGCACAGAGGAAAAGGGCGGCGCCCGCCGCGAGGGCGGACGCCCGGCGTGTGGTGGCCGTGCGGGCCGGGGGGACTGCTCTCAGCCCTTCTTCCCGCCCTTCGCCTTCGGTCCGGGCTTCTCGGCTTCCTTCTGGTCGCCGATGATGGTCTTGACGGGGCAGAACGAGAACATCGGGCACTTCCTGCATCCGACGGCGAGGGCGATGGGGCAGAGCGTCATGACGGGACTCCTCGGGCGCGGAGCGCGCCCGTCGTCAGCCTACACCCGGCGCGAGAATCACCGCGCGAGCCAGACCGCGACGAGCGCGAGCGCACCGGGGAGCGCCTGCACGAAGAGGATCGTCTTCTTCGCGGTGGCGGCGCCAAACACGCCGGCGACGACGACGCACGAGAGGAAGAAGACTTTCACGGAGAAGCCCGCCGGGCCGAGGACGAGGCCCCATACGAGCCCCGCGGCGAGGAAGCCGTTGTAGAGCCCCTGGTTTGCGGCGAGCGGGGCCGACGCCGCCATGACCTCGGGCGGCAGGCCGAAGACGCGCCGCCCCGTCGGCGTCTTCCAGAGGAACATCTCGAGGACGAGAAACCCGGCGTGCAGGACCGCGACGAGGGCGATGAGAACATTTGCGACGGTGCTCATGGGCGCGGACGATATCCCGCCGCCTCTATACTGGGAACGAGTTGCAAATGGGAGAGCCCCTCTTCCTCCACCGCCTCCAGTTCGCATTCACGATCCTTTTTCACTACTTGTTTCCCGTCCTCACGATGGGCCTCGCCTTCCTGATCGTCGTCATGAAGGCGCTCGGCCTGCGGTCCGGCGGCGAGCGCTGGAACGACGCGGCACGCTTCTGGATCCGGATTTTCGGGATCAACTTCGCGATCGGCGTCGTGACGGGGATTCCGATGGAGTTCCAGTTCGGGACGAACTGGGCGCGTTTCTCGCGGTACGCGGGAAACGTAATCGGACACACCCTCGCGATGGAGGGGCTCTTCGCGTTCTTCCTCGAATCGGCCTTCCTCTCTCTTCTCGTCTTCGGTGAGAAGCGGCTCTCGCGCACGGGGCACTTTCTCGCGGCGGTCGCGCTCTTCGTCGGGAGCTGGGCCTCGGGCTGGTTCATCACGGCCACGAACGCGTTCATGCAGCACCCGGTCGGGCACAAGATCGGC